>CAINDP010000229.1 GCA_903847405.1 uncultured Myxococcales bacterium | reverse complement strand
GATCGTGCTGGCGGTCCGGTCCCTGCGGGCCGCCTTCCGGAACGGCGCCGATCGTGCTGCGCGGGAGGACATGGCGGTTGCCAGCCTCTTCGGAGGGATGGCGCTGGCCAATGCCGGACTGGGGGCGGTGCACGGGTTCGCGGCAGCCATCGGGGGACGCCTTGCCGCGCCCCACGGGGCTGTATGTGCGCGAATGCTGGCGCCGGTAATGGCTGCGAACATCGAGGCGCTGCACCTGCGTGCGCCGGGCTCGCCGATCCTGTCGCGCTACGACGCGGTGGGGCGGATGCTGACGGGCCAGTGTGTCGCCTCTGCGGCGGACGGCGTAGCGGCGGTGGCGGCGCTGTGCGACGACCTCGGGATCCCCCCACTGTCCCGGTGGGGCGTGAATGCGGACGACATCTCCGGCATCGTGGAAGCGACCACCCGGGCCAGCAGCACGAAGGCGAACCCGGTGGTGCTGACCCCGGACGAACTGCAGGCGGCCCTGGAATCCGCGGTGTAGCGGGTCGCGGCAGCCCGTGACACCGATCCGTGGCGAAAGCGTGCGCGCACGTCGGGGGTCGTGCGGATCCGCACGACGTGCGCTGCCGACCGGGCACCCCCGGGCGCTCCGCCTGCGCCAGTCGGCCGTTTCGACAGCATTCTCCCCCTGCCACACCTGCTGGCCCGCACCTTGCTAACTCGTGGGAGCAGCAGCGCGACCCGTGCGGTTCTGTCCGGCCGAAAATGGGGCGGCCGGAAGGGGGCGCCGGTCGAATCCACGGCGAAGGAGGCACGACGATGAAGGTGGCGATCACCGGGGCGACGGGACACGTCGGGGCGAACGTGGTCCGGGCGCTCCTGGGCGCGGGTTGGTCGGTCCGGGCTCTGGTCCGGCAGGACGTCCGTGCCCTGGAAGGGCTGGATGTCCAGAAGGTGCAGGGCGACGTCGAGGACGCCGACAGTCTGCGGACCCTGTTCGAGGGGACGGAACTGGCCTTCCATCTGGCGGGCCACATCACGCTGGACCCCCGGGAGGCGGCCCGGGCCTACGAAGTGAACGTGGAAGGCACCCGCAACGTGACGGACGCGTGCCTGGCGGCAGGCGTGCGCCGCCTGGTGCACTTCAGTTCCATCCACGCCTTCGACGATCGGTGCGTCGGCCAGCCGATCGACGAGCAGCGCGGTTCGATGACGGATCCCTCGCGCCCGCGCTACGGCCTGTCCAAGGCTGCCGGCGAGAAGGTGGTTCTGGAGGCTGTCGAACGGGGCCTGGACGCCGTCATCGTCAACCCGACCGGGGTGATCGGTCCCCACGACTACAAGGGATCGCGGATGGGCCGGGTGCTGTTGAACCTGGCGTCCGGAGCCATGCCGATCGTTCCGAAGGCGGGGTACGACTGGGTCGACGCGCGGGACGTCGCCGAGGGGGCGAAGGCGGCGGCCCTGCGAGGCCGCACGGGCCAGCGGTACATCCTTTCGGGGAACTGGGCGTCCCTGGCGGGCCTGGGGCGGCAGGTGGACGAGGCCCTGGGGCAGCAGCGGCGGCGCGTGAAGGTGCCCCTGTGGACGGCCTGGATCGGCGTGCCCTTCGCCAGCGCCGCCAGCCTGTGCACGGGCCGGACCGCCCAGTGCACGACCGACTCGATCAAGGTCCTGTATGGCGAAAGCCGGGTTTCGTCCGCCCTGGCGGCCGCGGAACTGGGGTTCAAGGCACGTGCCCTGGAATCGACCCTGGCGGACACGCTGGCATGGCACCAGGGACGCGCGTTTGCGCGGGTGGCGGTCTGGCCGTCGTCCCAGGAGGCCACCCGATGAGCGAAAAGGACCTGTTTCAGGGGACGCTGTTGGCGTGGATCGGACTGGCGCCGATCATCGCGCTGGTCCTGTTGAAGATCGCGGCGCCCTATGGCCGGCACGGGAAGGGCAAGGTAGGCCCCCGGATCCCGGCGCGGCTGGGGTGGTTCCTGATGGAGCTTCCCGCGCTGGTGGTGTTCCCGGTCCTGGCGGCAATCCGGGGGGACCTGGGCTCGCCGGTCCTGATCCTGCTGCTGGCCATGTGGGTGCTGCACTACGGCAACCGTGCGGTGGTGTACCCCTGGCGGCTGCGCGCCGGGAGCCCGATGCCCGTGGTCATCCTGCTGTCCGGCATGACGTTCAACGTCATCAACGGGACCTTCCTGGGCCTGGGGCTTTCCCTGTTCGATTCGCCCCGGGGACTGGAATGGTTCGCGGACCCCCGGCCCTGGCTGGGCCTGGCCCTGTTCCTGGGCGGGTTCGCCATGAACCTGAACGCCGACGCGATCCTGCGGGGCCTGCGGAAGGCGGGGCAGGGCGGGTACAGCATCCCCCGGGCCGGCTTCTACCGCTTTGTTTCCTGCCCGAACTATCTGGGGGAAATCGTCGAGTGGACGGGATGGGCCATCGTCGCCTGGAGCCTGCCCGGTCTGGCCTTCGCGGTCTGGACCGTGGCGAACCTCCTGCCCCGGGCCCTGACGCACCACCAGTGGTATCGGCGGACCTTCCCGGACTACCCCGCCCAGCGAAAGGCCATCCTGCCGTTCCTGCTGTGAATCCCCGGGAACCCGTCAGCGTCCCCACTCCAGTTCCCGGATGGAAAAATCGGAATCCGGGAGGCCCTGGTTCACCTTGAATTCGCTGAGGTCCAGGCGGGTCTGATGGCCCGTGCGGATATCCGTGACCAGGATGACCTGGGTGCGCAGGGCGCCCTTGCCCCAGTCCTTCAGGTCGCTGTTCTGGAAGGTCTTGACCTTCTGGCCGCGCTCGTCGAAGAACTCGTAGCCCATCAACTGGTAGGTCGCCTTGTCGACCTTGGCGATCGCCACGGGAAAGGGTGGCTTGAGTCCCCCCGGCTTCGGCGTGCAGCGCAGGTACCAGTTCTGCGCGTCCTCGTGGTCCAGCGCGGCCTGGTAGGTGGCCGGCCAGGACGTGAAGGCGAAGTCGTCGTTCGTGAAGTCCGACCCGGCAAAGGAGGCGCCCATGTTGTGGGCGGCCACCCGTCGGACCTTCTTGAACCCCGGCAGGTAGGCGTACACGCTGTCCCGATTCAGGACCAGGGTCGACATGCCCTTCAATTCGCCCGACTCGAAGCGGATCATCCGCTTTTCACCCTTCTGGGCGATGGAAAACACGTACGACTTCCTGCTGCCGTCCAGGTCGATGATCGTCATGTTGGTGCGCATGAAGAGGTCGTCCCAGCCGTTGGTCAACCGGTCCGTCTTCACCAGGATCTCGTCGGCCGTTTCGGCCCGGGCCGTGCCGGGAAGGAGCATTCCCAGGACGATGCAGGCGGACAGAATGGGTGTGCGGAAGCGGCGCATGCTGGCTCCTCCGTGTACGATCGGTCCGGGTTCAGCCGACGGCCCCGTCCACCGGTCGGACGCCGTCCCCTTCCAGGACCAGGGGGTCCGCCGAGGCCAGTTTCGTTCCGGCGATGTACGCGAAGGTCATGGCCGGGCCGATGGTCCCGCCGCCGCCGCCATAGCCCGCCCCCGGTCCGCCGAGGCCCGAGTTGTTCCCCGCGGCGTAGAGGCGCGGAATCGCGACGCCATCCGTGTCCAGGACCTGCGCATCCTTGTTCACGCGGGCGCCGCCGCAGGTCCCCAGGTCCGCCGGAGCGACCTGGACGCCATAGAAGGGCGTCTTGGTGATGGGCGCGAGGGTCGGGCCGTAGCCCAGTTCGTAGGCGCTTTCGCCGCGGTGATACACGGGGTCCGTGCCCTGAAGGGCGGCCGTGTTGAAGGCAGCCACCGTGGCCTCCAGGCCGTCCGGGTCGATGCCGAGGAGCCCGGCGAGGTCGCGCAGGGTGTCCGCCTTCTGGAGGCCGAGCGACGGGTTGGGCCGCGCCCCCTTGTCGCTGATGAAGTAGGCGGGCAGATTCCGGTCCTTCATCTCGCCCCAGTTCTCCCAGCGGAAGAAGCCCAGCCAGGCCGGGTCGTACGGACTGCCTTCGTCGCTGAAGCGCTCGCCGTAGCGGTTCACCGTGATGCAGCCCGGCATGCGCCGCTGGGCCATCGCGTTGATGTTGCCGGGCTTGCCCTGGGCCATGGCCGCTGCGGTTTCCTCGACGTAGACCACGCCGCCCCAGCATTCGTTCATGTTGCGCAGATCGGCGCCGACGGCCATGGCCAGGCGGAGGCCGTCGCCGGTGTTGCCCGGGTGTCCCAGCGTGTACTCGGTGGGACCCCGCAGGCAGTGGCGCTTGCGCTCGAGGTCCCAGTCGAACCCGCCGGCGGCCAGGATCACGCCCAGGTTGGCCCGGATGCGGACCCGCTGGCCCGCGATCTCGGCCTCGACGCCGATGACCTCGACGCCGCCCGCCGGAGTCGTCCGGGTGATCAGTTTCTTTGCGGGGGCGTTCAGCAGGACTTCGCCGCCCGCTGCGGTCAAGGCCGTTTCCAGGACACCGATGAGGACAGGGCCCTGGTTGAAGGCGTCGCCTTCGGTGGGGCCGATGCTGCGTCCCGAGGCGCGGGCGCCGGGCCATTCGGTGTGGTAGTCGCCCAGCAGGGCCGCGACCGTCCAGCCGATCTCGGTGTGGCTGCCGACGAAGGACACCATCTCGGGCCCCTTGTCGACGAACGCCTCGATGAGGGCGTCCTCGGACTGCCCACGGGCCACCTTGCGCAGGTAGGCCAGGGCGTCGTCGCGGTTGTCGTCGATGCCGGCTTCCTTCATGACCGGGTTGTTCGGGATCCAGGCCACGCCCCCGGACAGGCGGGTCGAGCCTCCGGTGGTCGCCGACTTTTCCAGCACCAGGACCCGCGCGCCCGCCGAAGCGGCCGCCAGCGCGCCGACCAGGCCCGTCCCGGACCCGATGACCACGACGTCCGTTTCGCGGTCGAAAGACCAGACCGCCGTACCGGGAGTGTCGCCGGTCGCGTCGCCCGGCAGGTCGCAGGACGAGGAGGACCCGCCGTCGCAACCCGCCAGCGCACGGGTTCCGACCAATGCCAGGGCGCCCAGCGCGGTCCCGTGCAGGAAGCCGCGCCGTGTCGTGGCCTTCGAAGCCTTCACCGGGGAACCATCGGTCGTCTTTCGCATGTCGCCTCCATCCAGACTGTCGGGCAGAATCGAACCTCGGCGCATTTTAGACTGACCGGTTCAAAAAATGCTTGACGAAAGAAGGGGGCGTCCAGAAACTCTCTTTCCAGGATCCGTTCCCTCCTTCTTTCCGGAGACGCCGATGCGCAGGCCCCTCCTGACCGCGATCCTGCTGGGCGTCCTGGGCCTGTCCTGCGATTCCGCCAGTTCGGGCGGCGCCGACCAGTCGGCGATCCCGGACGTGATCGCCGATCCCGGCTCCCCGGCGGATCCGGGCGTAACGCCGGACGCGGGCACGGACCAGGGTGTCGACACGGTGACCGGCGCGACCAAGTTGATCCTGGACGACACGCACCCCGGCTGGGCGCAGCCGGCTTGCTGGGGCTGCCACACCGCCGATGACCACAACGACGGGAAGGACCCCTACATGTGCATCGGATGCCACGGCAACGACGGGGCTCCCGCGGGTCACGGGGGCGCTTCGCCCTGCTCGGGTTGCCACACCACGCCGCCCCACGGCAGCGAGGGCTTCCCGGATCCCCTGTCCTGCAAGTCGTGTCACGCGGGCTGAGCTTCAGGCTCGGATCCTGTCCGGCGGGCCGCCGGCCCGCCTTCCGCGCGCGATGGTCGCGTCCCCGGTGGGGGCGCGCGAACGATGTTCCTTGGCGCCGCCCGAGCACGCAGGCGAAGGCGATGGGATTGCGCAGCAATCTCTCGCCGGAGCCGGAGTCGACTCGGGCCGTTCATTGGAGCCGCCCGAGCACGCAGGCGAAGGCCATGGGATTGCGCAGCAATCTCTCGCCGGAGCCGGAGCCGACTCGGGCCGTTCAATCTTGGAAGGCGGAGGCGAATGCGATGTCGATCAGTCGGCGTGATCTCCTGAAGCGTGGTGCGGTAGGCGTGGCGGCGGCCCTGGCGGCGCCGACTCTGCTGAACCTGGGGTGCGACTCCGCGGACAAGGCGGAAGGCGATCTGTCGGTGGACACTCCCGCGGCCGACGTGCCGCCGGAGGTTGTCGAGACCCACGCCGCGACCGTCTACGCCATCCTGGGCTCGTCCCTGACGGAACTGCACGACATGGGCATGCGCGCAGCCGAGGCCCTGGGCTTCACGGGGACGGCGCTGGCGGGGAAGACCGTCTTCCTGAAGCCGAACTTCGTGGCCCTGGGCATGGAGATGTTCGGCGTGGGCTTCAACGCCAACACCGGCGAGGTCACCAAGCCCGAGATCGTGCTGGGCGTGGCCGAGCAGTGCCTGAAGGCCGGGGCGGCCAAGGTGATCATCGGCGAAGGCAGCCAGTGCGAGTCCTGGGAGTGGGACACCGTGACGTTCGTCGACGGCAACTCGATCGGCGGCGTCACGAACCTGAAGGCGGCGGTGGAAGCCCTCCTGGCGACCTACGGCGCCGGACGGGTCGAAATGCTGTGCCTGAACGCCGTGAACGAGTGGCACGTGATCCCGTCGGCCTCGACCAGCGAACTGGTCAAGGACGGCATCTCGATCGGGAAGGCCTTCGCGCTGGCCGACCACATCGTGTCCATCCCGGTCATCAAGACCCACCAGTGGGCCCGCCTGTCCGCCAGCATGAAGAACTACTTCGGCGCCGCTTCGATCAACCTGCACGGCAACGGCGTGTCCCGCTGCCAGTTGCACGTCGCCTACGACAAGATGGCCGTCCACGGGATCGACGACGCCGGCGTGTCCGGGTCCTTCATCGACATGGTGAAGTGGCGCAAGGAAGGCGGCTACAAGGATTACGCGATCGTCGACGGCACCATCTGCCTGGAGGGCAGCGGGCCGCACATGGCGCCGGTGAACGACGGCCGGACCATCCACACGAAGGCCCGCAACGCGGCCGGGAAGTACTTCCTGCTGGCCGGGAACGACGCCGTGGCCGTGGACACGACCGTTGCGGCGATCGTCAACATCGCCGCGACCGACATCAAGGCCCTGGTGATGGCGCGGTTCCTGGGCCTGGGCGAAATGGACGACATCGGCGTCGTGGGTTCGTCCGTTGCCGACCTGCAGATCACGGACTGGATGAAGCCCGAGATGCAGACCGAGGACTACTTCAAGGGCTTCTGCTGATCGCTCCGGGTCGTGTACGATGCCCACGCGGATGCGAGGGCAGATGGACGACGCACCCAAGGACCCCAAGGCCGGCGACCTCAGCCCCCGGACGACCCGGGCCGTGGCGATCTTCACGCTGCGGGTGAAGGAACTGTTTCCGGGGTGTCCGGACGGGACGGCCCGGGACGCGGCCCTGCGGTGGAGCCTCACGTGCCCGCCACGCCTGCAGGAGCGCGAGGCCCGCATCACCCACGACGAAACGATTCGCAACGCCGTCATCGAGCACGTCCGGTGGACGATGACGGACTGGCCGGCGCTGGTGACGGCGGGGGCTGCGAATCCCCTGACGAAGAAGCGGATCACGCTGCGCATCCGGGAAATCCTGGAGGGATGGAAGGGGCAGGGCAGGGCGTGACGGGACGCGTCTAGCGACCCTTGAAATCCGCCTTCCGCTTCTGCAGGAACGACGCCAGGCCCTCCTGGACGTCCTCGCTGTTGATCAACGGCCGCAGGTCGGGCAGCAGCCGACGTCCGGCCTCCTCCTCGCCTTCCAGCACCTCGATCCGGGCCGAGGCCAGCGTGGCGGCGACCGCCAGGGGCGCCTGGTCGGCGATTTCGGACGCCAGGGCGATCGCGCGTTCGACCTGCTGCCCCGGCGCCACCACTTCCTGCACCAGCCCGATCCGGAAGGCTTCCGCCGCGTCGAACTCGTCGCCGGTCAGGAGGTGCTTCATCGCGTTGCCCCAGCCGCACTCCCGGGCGAACCGGACCGTGGCGCCGCCGACCGCGTAGATGCCCCGGCGCACCTCCATCTGCGAAAAGCGGGTGTCGGACGACGCGATCCGGATGTCCGCCGCCAGCATCAGCTCGATGCCGATCGTGAAGCAGATGCCGGACACTGCGACCACGATCGGCTTGCGGACCCGGGGCCCGTCCAGGCCCATCGGGTCCAGCCCGTCGGAGGGGACGACCGAACGCCCGAGGGAGAAGGGCTCGACGAACTCGATCAGGTCGATGCCGGCAGTGAAATGGTCGCCGTGGGCGAACAGCACGCCGCACCGAAGGTCGTCCTCGATGTCCAGTTCGTGGTAGGCCCGGGCCAGCGCCTCGTACATGGCCAGGCTGAAACCGTTGCGCCGGGTGGGCCGGTCGATGCCCATCAGCAGAAGGTGGCCGCGTCGCTCCAGCGTGATCCGCCCAGGGTCCGCCATGGGTCCGTCCAGGTGAAGGCCCCCCCATTCCATCGCACGGACGGGCGGACGTCAACGACCGGGGCTGGGAACCCATGCCGGAGCAACAGGAGCGGGCGCGTCACAGGATGGCGAGGATGCCCGCCCCGAAGCCCAGGAGGATCGCGGCGACCTGCCGGGGACCGAGGCGTTCGTGGAGGAAGAAGGCGGCGAGGGGCAGGATGAACACGTTGGACAACTGGTTCAGGACGCTGGCGGTGTTCGTGTAGGTCAGTTTCATCCCCAGGGTCCACAGGAAGATGGCCAGGTAGGTGCCGACCAGCGCGGCCGGAATCGCCAGGCGCCATGCCGGTCCGGGTGTCAGGGCGCGCAGCACCGAGGCCCGGTGGCGGGGGAAGGAACCCTGGACGGCCAGGAACGCCACGCCACCGGCCAGGCGGATCACCAGGGCCCACCAGACGTCGGTGCGATTGAGGATCGGCTTGACCGCCACGATCGACACGGCCATCAGGAACACCGAAAGGGTCGCCAGGGCCATCCCGGACTTTTCCCGCTTCCAGGCCGCGGCGTCGAAGGAACCCGGCTCCCAGGCCCCGATGACGATCGCGGCACCCATCAGGACCACGGCGGGCCCCAGCCAGACGGAAATGGGTTCGCCCAGGTAGACCCACGACGTCAGGATCATGAACGGGCTGTAGGCGCAGTCCACGACGGCCAGGCGCGCCGCCCCCAGGCGGTTCAGCGCCATGAAGAACAGCGTGTCGGCGATCCCGATCCCGACGAGGCCGCTGCCGAACAGCATCAGCGTGTCGGCCAGCGTCACGCCCTCGGGCACGAACGGCACACCCAGCGCCACCATGGTCACCAGGGACAGAACCAGTCCCACCAACCCCTTGAAGAGGTTCAGCGCCACCGGCGGCATGACCTCGCCGGTGCGGCGGAACAGCACGACGGCGACGGCCCAGGCCAGTGCCGTCAGGATCGAGTACATCTCGCCGTCGCTGAGGAAACCGATATCCAGGGAGCTTCTCCAGGAGTTCCAGCCGCGCGCAACATACCACGTCGCCGTGAACCTGCACGTGGACCTGCACGTGGACGTGGACCTGCACGTGGACGTGGACGTGGACGATCCTGCCGTACCCGTACCCGTACCCGTACCCGTACCCGCCCTTGCTCTCCGCCCCCGCTCCCCGCCCCGTCCTTGCCTCCCCCTCCCCAATCCGCTACAAGCCACCCATGGCGGAACGACCGCACCTCTACGCGATGACCCCCGACGACCTGGTGGCGCACCTGCGTTCCTGCGCCGTCGCCATCACCGACGGTGAGGCGCGCCGGATCCTGTCCCACGTCATCAGCGACGATTCCGACGGCTTTCCCGACCGGCGCCCCGTTGCCGGCCGGATCTCCGACGCCGTCACGGCCACGACCGTCCGGTGCGGCCTGCGGTTGGTCGAGCGCGCGGAGGATCCTGCCGACGGGTTCGTGAAGTACCTGCTGGAATCGCCTGACGGCGCCCTGTCCGAGGCCGTGCGCATCCCGCTGGAAAAGCCCGACGCCTACAGCGTCTGTCTTTCGACGCAGTCCGGGTGCGCGATGGCGTGTGCGTTCTGCGCCACGGGGCGGTTGGGCCTGCGGCGCAACCTGGCTGCCTGGGAGATCGTGGCGGCCTTCCTGGCCGTCCGGCGGGACGCGACGGGGCGGGCGACGGGCGCGGTGTTCCAGGGGCAGGGCGAGCCGCTGGCGAACTACGACGAGGTCATCCGGGCTGCGCGGGTGCTTTCGAATCCCTGCGGCGGGCGGGTGGCGGCCGACAACATCAGCATCAGCACGGTCGGCCTGGTGCCGGCGATCCGTCGCTATGCCCGGGAGGGGCATCCCTACCGGCTGATCGTATCGCTGACGTCCACGAACCCCGAGCGTCGTGCGGCGTTGCTGCCCGTGGCCTCGCGCTGGTCGCTGGACGAGGTCGCCGAGGCGCTCCGGGAGTATGCCGTTGCGTCCAAGGGCCTGGTGACCGTCGCCTGGGTGACGATCGCCGGGCTGAACACCGGGGACGACGAGGTCGAGGGCCTGGCGCGCCTGCTGGGCGACCTGCCGTTGCGCGTGAACCTGATCGAGGTCAACGACCCTCGGCCCGACGGATTCAAGGCGCCGGACATCGCGGAACTGGACCGGTTCCGGGACGCCTTGAAGGCCCGGGGATGGCCCGTGATCCGCCGGTACTCCGGCGGGTTCGGCGCCCACGCCGCGTGCGGGATGCTGGCGTCCGTGCGCATCGGGGGCTGAGCGGGGACCCTCCATTCCACTTCCCAATCCACCCGCGGAATGCTATTCACCCGGCAGTTCGTGCCCTTCGGGCGCCCTTCGAGTACGGGAGGCGATGATGCAGATTCGTTGCGGGTCGATGTTCTGGATTCTGGCGACCGCCCTGGTCCTGGCGCTGGGGGCGTGCGGTGGCGGGGGATCCGGCGATGCGGCCGGCGATCCCGGTGCCGACGGGATGCCGGACATCCTGCCGGACGTCCCCGTCGGCGACCTGCCGGGCGAACTGCCGGCCGACGTGGACGAGGTCGCACCGGACGTCGTGGATCCGGGTCCCGAGTCTGTTGCTCTTGCCGTGGGCGGCCACGGGGTGACCGTCGATCGCGTCGCGCTGACCGTGACGCTGACCCGGGGCGGCCAACCCGTGCTGGTGCTGGACGCCGCCGGGATCCAGATGGGGCGCGTGGACGAAATCGACGATGCCACCAGTTACGATCCCTACCTGATCGCCGCGCAGGTCCCCGGCTATGACCCGCCCTGGGGATTCGCGTGGCTGGACGTGACCGCGATGGCGATCGGCGCCCACGACCAGGATTCTGCGACCGTGCGGCTGACCTACGGGACGGCCAAGATGGCGACGCTGACAATCGCGGTCCCCGCCGCGGGGCGGGTGCGGCTGATGCTGACGCCCGACGCCGCCGGGGACCCCGTGGCCTACATGCGGATCCGGCCTATCGTCGACGCAACCGAGGCGTTCTATGGCCTGGGCGCCTACCTGGACCAGGTGAACCACCGCGGCAAGATCCGGGCGATGCAACTGGAGGCCGTCGGGAACCTGGAAAGCGGCTACAACGAAGCCCACGTGCCCGTGCCCCTGGTGATCGGGACCCGCGGATGGGGCCTGTTCGTGGCGTCGCGGTATCCCGGTTCGTTCGACGTGGCTGCGACCACGGCCGACCGTGTCGATGCGGCCTTCGGCCTGGGGGCGGCCGCCGGACAGGGACTCGAGTTCCACCTGTTCAGCGCCGAAAAGCCCATCGACGTGACGAAACTGTACTACGACGTCACCGGGGCGCCGCTGCTGCCTGCCCGCTGGGCTCTGGGACCCTGGATCTGGCGCAACGAGATTGCCGGGCAGGTCGAGGTGGATGCAGACCTGCAGAAGATCCGGGATTTGGACCTGGCGACGACCGCCTACTGGATCGACCGGCCCTACGCGAACGGCGTCAACTCGTTCGACTTCCACAAGGACCGCTACGCGGACCCCCAGGCGATGATCGACCGGGCCCACGACCTGGGCTTCCGGATGGGCCTGTGGCATACGCCGTACGTCAGCAGCAAGGATGAAAGGTCTCCGGAAACCGAAGTGTTGCTGGCCGAGGCGATCGACAAGGGCTACCACCCCCCGACCGTGGGCCTGATCCTGAACAAGTGGGGCGCTCCCATCGACCTGACGAATCCCGACGCCTACGCCTGGTGGCAGGGCCTCATCCACCGGTACACCGACATGGGCATCGAGGGGTTCAAGCTGGACTACGGCGAGGACATCGTCCCCGGCCTGCTGGGAATGCGCAGCGAGTGGAAGTTCCACGACGGCAGCGACGAGCGGACGATGCACAGTCTGTGGAAGTTGCTCTACCACCGGGTGTACGCCGAAACGATGCCGGCCGACGGCGGCTTCCTGCTGTGCCGCGCGGGCACCTGGGGCGACCAGGTGAACGTCAGCGTCATCTGGCCGGGCGACCTGGACGCGAACATGGTGCGGCACGGCGAGGCGATGCCCGGGGAGGGCAAGACCTTCGTCGGCGGCCTGCCGGCATCGCTGGCCTACGACCTGAACCTGGGCGCCTCCGGCTTCCCGTTCTATGGCGCCGACACCGGCGGCTACCGTGAATCGCCGCCCGCCCGGGAAACCTTCATGCGCTGGTACCAGCAGACGGCCCTGTCGTCCGTCATGCAGGTGGGCACGGGATCCAGCAGCGTCGCGTGGGAATTCACGAATCCGGACGGCGGGCCCGACACGGAACTGCTGGACAACTATCGCGTTTACACCCGCCTGCACCTGCGCCTGTTCCCCTACGAATGGACCTACGCGAAGCAGTTGTCCACGACGGGCCGTCCGATCACGCGGGCCCTGGGCCTTGCGTATCCCGAAATCGGCCAGCATCCGTCGGACACCTTCCTGTTCGGCGATGACCTGCTGGCGGCGCCGGTCGTCACCGAAGGCCTTCGGACTCGCGACGTGATCCTGCCCCCGGGCAGTTGGCTGCACTGGTGGACGGGCCTGCGGTACGAGGGTGGCCAGACCGTGACGGTTGACGCTCCCCTGACGGAACTGCCGCTGTTCCTGCGGGCGGGCGGGATCGTCCCGATGCTGCGCCCGACGATCGACGCCATCGCCCCGACCACGCATCCGGACCTGGTCGATTCCTACGCGACGACGCCGGGCATCCTGTGGGCGCGCGTGTTCCCCGGCGCCGAAAGCACGTTCACGCTGTTCGACTCGACGGCGTTGACGCAATCGCTGACCGGCGGCACCCTCCGCCTGGGCTACGCCGACGGCACCGAGTTCGCGCAGGGCGCCGTGTTCGAGGTCGTGGGCTTCGCCGACGGGCCTACGGGCGTCACGGAGGGCGGGACGGCACTGGTGCAGACGGCGGACCTCGCGGCCCTGGAAGCGGCGACCGGCGGCTGGTTCTGGGACCTGGCGTCGGGCACCCTGTTCGTGAAGGTTCCCGCCGGCACGCACACGGTGGACGTGATGTTGCCGATCCAGTGATCCCGTCAATCCCGCACCGGAAAGACCACCGTTCACGAATCGCGACGAAACCGTTACAATGCCACGGCTCCAGCCTTCAGGAGAAACCGGATGGCCCGCGTTCGGGGAACAGTGGTGCTCGTGATGTTCGGGATGTTCGCCTGCGCCGGGGGCGCCGATCCCGCGGACAACGGCGGGTACGATTTCGGAACGATCAAGGTCGACTATGGTACGGACAGCCCGCCGATGTGGGATCCGGGCCCGGACGCGACCCGCTGCGTCAACGAAAACGACTGCGGCGGGGACACCCCCTTCTGCGACAAGTCGGTCGGGGTGTGCGTGGCCTGCCGCGGCGCCAACGACTGCCTGGGCCAGGGGTACTGCCTGAACGGCAATTGCAACGGCGAACTGACGTGCCAGCCCTACAGCCGGACGTGCAGCAAGAACCTGGCGCGGACCTGCGACGCCACCGGGATGCAGCAGAACGAGCAGGACTGCGGGGACCAGGTGTGCTTCGAGGGGTCGTGCGTCGCGTGCCTGCCGGGCGCCGTGGATTGTCCTCAGATCAATGTGGCGCGACTGTGCAAGCTGGACGGTTCGGGCTGGGATGAAACCCAGTGCGGCGACCTGCGGTGCGTCAACGGCGCCTGCGTCGCTTGCGTTCCCGGGCAGCGGGTGTGCCAGGGATCTTCGATCATGGCCTGCACGCTGGACGGCAGCGGCTTCAGCTTCGAGGAGGACTGCGACACCGAAAACACGGGGCGCCTGTGCCACCTGGGGACCTGCCTGAACCTGTGCGACTTCAACGCGAAGTTCAAGACGAACCAGGGGTGCGAGTACTGGGCGACGGACCTGGACCAGTTCAGCGATCCCGATGACACGGTCTACGGCGGCGGCGTGGATTCGCCCTACGCCATCGTCGTGTCCAACATCAACGCGAACTTCAAGGCCACGGTCCGGGTCACCAACGCCAGCGGGTTCGACAAGACGTACGACGCGCCGCCCAAGACGGCGACGATCATCAGCCTGCCCCCGAACAACATCAGCGGGTCGGAACTGTCGAACAAGGCGTGGCACCTGACGTCCACGCTGCCGGTCGTCGCGTACCAGTTCAATCCGCTGGAAAACGCGAACGTGTTTTCCAACGACGCGTCGCTGCTGCTGCCCACGACCGCGCTGGGCAAGGTGTACCGCGTCATGTCCTGGCCCACGATCGGCTCCACGGCGTCGGGACAGACCCTGTCGTCCTTCATGACGATCGTGGCGACGGAGGAAGGGAACACCGACGTGAAGGTGACCCCGACGGCGGCGATCCTGATGGGTGTGGGAGTCCAGACGACGCTGGCCAACACGCCCCGGACGTGGACGCTGACCAAGGGGATGGTCCTGAACCTGGAAGCGTCCGCCCTCATGGGCGACTTCACCGGGTCGTTGATCGAAGCCACCCAGCGGGTCGCGGTGTTCGGCGGAAACGTCTGCGCGGACGCGCCCATCTCGAAGTGCAAGGCCAGTCGGTGCAGCTACGATCCGTCCATTGCGTGCACCATCGACTCCGACTGCCCCGGGATCTCGGCGTGCGATCACCTGGAAGAGCAGATCCAGCCGCTGGGCACCCTGGGCAAGCACTATGTCATCGCGCGGACGATGGCCCGCGGCAAGGCGCCGGACGTGATCCGCGTGCTGGCCGCGCAGGACGGGACTCAGATCACCGCCTCGCCGGCGATCGTCAGCATCCCGGTGTTGAACGCGGGCGGCTGGTTCGAGTTCGAAATCTCGGACCACGTGGAATTGACGGCGGACAAGCCGTTCATGGTCGGGCACTTCCTGGAGGGCCAGGATGCGCCGTATTCGGCCCACGCCGGCTGCTACAACGGCTTCACCGGTGAACTGTGCGAAACCTCGCCCGGCTCCTGCATCTGCGACAATCTGAACCAGAACTCCTGCACCAAGCAGTCGAACTGCAGTCCGGACGACGCCAACATCGGCGATCCGTCCCAGATGATGGGCGTTCCGGTCGAGCAGTTCCGGAAGGAGTACGTGTTCCTGGTGCCGATCAAGTACCGGAACAGCTACGTATCGATCGTGGCCCCGGCGGGGGCCATGGTGCTGCTGGACGGGGTCATGCTGGGAACGAACGTCTTCCAGACCCTGCCGTCCGGGCAGTGGATGGTGACGCGCCTTCCCCTGCTGGCCGGGTCGCACACCGTCACCGTGGACAAGCCGGCCGGCATCGACGTCTACGGCTGGGACTTCTACGTTTCCTACGCGTACCCCGGCGGCATGAACGTCGAAACCCTCGCCGTCTACTGACCCCCCGAAATGGGGACAGCCTTCTGACTCCCATCCCACGAATACGGGTACTTGGAAATCGGTGTCTGTCCCCATTTTCGGACGGTCAGCGCTGGAGGTTCCGGGGCATCCACTTCAGGGCGGCCAATGCGGCCAGCGCGCAGACCACGGCGCCCACCCGGATGGTTGTCGGCGTGCCGAAGGCCTCGGCGAGGGCGCCGGCCTGCAGCGAGCCCAGCGGCATCATCGCCGCGAACACGAACACGTAGACGCCCATCACGCGGCCCCGGACCTCGTCGGGCACCGAGGACTGGATCAGGGTGTTCGTCAGGCTGAAGAAGGCGGTCAGCGAGAACCCCGAGGGCAGCAGGACCAGGAGGGCCACGGCATAGCGTGTGGTCACCGACAGCACGCCCACCGACACGACGAACATCAGGATCAGGCCGACGATCAGGGCGCGGCCGTCCCGGAACTCCCGCAGCGAGGCGACCGAAAGCGCGCCGGCGACCGACCCGACGCCGATTGCGGACATCAGGAGGCCGTACCCCTCGGGACCGACCCCAAGGTCGTCACGCGCGATCGCGGGCATCAGGATGACGTAGGACCAGCCGAACACGCCCACGAGCAGCAGCAGGGCCAGCAGCGCCACCACGCCCGGCGTGCGCAGCACCACCCGGAACCCCTCGGCGGCCTGGTGCAGTGCGCTGCCCTCGACGCGACGCGGCAGCGTCCGATCCAGGCGCATCGTCAGCAGGGCCGCGAAGATCGCGCCGTACGACAACCCGTTGACCAGGAAGCACCACCCGGCGCCGATGGCCCCGATCAGGATGCCCGCGACGGCGGGGCCCAGGATGCGCGCCGCGTGGAAGACCGACGAGTTCAGCGCGATGGCGTTCATGAGGTCCTTCCGGCCGACCATTTCGACCACGAAGGCCTGGCGCGCGGGCATCTCGATCCCTGAAACCGTGCCCAGGACCGCCGCCAGGATCATCAGGTGCGCGATGTGGATGCCTTCGCTGAGGACCAGCAGCGACAGGGCGATGGCCTGCAGGGCCAGGAGCACCTGGCAGACGAGGAGGATGGTGCGCCGCGGATACCGGTCCGCGAGGATGCCTCCCCAGGTGGACAGCAGCAGCGTGGGTACCGACCCGACCAGGCTGACCAGGCCCAGCATGGCCTTTGAACCGGTCAGGTCGTACACCAGCCAGGACTGGGCGGCCATCTGCATCCAGGTGCCGATCAGGCTGAAGAACTGCCCGATGAAGTAGGTCCGGTAGGCCGGGTGCCGCAGCGAGGCGAAGGTATGCCGGAACCAGGAGGCACGAGCCGGGGGAGTGGGGGCGTCGTCCTCCACTCCTACAGCCCCGCCTCGCGGTGCTTCGACACGATCAGGTCGGCCAGGGCATCCAGGGCGGCGAAATCCGCGACCTTCGGGGCGCCCTTGCAGGCGACCGGCGGCAGGAATTCCGCCTTCAATCCGCCCAGCAGCGCCTTCACCTGATCGTCGGCCTTGCCGCCCCAGGAATACGACGAGAGGGTCGCGGCGAAGCGGGTCTTGGGCTTGAGGGCGCCGGCGACATAGGCGGCCGACTGGACCAGCGGGTGCAGGCCGTTCAGGACGACCGGGGTCGCGAAGACGACGGTCGCCGGGTCCACCAGGGCCATCGCGACGGCCCCCAGATCGTTGACCAGCAGGTTCAGCGGCTCGGCCGGAACGCCCCGGGCGGAAAGTGCGCCGACCAGGTGATCCACCATGCGCCGGGTGCTGCCGTGCATCGATACGTACGGAATCACGACCTTGCCCACCGGCGCACCCGCGGCCCACTGCTGCCAGGCGGTGCGGATGAACAGCGTGTCGTCGTGGGCGGGACCATGGGACGGGCAGATCAGGTCGATGGGAAGCGCGGACAGCCGCTCGATGTGCTTGGTCACCTGGGCGCGGAAAGGCATCATGATTTCGGCGTAGTAGCGCTTGGCCGGCTCCAGGATTTCTTCCCGCTGGGCGAACATGCCGGCGGACGCCAGGTGGGCGCCGAACAGGTCGCACGAAAACAGCACCCGATCCTCGACCAGGTAGGTCGCCATCGTTTCCGGCCAGTGGACCCAGGGCAGGTGCAGGAAGCGCAGGGTCCGCCCCCCGAGGTCCAGGGTTTCGTCGTCCGCGACGGCCCGCAGCCGGTCCGCCGGCAGGGGCAGCAGATCCTGCAGGTAGCCGACCGCCTTCGCCGTGCACAGGACGATCGCTTCCGGGTACCGTTCCAGCACCTTCGGCAACGCGCCGGAATGGTCCTGCTCGGCGTGGTGCGCAACGATGTAGTCGATGCGCGGGACGTCGGCCAACTGTGCCATGAGGTCGCCGGCCATCGAATCGTCGACGGTATCCAGCAGCACCGTCTTCTGGGTGCCTTCCACCAGCCACGCGTTGTACGAGGTCCCCTGGGGGGTCGGCACCAGGGCGTCAAACCACCGTCGGTCCCAGTCCACCGCACCCATCCAGTGGATGCCATCCCGGATCACCTTTGCCTGCATCGGATCCTCCACTTTCGGCGAAGTCTAGCACCGGACGTCCATCCGGGAAGCCTTCAACGGGTAACCACCGGGAACGAATTGATGCGATTGGCCAGTGCCAGTGCGTCGGCGGTGCTGCCCTGGAACACGCTGAACTCCCAGGTGCGCGACTCGCCGGGAATGGCGGTTTCGTCCACGAACGTGACGCTTCTGGCCTCGCCTTCCGCCTGGTTCACGACTGCCGCAAGATGCACGGTGGCGCAGTGCTTGATGACCCACCAGTTGTCACCCAGGCCGATCAGCCCGTTCGGCAGCGGCAGGTAGACGTTGTGAACCAGCGCGTCGTCCTTGTCCGCCTGCAGGGTGAAGCCCGACAAGGGCTGCTCCAGGACCTCCCGATCCGACAGGCCCGGCGTGTACCGCAGGACGTCGTCATAGCGCGGGAAGGCCACGGTCACCCGGCGGTCCAGGGGATCGGCGGTGCTGGTCGGATCGGCCATGGGCCCGAACATGGCGACCATGCGGACGTGGTTCGCGCCCGCCTCGTACCAGCGGACGTCCAGCGTGCGCGTGGGCGCCGTGACGCTGACCTCGAAGGGGGCGTCCGTCGGCGCAGGTGCTTCGGCGACGGGAATGTCGTCCAGGCGCGTCGCCGTCCCGGTGCCGACGTCGACGGTCGCGTGGGGCCATCCCAGCGACGCCAGCAGGTCCGTCGTCGCCTGGGCGACCACCGTGGCGGCGGCATCGTTGAACGTCATGCCGTAGGTGAACTCGCCGGGCCAGGGGTTGATGCCCGTGGCGTCGGAGACCTGGGCCTTCAGCAGGTCCCGCCAGGCGCCGTCCAGGGCGACCCGCGTGGCGGCGACGTCCTTGCCCGCGGCATCCGCGGACGCGAACAGCACCTCCGCGACGGCAATCGCCTGGCTGGTACGGTAGGTCGCCGTGCGCTCGTCGTTGTCCCGCTCGAAGACCCACGTCGCGTCCAGGCTGCCGTGGTGGCCCATCCACTGCTGGATGCCCTTCGTGTCGACGGGCTGCCACGTCGAGTCCGTGATGGGGGGCAGGTCGCGGACCGGGATCTCGCGCGCCGTCAGGTCGCGCACGTAGGCGGCGATCGTGCTGACGGTATAGCCCTGGTCCACCCACGCCTGGATCAACGCCTCGTAAGCGGCGACCGCGGCGGGATCGGCGTTCATGACGGGCGCCAGGTAGGGGCTGCCGATCGTCGCGAGGACCTCGCCGTCGTCGAAGAACGGCCAGACCACCTGGATGCCCGAGGCGGGGTCGACGCTGGGGCCCTCCTTCAGGCCCTCCTCCATTCCCGCGACGACCGTCACGCCGCGGCTCTTGTACAGTGGCCAGGGCGTGGTGCCCCACTGGAAGTACCGGAACATGTTTTCGTGGATGACGTCGATGGAAAATCCGTGTTCGGCCATGAAGGCATGCTTGCCCACGCCGCTCATGCCTTCCTGGTTGAACACGACCGGGGACACCGGCAGACAGTTCGCCTGGAAGATTTCGTCGTTGATCGCCAGCGACTTTTCGAGATCCCGGGCCGGGTAGGCCAGGAACAACTGGGCCGACCAGTGGAAGGACACCAGTTCGATCTGCCCCGACTGCACGCCCGCCCGCAGCTTCAGCAGGACGTCCGGGTGCCGGGCCGCCATCGCCTCGATCATGATGCCGGGGCACTCGAAGGTCGTTCCCCAGGTGGGATGGGACAGGTACATGTCCAGGACCGGCTCGAAGGACTGGAGGATGATCCAGTCCACCAGCGCGTCGTCGGTCCAGCCTTCGCACATGCTGTCGTCGCCGAAGTTGATGCCGCAGGCCGTGATCGGAGCCCCGTCCCACGTGGAGATCAGGCCGCCGGCCACGTACTGCGTGTTCCAGTGGAACATCGACAGCGCGAACTTCGTGCGGGTCGAATCGGCCGGGCCCTTCGGAACCTGGTCGTAGGTGCAGGGGGGCTGCGCCGTGTCCTCGTCCACCGTGTCGGCGGGGGTGTCGAGGATCGCCGCGTCGGGCCTCTCGGCCAGGTCCGTGGCGTCCGCAGGAACGTCACCGGCATCGGAGGTCCCGGTGCCCCCACACGCCGCCAGGACGAGTCCCAGGAAGAGCACCATCGCCGGTTCCATCACACGTCGCATCGAACGCCTCGCAGGTCGGGCCGGTCCAGCCCGAGGTTTGCCGGATCCTATACCACACTGCCGGTCCGGCGGAACCGTGGCATACTAACCCGGTACCGGGAGCATGGATGATGAAAGGGGGGGGAGTGGATCCCTTGGCCGAACTCGTGAGGGGCCGCCGTGACTGGCTGGTCGAGCAGGCGTTGTCGCGTGCCGACGACGCCGGAGACCTCCGGGACGTCCCGGCCTCCCGGGATGTCTGGGTGCGCGGCGTCGAGCGACTGTCCCGGATCGTGATCCGGGGACTGCAGGTTCAGGCCCCCATCAATCCGTTCCAGACCGCCGAGCACCTGGCGACCGATCCCGTGGCCGCGTTCGTTTCCGAGGAGGCGCGGACCCATCGGTACCGCGGCGTGAGCCTGGGGAAGTTCCTGGCGGTGCTGAAGCACTTCCGGGGCGCCTTCCTGGATCTGGTCGATTCGGAGGCGGGCGACGCCTGGGACCCCGCGTCGACGCACGAACGCGTGCTGGCCATCTTCGATCGCCTGGAACTGGCGTTCTGCGTCGAATGGGTCGACGGGGCTTCGGAAAGCGAGGACATCCAGGAGTTGAAGGCGTCCGGCCGGATGCAGAGCGAGGACAAGGCCCGGTTCATGGCCCTGCTGGAAAGCCTGCCGTCCCCCGTGTTCCTGCTGGATGCCGCGTCGCACATCGAGTACTGCAATCCGTCGGCATGGTTCCTGTTCGGAGGAGCCGACACGCGCGGCACCTTGCGGGGGAAGCCGATCGTCGACCTTGCGCCCGAGGTGGCCGTCGCTCTTGCCGCCCTGGATCAGTCGCAGGGGGACGATGCGACGGTCGAACGGCGCATCGAAACGCGACAGGGGATCCGGCACATGGACGTCCGCATCAGCCGGACGCGGGATGTGCGACGCGTCGTGAACGGGACCGCCGTGGTGCTGAACGACGTGACGCTGCGTCGCGAAGTGGAGGTCCGCCTGCGGCGGGCGCGCGAGGAGTTGGAGGCCAGCGTCCGGGAGCGCACCGAGGAACTGGAACAGGCCAACGGGCGCCTGAGGGCCGAGGTCCGGGACCGCGGGCTGGCCGAAACCGTCCTTCGCGAAAGCGAGGAGCGCTACCGCAGCCTGGTGGACCTGTCCCCCGACGGGATCATCGTCCACAGCAACGGGATGGTCGTGTTCGTCAATCCGTCCGCACTGCGCATGTGCGGCGGGATGGATCGCGAGTCCATCGAGGGGCGGCAGGTCCTGGATTTCGTGCACCCGGACGACCGCACGAAAGTCGTCGATCGCGTCAGGCGCATGGTGGAAACCGGGGGGCGCGAACCCGCGATGGGCGAACGGTTCCTGCGACTGGACGGGACGGCCTTCGACGTCGAGGTCACGGCCTCGGGCATCCTGTACCAGGGAGCCCCGTCGGTTCAGGTGGTGTTCCGGGACATCAGCGACCGGGTGCGGATGGAGCGGGAAGCCGAGGAACGACGTCGGGCGGTCGAGGTCCTCCTGGAGGCACGGGACCGCATCGCGCAGGTGGAGCCCGATGCGACGGGGGCGCTGCTGCTGGACGCCATGATGCAGTCGTGCGGCGCGGGATCCGCCGAGTGGTTCGCCCTGGATCCGGCCGACGGGCTCCTTCGCGGGTGCGGCAGCATCGGCCTGGCGCCCGAGATCGCGGCCTGGGTGCGGGCGCAGGTCTATGAACCGGCCAGCCATGTCGGGTTCATGGCCAGCGTCCTGCAGAGCCGCGAACCGATCTACCTGGCGGATTGCGCGTCGGATGCGCGGTGGCGCCCCCTGGAGGCGAACACCCGCAGCGCCCTTTTCATGCCGGTGCGGTTCGGCGACCGCCTGTTCGGCGTCGTGCTGCTGATGTCGTCGGCGGTGGACGGTTTTTCCGAAGCGCGGCGCGCCCTGGGCGTCCAGGCGGCGGACTACCTGGCGGCGGCCCTGGAAAGCGCACGGCTGAACGCCCAGACGCGGGAGGCGGAGGCACGCTACCGGTCGATCTTCGAGAACGCGGTCGAAGGCATCTACCAGTGCGTGCCGCAGGGGCGGATCCTGGTCGCCAACCCCGCGCTGGCGCGCATCCTGGGCTTCGACAACCCCCAGGACCTGCTGCAGGATCCGACCGATTTCCTGCAGCGGCTGTACGTGGATCCTGCACGGCGCACGGACTTCCTGCGGGAAATGACGGAACACGGCGTCGTGCGCGGCTTCGAGTACGAGGCCCGCCGCGTCGACGGACAGCGGGTGTGGGTTTCCGAAAGCGCCCGGGCCGTCCGGGACGAGTCCGGCGCCATCGTTCGCTGGGAAGGGGTCGTCGAGGACGTCAGCCGCCGGAAGGAACTGGAAAGCCAGTTGCAGCAGGCCCAGAAGATGGAGGCCGTCGGGCGGCTGGCAGGCGGCGTGGCCCACGATTTCAACAACCTGTTGACCGCGATCCTCGGGTATAGCGGCCTGCTGCTGGACCGCCTGGATCCCGGCGAGCCCGCCTGGCGCGACGTCCAGGAAGTCCGGGAGGCCGGGAAGCGTGCGGCGGCGCTGACCGGGCAGTTGCTGGCGTTCAGCCGCAAGCAGGTGCTGCAGCCGATGGTGCTGGACCTGACCGAGGTGGTGTCCGCGATCGAAAAGCTGCTGCGGCGCCTGATCGGCGAGGACATCGAACTGCGGTCGGTGGTGTCGGAGGGGCCGCTGCGGGTGAAGGTGGACCCCAGCCAACTGGACCAGGTGATCGTCAATCTGGCCTTGAACGGCCGCGATGCGATGCCGAACGGCGGCCGCCTGTCGATCGGGGTCGAGCCCTTCGACCTCGCGGATCCGCTGCAGGCGGAATCCCTCGGCCTGGCGCCGGGTCCCTACGCGCTGCTGACGTTCGAGGACACCGGTACGGGCATGGACGAGGAGACCCAGTCGCACCTGTTCGAGCCGTTCTACACGACGAAGGGGCCGGGCAAGGGCACGGGCCTGGGGTTGGCGGTCGTGTACGGCATCGTGAAGCAGAGCGGGGGGCACATCTGGTTCGAGAGCCAGGCAGGGAAGGGCACGATCATGAAGGTCTGCCTGCCGCGGATCGAGGGGGCCGTCCCCGGGGAAGCCCCGGTCGAAACCCAGCCGACCCGTTCGCGGGGGGTTGAAACGGTCCTGGTGGCCGAGGACGAGGCGGCGGTTCGCGGGCTGGTGCGGGTCGTGCTGGAAAGCGCGGGCTATCGTGTCCTGGAGGCGTGCGACGGACGCGAGGCTCTGGAGGTCGCGAAGGCGCACGAAGGGGAACTGCACCTGCTGGTGACCGACGTGATCATGCCGGGAATGAACGGTCGGGACCTGTCGCGGGCCCTGCGCCGGGTGCGACCGGGGCTTCGGGTGCTGTTCACCAGCGGCTATACCGATTCCGTCGTGGTGCAGCCGGGCCTGCTGACGCCGGGAACCTCGTTCCTGCAGAAGCCCTTCGCGCCGGCGACCCTGCTGGAAGTGGTTCGGGATCTGCTGGATCGGTCCATGGAAGCGCCTGTCGACCATCCGGTCGGATCGTAGCGACAACACCCGGCACGGCCGCAACGGACGTCAGGCGAAGGCCCGCGCCAGCGCATCGGCGACCAGCATGCCGCGGACGGTGGGACGCGCGCGGCCTGCGTCCACCACCAGGCGGCCGTCTGCCACCTGGGATTCGAGGATCGCGGCGGATGAAGGCGTTTCGCGCAGGACGGACAGTTCCACGCCCCGGCGCGTCCGAAAGCCCAGCGCCAGGATTTCCAGCCGGCGCTGCTCGGCCGTCGGGCGCTCGGATGCGGCGGTGGGCAGGCGTCCCCGGGCGATCCGGCCCACCCAGGCCTCCACCGAGCGGACGTTCCACCAGCGACGGGCGCCGTCGAAGGAGTGGGCGGCCGGGCCCAGGCCCAGGTAGGGGACGTGCCGCCAGTACTTGCCGTTGTGCCGGGACTGGCGCCCTTCGCCCAGGGCGAAGTTGGAAACCTCGTAATGCACGTACCCGCGGGACGACAGGACGTCGGACGTTTCCAGGAACCGCGCCTCGAAGGTGGATTCGTCCGCCAGGACGACGCGCCCGGTGCGCACCAGGCGCGCCAGGGGCGTCCGGGGCTCGACGGTGAGGCCGTAGCAGGACAGGTGCGTCGGCCGGAAGGACAACGCCCGGTCCAGCGTGGCGCGCCAGGACTGACGGGTCTGTCCGGGCAGGCCGTAGATCAGGTCGATGCCCACGTCCTCGAATCCGGCGGCACGCAGCGCATCGAGGGCCGCGACCGCACCGGCCGCGTCGTGACGCCGCCCCAGGAAGCGCAGGTCGTCGTCGTCGAAGGACTGGACGCCCAGGCTGGCCCGGTTCACCCCCAGGGTCCGCCACGCCGCGGCACGTCCGCGGGTCACGTCGGCGGGGTTGGCCTCGATGGTGCATTCGACGTCGGGCGCGAAGGGCAGGGCGCCCCGGAGGCCCTGCACCAGTCCGGCCAGGAGGTCTTCCGGCAGGAGGCCGGGCGTGCCCCCCCCCAGGTACAGCGTGTCGAACGTGTCGAAGCGGCGTGCGCGGCGAGCCGCCTCGACCAGCACGGCATCGCGCCACGACGGCACGAGGTCCAGGCGCGTGCAGGAGGCGAAGGCGCAATAGGGGCATTTGACAGCGCAGAAGGGGACGTGGACGTAGAGGCCGGCGTCAGCCACGACTACTCGTCGTCGGAGGTCTTCAGGACCGCGATGAAGGCCGACTGCGGGATTTCGATGTCGCCGACCATCTTCATGCGCTTCTTTCCGGCCTTCTGCTTTTCCAGCAGCTTGCGCTTGCGGCTGATGTCGCCGCCATAGCACTTGGCGGTAACGTCCTTGCGGAAGGCGGTGATCGTTTCGCGGGCGATGATGTTGCCGCCGATGGCGCCCTGGATGGCCACCTTGTACTGCTGGCGCGGGATTTCCTCCTTGAGGCGCTCGCAGGCGTTCAGCGCCCGGGCCCGGGCCCGCTCCTTGTGGACGATCATCGACAGCGCGTCGACCTTTTCGCCGTTCACCAGGATGTCCAGCTTGACCAGGTCGCCTTCCCGGTATTCCAGCATCTCGTAGTCGAAGGACCCGTAGCCCTGGGTGATGCTCTTCAGGCGGTCGTAGAAGTCGAAGATGACTTCCGCCAGCGGCAGGTCGAACTTGATGTCCATGCGGCCGGGCGACGGGTACGCGATCTCGCTGTTCACGCCGCGGCGCTCCAGACACAGCTTCATGATGGCGCCCATGTACCGGTCGGGGGTCAGGATCGACGCCCGGATGTAGGGCTCCTCGCCCTTGCGGATGGACGCCGGGTCCGGGTAATGGGCGGGGTTGTCGACCTCGATCTTCCTGCCGTCGTCCATCGTGAACTTGTAGATGACCGAGGGCGCCGTCAGGATCAGGGACTGGTCGAACTCGCGCTCCAGGCGCTCCTGGACGATTTCCAGGTGCAGCAGGCCCAGGAAGCCGCACCGGAAGCCCTGGCCCAGCGCCGCGGACGAGTCCTTGGTGTAGACCAGCGACGCGTCGTTCAGTTTGTAGCGCTCCAGGGAGTCGGCGAGGTTCTCGTAGTCGTCGGAGGCCACGGGATACAGCGAGGAAAACACGACGGGCTTGGATTCGCGGAAGCCGTGCATCGCCATGGGCGCCGGGTTGTTTTCCAGCGTGATGGTGTCGCCCACGCGCGTGTCGGCGACGGACTTGATGCCCGCGATAATGTACCCGACGTCGCCGGCCCGCAGGATCGGGCGCGGTTCGCGAAGGATCCGGAAGATGCCGACTTCCTCGACCTTGTAGGCCTTGCCGACGGCCATCGGGCGCATGATGTCGCCGGCCTTGATCTCGCCGGAAAACACGCGGACCGAGGCGACCGCGCCCCGGAAGGCGTCGTAGTGCGCGTCGAAGATCAGCGCCTGCAGCGGGTCGGTCACCTCGCCCTTCGGCGGCGGGATGCGCTCGACGATCGCTTCCAGCAGTTCCTCGACGCCCGTTCCCGCCTTGCCGGAAACCAGCAGCGCGTTCGCGCCGTCCAGGCCCAGGTCGCGCTCGATCTGCATCCGGGCCATGTCGATGTCGGCCGAAGGCAGGTCGATCTTGTTGATGACCGGGATGATTTCCAGGTCGTGTTCCATCGCCAGGTACAGGTTCGCCAGCGTCTGGGCCTGGACGCCCTGGGTCGCGTCCACCAGCAGAAGCACGCCTTCGCACGACGCCAGGGCGCGGCTGACCTCGTAGGTGAAGTCCACGTGCCCGGGGGTGTCGATCAGGTTCAGTTCGAACTCGCGGCCGTCCTTGCTGGTGTAAGGCAGGTTGATGGACTGGGACTTGATGGTGATGCCGCGTTCGCGTTCCAGGTCCAGGCCGTCGAGGATCTGATCCCGGAAGTTGCGGTCGGCGATCACGCCGGAGTGCTGGATCAAACGGTCGGCCAGGGTGGACTTTCCGTGGTCGATGTGTGCGATGATGCTGAAGTTCCTGCGCTCGGCCATGGATCCTCCGGAGTGCGGCGTGCCGCGGCGCAAGGATGCAGGCGGAGGGCCCTGCTGTCAAGGTCTGGGGGGGGCGAACGGCCCTGGTCGTGCCACCGGATTTTCAGGAAACAGGAGAGCACATGATTCGCAGGGTCCTGGGACGATCGGGCATCGAGGTTCCGGCCGTGGCCATCGGTACCTGGGCGATCGGCGGTACCTGGTGGGGCGGCACGGACCAGGCGGATTCGATCGCCGCCGTCCGGGCCGCGCTGGACGCCGGCATCGGGTTCATCGACACCGCGCCGATCTATGGGTTCGGCCGCAGCGAGGAAATCGTCGGCCGCGCCATCGCCGGCCGCGACCGGTCGAGCCTCGTCGTCGCGACCAAGTGCGGCCTGGACTGGGAGGGGACGGACGGCCCGTTCTTCTTCGAGATCGACGGGCGCAGGGTCCATCGCAACCTGCGTCCTGCCCGCATCCGGCGCGAAGTGGAGGACAGCCTGCGACGCCTGGGCGTGGATTCAATCGACCTGATCCAGACCCACTGGCAGGATCCCACGACGCCGATCGCCGAGTCGATGGGCGAGCTGGTGCGCCTGCGCGACGAGGGCAAGGTCGCCGCCATCGGGGTCAGCAACGCCACGACGGCCCAGATGAACGAATACCTCTCCGTCGGCCCGCTGGCGTCGAACCAGGCGAAGTACAGCATGCTGGACCGGGGGATCGAGGCCGCGGACCTTCCCTTCTGCCGCGACCGCGACATCGCGGTGCTGGCCTACTCGCCGCTGGCCCTGGGCCTGCTGACCGGCACGGTGACCGCCGACCGCGTCTTCGGGGCGGGCGACCAGCGCCGCGGGCACCGGCGGTTCACGCCCGAAAACATCGCCGCCGTCAACGCGCTGCTGGTCCGCTTTGATGCGCTGCGGCGCGCCCATGGCCTGACGATGACGCAACTGGCGATCGCCTGGACGATTTCCCGTCCCGGCGTCACGACGGCACTGGTCGGCGTCCGCACCCCCGAGCAGGCCCGCGAGATGGCCGGGGGCGGCGTGGTGCTGGCCCCGGCAGACCTGGCCGCGATGGACGCGATGATCGCCGAGGCGGGCGTGTAGCGGTTGGAGGAGCGGGTGACGCGAACGTGGAAATCGAGGGCAACCGCACTGGCGCTCCTGACGGCCCTGGCCCTGGGCACCGTGCCACGGCCTGCGGTCGCACGGGACGCGGACCCCTGGACCGGGCCGGACAAGTCGGCGCACCTGGCGGCGGGGCTGCTGCTTTCGGGCGCCTCCTACGCCCTGTGGGCCGAACGGCGGGACGGGCGTGGCTGGGGCGCGCTGCTGGGGGTGGGCGTCGGCCTGGGGGCCGGGGCGGGAAAGGAACTGGCCGACCTGGCGGGCCTGGGGCACCCCTCGGCGAAGGATTTCGCCTGGACGGCCCTGGGCACCGTCCTGGGCGTGGGACTGGCGTTGCTGATCGACGTGGCTGCGCGGG
>CAINDP010000228.1 GCA_903847405.1 uncultured Myxococcales bacterium | reverse complement strand
TCGCCGTGCGCCTTGCCGTCCGGGTTCGGCACCACGTAGGGCACGTCGGTCGCGGCCTGGTCGTCCAGCGCCGCGGCCACGTCCAGGGTCCCGACGTCCTTGGTGGAATCGCATGCCCCGAACGCCAGGCACGAGGCCAGGCCCAGGACCGGGAGAAGGCGGGTCAGGAGTTCAGCCATGGGCCTACCACCTGGGACCAGAGAACCCATCCGAGCGCCCCGAGGCCGACCAGCGCCAACAGGCCGCCGAGGCCCCACAGGACCCACGAGCCGCCGCCCTTCTGGCGCGTTCCCATGACGGTCATGGGAATCGTTTCGCGACCTTCCAGCATTTCCACCAGGGCGGTGCCCTGAGTGCGGGTTCCGCTGGCGCCCTCCATCCCGCTGGACACGCCCTTCAGGTCGTCCGACGACAGGCGGCCCCCCGAGACCCGGCCCAGCGTTTCGACCTGGATGGGGTTGCTGCCTTCCACGGGGAGCGTCTGGCCCGCGTACCGCATCATCGACAGGCTGAGGATTTCGTCCGAAATCAGCAGGGCCAGGCGTTCCTGGCTGGCGCCCTCGGCCTCGACGGCCTGTGCCTCGTAGATCGCCCGCAGGAACTCGGCGAGGTCGTAGGACGTGACCTTCAGGCCCTCGCGGAACAGGTAGCCGGTCAGGGCGTCGACCATCTCGCGGGCACTGTGGTAGCGCTTGCGCGGGTCCCGGGCCAGCGACTTGGCGACCATGCGGTCCAGGTCCTCGGGGACGTCCGGGTTCAGCAGGGACAGCGACGGGACGTCGGCCTTCTGGACCAGGTCCACCGTTTCCATTTCGGTCTTGCCCAGGAACAGGCGGCGGTTGGCCAGCAGTTCCCACAGGACCACGCCGGCGCTGAAGATGTCGGCGCGATGGTCCACGGCCCGGCCGTCGATGGCTTCGGGGGACAGGTAGCTGAACTTGCCCTTGACGATGCCGGGGTCGGTCAGTTCCGCCTGGGTGATGGCCTTGGCCAGGCCGAAGTCCGTGACCTTGACCTCGCCGGCCTTGGACAGCAGCACGTTCGGCGGCGACACGTCGCGGTGGACGATGCCCAGGGGGTTGCCGTTGGCGTCCCGACGGTCGTGGGCGTGGGCCAGGCCCTTCAGCATTTCCGCGACCGTGAACAGGGCCAGCGGCACCGGGAAGCGCTGGCCGACTTCCGACAGGCGCTGGAACACCCGGCGGAGGTTGTAGCCGTCCACCAGTTCCATGACGATGAAGTAGGTGCCCTGGGCGCGCCCCACGTCGAACACCTGGACGATGTTCGCGTTGTTCAGATGCATGGACAGCCGGGCTTCGTCCAGGAACATGTTCACGAATTTCGGCTGGCTGCACAGGGACGGCAGGATGCGCTTGATCGCCACTGCCTTTTCGAAGCCGTCGATCGTGATGGCCTTGGCCCGATAGATCTCGGCCATGCCGCCCGCGTCCAACTTCTCGACGATCTTGTATCGCTGTCGTTCAGCCATCGCGGCGTATGGTATCAGCAAAGAATCCGGACGCAAACGACAGAAAGAGCATGCGGGCGCATCGGCCCGATCCATTGACTCGTGCCGGACGCCCCGGATACGATAGTGCCCGCCCGGAAGGAGGATCCCATGGAATTCGTCGCAGCCCGAAAAGACTTTGCCGCCGCGCTGATGAAGGCGTCGGGGATCCCGGAGCAGAAGAACCTCAGCAGCGTCATGGCGAACCTGCTGCTGGAGTCCACCGGCGAGGACGCCATCCGCCTGACCGCCCAGTCCTACGAGGTCACCCTGGTGACGACCTTCCCGGCCCAGGTGGCCCAGGGAGGTCGTATGGCGCTGTCGGGCCGCAGCCTGGTGGACGCCGCGCGCATGCTGCCCGAGGCGCCGGTCCGCCTGCGCCGCACGCCCAACCACTGGGCGGACCTGTCCGCCGGCCGCACCGAATACAAGATCCCCGGCATCCTGCCGGAGAACATGCCGGAAGCCCAGGAGCCCCAGACCTCCCTGGAGGTCAAGCTGCCCCGGGACCTGCTGGTCGAAATGGTGGATCGCGTGTCCTTCGCCCAGTCCATGGACGAGGGCCGCCCGAACCTGAACGGCATCTACCTGAAGGCCGCGCCCCAGGGCGAGGCGGCGCGCATCGAGGCCGTGGCCACCGACGGCCACCGCCTGTCGCGCATGGTTCGGACGATCGAGTCCGCGGGCCTGGCCGAGCCGGTCGCCGCCATCCTGCACCGCAAGGGCGTGACGGAACTGAAGCGCTTCCTGGAGGACGTGACGGGCATCGTGACCGTCGGCTTCCAGCGCAACGCGGTCGTGTTCCGCGTGGAAACGGGCTTCCTGATGGTCCGCCAGATCGAGCTGGAATACCCCGACTACCACCGCGTCATCCCCGGCGAGGCCCGGTGGCGCCTGGAAGTGGACCGCAGCGAACTGCAGGGCGCCGTCAACCGCGCCGGCGTCGTGATTTCGTCCGACAAGACCCCGCTGGTGCGGTTCAAGCTGGAAACCGGCCGGCTGGAAGTGCAGGCCCAGGATCCCGAGCGCGGCGACGCCCACTCGGAAATCGACGTCGGGTACGAGGGCGAGTCCCTGGAAATCTCCTACAACAACAAGTATCTGCTGGACGCCCTGAAGGCGCTGCCGGGACCGTCCGTCGTGCTGTCGGTCAAGGACCAGTCCTCGGCCACGCTGCTGTCCAGCGTCAACGACGACGGCCTGCTGCAGTTGATCATGCCCGTGCGGGTATAGCCCCCCATGCGCCTCGTCCACCTGGACCTGCGCCGCTTCCGCAACATCCATGAGGCGTCCATCGACTTCGGCCCCGGGGTGAACCTCGTCCTGGGGGCCAACGGCCAGGGCAAGACCAACCTGGTCGAGGCCGTGTCCTTCCTGTCGTGGCTGAAGTCCTTCCGGACGTCCCGGTCCGCGGACCTTCCGACGTCGGGGGAGGAGGCGGCGCACATCGTGGGACAGGTCGCCGGCGGGGCCGCGACGCACGACATCGAGGTGACGGTCGGGGCGGGACACCGGCGTGCGGCGGTGGACGGCAAGGGCGTGCGGTCGCCACGGGAATGCCTGACCGTGCTGGCGGTGGCGTGTCTGAGCCCCGACGACCCGGCGGTGCTGGAAGGAGGGCCCGAGGGACGACGCCTGCTGCTGGACCGGCTGGTGGTGCTGCTGCGGCCCCCGCTGGCTGTGCTGCTGCAGCGCTATGCCCGCCACCTGAAGGAGCGCAACCGGCTGCTGAAGGAGGCGCCGGGGGCGGTCGATCCGCGGCTGCTGGAGGCGACGGACGAGACGCTGGCCCAGTGCGGGGCCGAGGTGGCGACGGCCCGGATCGACGCCCTGGCGCGCCTGGCGGAGCGCCTGCCCGCGACCCTGCAGGCGATGTCGGGCACGGACCTGGGCGTGGCGGTGCGCTACGAAGCGAAGTGGGCCGTGGGCCGGGCGCCCACCGCGGAGGCGCTGCTGAATGCGTTGCGCACACGGCGGCCCGCGGATCTCGCGCTCGGCTATACTACGGCCGGTCCCCAGGCCGACGACCTCGACGTCGTCCTGCAGGGACGGAAGGCCCGCGGCAGTGCCAGCCGGGGGCAGAAGAAGATCCTGATGCTGGCGTGGAAGGTTGCCGAGGCGCTGGAGTACCTGGGATCGACGGGCGAAACGCCGGTCCTGGTCCTGGACGACGCCCTGGCGGACCTGGACCCCGAACGCCAGGAACGCGTGATCCAGGTCCTGGGGACCTACCCCGGGCAGGCCTTCGTGACCAGTGCGGTGGCGTCCAGGGACGCCGTCCGCGGCGCCACGGTGTTCCGGGCCCACGCCGGAACGTTCGAACGGGAGGAACCATGGGCCGGTTCGTGATCGACGGTGGCTACCGGGTGTCCGGCGAGGTCATCCCCTCCGGGAACAAGAACGAGGCCCTGCCGACCCTGGCCGCGTGCCTGCTGACCGACGAGGAGGTGATCCTCGAGAACCTCCCGCGCATCCGCGACGTCGAGGTGATGGTCCAGATCCTCCAGGACCTGGGGGCCGAGGCCGAGTGGACCGGCGCGAACCGGCTGCGCGTCCGGGCCGTCGAGGTCCGCAAGAGCGAGCTGGACCCCGGGCTGGGCCGCCGCGTCCGGGCGTCCGTGCTGTTCGCCGGCTCGCTGATGGCCCGCCGGCACGAGGTGATCCTCCCGCCCCCGGGCGGCGACGTCATCGGCCGGCGCAAACTGGATACGCACTTCGACGCCCTGATGGCCCTGGGCGCGACCCTGGAGGTCGGCGACAGCTACAAACTGCGGGCGAAGGAACTGATCGGCGTCGAGATGTTCCTGGACGAGGCGTCGGTCACCGCGACCGAAAACGCGATCATGGCGGCCTCCCTGGCCAAGGGCACGACCGTCATCGAGAACGCCGCCTGCGAGCCCCACGTCCGGGGCCTGTGCCGGATGCTGGTGTCCATGGGCGCCCACATCAGCGGCATCGGGACCAACGCCCTGACGATCGAGGGCGTGGACCGGCTGCACGGCACGACCCACGTCGTCGGGCCGGACTACCTGGAAGTCGGGTCGTACATCGGCCTGGCGGCCGTCATGGGCGACGGCGTCACGATCCACGGCGCGAACCCCCGGGAACTGCGCAAGATCCGGCTGGTGTTCGAGCGCCTGGGCGTCGAAATGCAGTTCTCGGAGAACAAGGTGTTCGTGCCCGGCCGCCAGCAACTGCGCGTTTCCGCGGACCTCCTGGGCGCCATCCCGCAGATCGACGACGCCCCGTGGCCCCAGTTCCCGACCGACCTGATGTCCATCGCGATCGTCGTGGCGACGCAGGCCGCCGGCACCACGCTGTTCTTCGAAAAGATGTTCGAGGGACGGATGTTCTTCGTGGACGGGCTGATCGGGATGGGCGCGTCCATCATCCTGTGCGATCCCCACCGGGTGGTCGTCGCCGGCCCCTCGCGCCTGTACGGCACCCAACTGGAAAGCCCCGACGTCCGGGCCGGCATGGCGCTGCTGATCGCCAGCCTGGCCGCCACGGGCCGGTCGGTGATCCGCAACATCCGCCAGATCGACCGCGGGTACGAGCGCGTGGACGAGAAACTGCGCCTGCTGGGCGCCCACATCGAGCGCATCGAGGACGAGGGCTGAGCCCCGAACCCCCTTCGAAACCCTGCAGGAGACTCGTCCCCCCCAACGGCACAGGCCGTCGCGACGCCGTTTGTTTGACTACCAAATGAAAACCCCTATCATCAAGTGTTCCTCCCGAGCGCGCAGGCGCCGGCGATGGGCATGCGAGGACGACGATGACGCTGGCGGATGCGGCGGTGGGAAGGCGGCTGAAGGTGATCGGGCGCAACACGCCCCGCCACGGCAGCGGCGCGACGATCGCAGGCCTGGGAATCCACGTGGGCGAGGAAGTGATCATCGTGCGGGCCGCCCCCTTCAGCGGCCCGATCCTGGTCGAGGTCCCGTCCTCGGGCGTGCGGGTGGCCATGGGCCGCGGCATGGCCGAGGCCGTCGTCGTGGAACCGGCCGATGCGGCGGCATGACGCCCACGGGGCCGGATCGAACGACACCCCCAACGAACCCCTGATCGCCCTGGTCGGCCAGCCCAACTGCGGCAAGAGCACGCTGTTCAATGCCCTGGCGGGATTCAAGGCCAACACCGGCAACTTCCCGGGGACCTCCGTCGCCATCACCCAGAGCCGCGTGGCGTTCGCCGGGCTGCACGCCCGCATCGTCGACCTGCCGGGCACCTACTCGCTGACGCCGCGCGACGGCGCCGAGGAGGTCACGCGACGCTATCTGTCCGAGCACCATGCCGACGCCGTCATCGCCGTGGTGGACGCGTCGGTGCTGTCCCGCAGCGTGGAACTGGCCCTGGAACTGCTGGAAACGGGCCTGCCGATCGTGATCGCCCTGAACATGATGGACGAGGCCCGGCGCAAGGGCATCATCGTGGACGTGGCGGCCCTGGAGGCCCGGCTGGGCGTTCCCGTCGTGCCCACGGTGGCCACCCGCGGCGAGGGCGTGGTCGCGGTGGCCCTGAAGGCGATGGCCGCCGCGAAGTCCCGACGGCCGGGCATCCCGCCGGTGTATGACCGGGACATCGAGGCGGCCCTGGCCAGCCTGCTGGAGGCCGCCCCGCCCCGCCTGGCCGAGACCCTCGGCGTGCCGCCGCGCTTCCTGGCGGTCCGCCTGCTGGAGGCCGATCCGTTCCTGCTGGCACGCCTGACCGACGATACGAACCGGCCGTTCCTGGAACTGGCAGCGGCCCAGCGCCAGTACCTCGCCGACCTGCACGACTGGCCCGAGGAAAGCGTGTTCGGCAGCCATCGGCACGCGGCCGCGATGGACCTGTTCGAGGCGGTCGCCACCGTGCGGTCCCGGGGGCGCCGATCGAAACGCGAACGCCTGGACGACGTGCTGATGCACCCCTTCTGGGGACTGGTCTTCGCGGCCCTGGCACTGGCGGGCCTGTTCCTGATCGCGTTCGTGGTGGGGGATCGGGTCGCCGGCCTGGTCCAGATGCCGTTCGAGGCCCTCGGGCGGGCGCTGCTGCCGGCGACGGCCACGGGCCTGTGGGCCGACGTGGGCCGGGGATTGCTGGACGGCATCGCGGGCGGCGCGGGGATCGTGCTGCCCTACCTGGTGCCGCTGCTGCTGGTGATGTCGCTGATGGAGGACGTGGGCTACCTGCCCCGCGCGGCCTTCCTGGTGGACGGGCTGCTGCACCGGGTCGGCCTGCACGGCAAGAGCGTCATCCCGCTGATCCTGGGCTACGGCTGCAACGTGCCCGGCATCCTGGGGACCCGGATCCTGGAAAGCCCGCGCGACCGCGTGATCACCGCGCTGCTGGTGCCGCTGACGGCGTGCTCGGCCCGGACCGTGATCATCCTGGCCCTGGTCGCGGCCACGATGGGACCACTGGCGGCGCTGGGCGTCTACGTCCTGAACATCGTCGTGACGGCCCTGGCGGCGCGCCTGCTGTCGGCCATCGTCCCCGGGACCGCGCCCGGCCTGCTGATGGACATCCCGCCTTACCGCATCCCGCCCGTCATGGCCGTGCTGCGGAAGGTGTGGTTCCGGGTGCGGGAGTTCCTGGTCAACGCCTGGCCCGTGCTGATCGCCGCGTCCATCTTCCTGGGGATACTGACGTACCTGGGCGTGGACACCTGGGTCAACCAGGCCCTGCGGCCCGTGACGGTGGGCGTGCTGGGCCTGCCCGAGGCCGTGGGCGTGACGCTGTTCTTCGGGATCCTGCGCAAGGAACTGTCCCTGGTGATGCTGTTCCAGGCCCTCGGGACCACCGACGTCGCGTCGGTGCTGACGGCCGCGCAGTTGCTGACCTTCACGCTGTTCGTCACCTTCTACGTGCCCTGCGTGTCCACCCTGGCGGCCCAGGTGCGCGAGGTCGGCTGGCGCTGGACGCTGGTCGGGGTCGGGTTGAATACGTCGATCGCCCTGGGCGTGGCGGTGATCGCGCGGTTCGCGATGGGCGGTTGAACGAGGTGGATGTGAATCGGAACCAGGTCTTGACTCCGAAACTGCGGGTGCTGGCCTGGGCAATGGCGGCGGCGCTGATCTGCGGCTGCGGCGCCCAGGCGGACGGCGGCGGCACGCAGAACCCCAACCGCTGGGTGCCCGACGGCCGCTGGATCCGCGACCCCGAGGGCCGCGTGCTGATGCTCCGCGGCGTGAACTACAGCGCCCTCGAGTGGGGAAACTTCAGCACGCAGCCGAACGGGCCTCGGGAGTCGGACTTCGCCCGCATCGCCAGTTGGGGCTTTCGCGTCGTGCGCCTGCCCATCGCCTGGGCCTACCTGGAGCCCGAGCCGGGCAGGATCGACCTGGACTACCTGAAGAACGAGGTCGACCGGGTCATCGGCTTCGCACAACGCCACGGCATCGCCGTCGTCCTGGACATGCACCAGTACCAGTGGTCCATGTGCTTCACCGGTGGACTGGGCATCCCGACATGGACCTGTGAGGGAAAATACGAGAACGACACCTTCGGCTTCGGCAGGACGCAGGCACAGACGGATTTCTGGACCGGCGCCACGGCTCCCGACGGCCGGCCCCTGCTGGATCACCTCGCCGACGTGTGGCTGAAGGTCGCCGAATACTATCGGGATTCCCCGACCGTGGTGGCGTTCAACTTCTTCAACGAGCCGGCCGACTACCTCAGCGGCATCCAGGCAGGCCTGACATACGAGGAAGGGGTGGAAGTCTTCGAGCGCGAGGTGCTGTTTCCCTACTATCGACGCCTGGCAGGCCTGGTGCGGGGAGTCGGTGCGCAGCAGACGCTGGTGCTGGATCCCGCCGTCCAGCGCGCCGGCGGGATGAGGGTCCACCCGCAGCCGATCGGCGACGACAACGTCGTGTACGCGCCCCACCTCTACCTGGCCTACCTCAATTCCACGGCGGACTCGGAAGACGTCCGCAGCGACTACGCCCAGGCAATGACCGAGGCCGTCGAGTTCGGAGGCCCCCTGTGGGTGGGCGAGTGGGCAGGCGATCCCGAGATGTATCGAGAGAACCTGTCGATGCTGGACGAGTTCCTCCTGGGCAATGTCTGTTTCGGATACTTCCCCAGCGGCAACGAACTGGTGGCGGCCGACGGCACCGAGAACCTGGAGCGGGTCAACCTCCTGGTACGCCCGTATCCCGTGCAAACCGCCGGAATCCCGCAGGTACTGGACTGGGATCCGGATTCCCACGAGTTCCGGTACATCTGGGCGGAGGACCCCGAGCGCACGATCCCCGATCCGACCATCATCGCCGTGCAGACGGCGCGGTTCTTCCCGCAGGGTTTCACCCTGGTCCTTTCGCCCGGCGACGTCGCAGAGATTGATGGCGACCGGGTGCTCATCCGGTCCGACCGGCGCAACACGGCCCACTCGATCGAAATCCACCCCAACTGACTCACGCCTCTCCCGGGCCTCGTTCTGGAACCAGGCCCCGCAGGAACGCGTCCACCGGAAGGCACCGGATTCCGTCGATCTCGAGGGGATGGGGCCCGCGGTGCAGCAGGATGGGGGTCGCTTCCGGATAGTCCTCGCGGAACGCGCGCAGGCCGCGCAGATCCTGGGGGCGCACACGGGCCGTGTTCTTGACCTCGATCGCCCAGAACCCCTCGGGTCCGTAGATCACGAAGTCCACTTCGACGCCGCCCGTGGTCCTCCAGAAGTACAGGCCTTCGCTATCGGCACGAAGCGAGACGAACGCCCGCAGGTGCTGGGCCACGAGCCCTTCCAGAGCGGCCCCCGCGATGGCTTCCGGCTGGTCCAGGGGTCCCGCAGGACGAAGAACCCGGAACAGACCGGCATCGAACAGGAAGAACTTGGGGTGCGTGATCGTCTGGCGGCGCGCCCGCTTCGTGAACACAGGGACGCGGAACGAGAGCAGCAGGTCCTCCAGGACGGCCAGGTAGCCTTCCACGGTCGTCCGCTCGACCTCGCACTCCCGAGCCACGTTGGTCACGTTCAGGACGGATCCATGGGAGAAACTGACCGCTTCCAGGAAACGCCCGAAACTGCGCAGTTGCCGAACCAGCCCCTCGGCCTGGACTTCTTCGCGGAGGTACAGGCCCACGTAGGCTGCCAGGGCCTCACGGGGATCCGAAGCCGCCCGCACCAGCGGCACCAGCCCGGTCTCCAGGGCGACGGACAGGTCGAACAGGGGGCCCAGTTCGGCGGCCATGAAGGGGTGCATCGATCGCATCGCCGCACGCCCGGCCAGCAGGTCCACCCCGGCCCGCCTCAACTTCCTGGCGCTGGACCCGGTCAGCACGAACCGGCGCGACGGGTTCTCCTCGATCAGCAGGTGGACCGCCGAGAGGAGTTCCGGGACCTTCTGGACCTCGTCGATGATCACGACGGGCGCGTCGCGAAGCCCCCTGACCCGCTCCAGCAGGTGCTCCGGGCGCGACTGGAACACTTGGAACTCGGCGGGATCCAGCAGGTCAATCCGCACGGCATCGGGAAAGGCGGTCCGGACCCAGAGCGACTTGCCGGTGCCGCGAGGCCCGAACAGGAAGAAACTCGACGCGGGCACACGAAGGAAACGCGGGATCAAATCCATTATCTTTGCCATAAACGGGATCAGTGTTCCCAGAGTACAGACGGATCGCGTGGAGATCAAGGGCTCGCTTCGCGTCGGTGGGCTTCGCGGAGGATTGTTCCTTCTCTCCCTGGAATCCGTGATCTTTTGAGGGCGGCGGACGTTGGCAGTCCCGCTCGACCCAGTTCAAACTACCGGAGAGTGGAGGGACGGGAACCATGCGGATTCGACGCCTGGCGGGAGTGATGGCGGCCCTGGCGGTGCTGGGCACGACGGGAACCGCCCGCGCGCTGAACGGCCACTGCAGCGCCCCGAACGCGGTCAAGGTGGCGGCGGACTGCAAGGGCGTGACGGCGCACGGCTGCTGCTGGAACGACGGCGTGGTCTGGTGCGAGGCGGACGGCACGGCGCTGTGCATGCTGGCCTGTGACAACGGGATCGCGTGCGGCTGGGTCGGGGTCTGGCAGTCGCCGTCCGGCCCGATCGACTTCGGCCAGTACCTGTGCGGCGGCAGCGGCGGGGATCCGTCCGACGAGCATCCTCTGCAATGCACCTACGACTGCACGGCGGACTGCGCCGGGAAGGTGTGCGGGACCGACGGGTGCTTCGGGACGTGCGGCGCGGGGTGCACGGCCCCGATGACCTGCCTCCCCGAAACGGGCCAGTGCTGTACCCCCGACTGCGCGGGCCGGCAGTGCGGCGACGATGACTGCGGTGGCGCCTGTGGGACCTGCGACGCGGGCACGGCCTGCCTGGAGGGGCAGTGCGCGGTCTGCACCACGGCCTGCGACGGCAGGACCTGCGGTGACGACGGCTGCGGCGGCACCTGCGGGACGTGCGACCCGGGATTCGGGTGCGAGGACGGCGCCTGCGTGGGCCTCAACTATCCGGACCTGTGCCTGGACAGCAGGGATACGGCCAGCGGAGACACGTGCCCGGCGGGGCTGACGACCACAGGCTGCTGCGACATGATGAATCGGGTGGTCTGGTGCCAGAACGAACGTCTGTATTGCATGGTCTGCGAGACCTGCGGCTGGTCCCAGACCGGTAGTTTCGCCGGATACGACTGCAACCAGACCAGGGAGGATCCGTCCGGCGCGAACGTCCGGGCCTGCGGCTTCTGCGACCCCGCCTGCGCCGGCAGGCAGTGCGGCCCGGACGGTTGCGGCGGAACATGTGGCACCTGTGGCGCCGGCCTGGGATGCGACGAACAGGGCCACTGCGCCGGGTACGCCCCGGACGCGATCGATCCGGACGTGGCCCAGCCCGACGCCGAAACCGACGACGTGCCCCTCGTCGTGGACACGCCCCTTCCGGACCACCCGCCGCCCCTGGATCCCGGGGTCGACCGGACGCTGGTTGACACGCCCGTGGAGGAGGACGTCCCGGCCGACGACATCGAAACCCCCGTCCCGACCCATGGCGGCGGCTGCACGTCGGGCGCTGAAGCCCCGGCGCTGCCCTGCGCGATGGTGCTGATCGGCGTGGCGGGGCTGGTTGCGGCACGACGACGCAGAACCCTGCCGGACCGGCCCTAGTCGCGCGGCAGGATCGTCACCAGGACCCGGCCCGGGAAGTCGCGGCGGTCGGACAGGCGCGCGCCGGCGGCGTCAGCGGCTGCGGCCAGGGCATCGACACGCCCGGGCACCGTGACCACGAACGCCCGGCGGGCCGCCAGCCCCCGGATCCCGGCGGCGTCCAGCGGCCGGACCACGTCCGCCAGCATCGGGATGCCCGACGTCGCGGCCAGGAAGCCCGGATCGATCCCCAGGAACGCCACCGCACGGTCGCAGTACCAGGAAATCGCCGGATCGTGCAGATCCACCGTGGCCTCCAGGCGCGCCGTCGCGCCCTGGGCCCGCACCGCCTGGCAGACGGCCTTCGCCCCGGGCCCGTAATCGGGGTCGTCCAGGTCGCGGACGTTGGACCCCAGGAACGTCATCAACAACGCCAGCCCCAGGGCCGCTCCCGCCAGCACGCGCAGCCGCATGCCCCGGCCGGTCGGTTCCGCCCCCAGGGCTGCCCCGGGATCGGCAAGGACCCGGGATGCCAGGCCCCCGCGCCCCCGGAACGCCGCATCGATCACGGCGGCGGCGGCCAGCCCGAACCCCGGCAGCAGCGGCACCAGGTAGTGCGGCAGCGCCGTGCGGGACGCCGCCAGCGGCAGGGACGCACCTGCCAGCAGGGCCAGCGCCGCCCGGGCGAGCCGGTTGCCACGCACGGCCAGCGGCACCGCGGCCACCACCGCCAGCAGCAGCAGGATCGCCGTCGGCCCCTCCCGCTCGACGAACCACACGGTGTAGATCGACGCCCCCTCCCCGACGATGGCCTCGGTCGCCCGCCGGAACAGGTGGTACCCGAAGTAGGTGTCCAGGAAGGGGGCCCCGTGGACCGCCGTCATGGCCGCGTGCCACGGCAGGGCCACGGCCGCCGCCGCCACGAACGCCAGGGCCAGGCGTGCCGGACGCCGGAACCCGCGATCCGCCTGCAGCAGGATCAGCGCCAGCACGAACGGCGCCGGCGACACCAGTTTCACCAGCGCCGACAGGCCCAGCAAGGCGCCGCCCGCGACCGCCCGGCCGCGCCCCGCCCCGAAGGCGATCAGCAGGAACCCCGCCAGTCCCAGGGCCGCCCCCGGCACGTCGGTCATCGGGCGACGGGCGTTGAACACCAGCAGGTTCGTGGCCAGCACCAGCCCGGCCCCGGCCAGGGCCGCCCCCCGGCTGCATCCCGCCACCCGGGCCGCCGCGATCAGCAGGGCCAGCAGCATCACCCCCGCCACAACGCCGGGCACCTGGACCGCCAGATCCGTCGGTCCCAGGACGGCCTGGGCCGCTTCCAGGGCCCAGAACAGCACCGGCCCCTTTTCGAACAGCGGCCGCCCCAGCCAGGTCACGTCCAGGAGGCGCCCCGACTGCAGCGCCTCGAACGCCGCCCGGGCATAGATGGCGTCATCGCTGGGCAGCAGGGATCCAGCGCCCAGGTTCCAGGACAGGACGATGGAGGCGAACGCCAGGAAGACGAGTGCCGGAAGCAGCGATACGAAGCGGTGGGTCGGGGCGGCGGCGCGCACGGCGGGCCTCCCGGAAGTGTGGGTGGGCGCCGGGCCTAGACCGCGGGCTTCCAGGTCAGGATCGGCTGCCGGGCCGCCAGGACCTCGTCCGGCCGGGAGATCGACGTCAGGGACGGCGCGTGGTGCAGCGCGTCGGGGTTGGTGGTGACCTCGTCCAGGATCCCCTCCATCGCCCCGATGAACTCGTCCAGCGTCGCCTTGTCCTCGGTTTCCGTGGGCTCGATCATGATGGCGCCGTGGACCACCAGCGGGAAATAGCACGTCGGGGGGTGGTACCCGCAATCCATCAAGCGCTTGGCGATGTCCATCGTCTCGACGCCGGCCTTCTTGTGGAACTTCTCGCTGAACACGACCTCGTGCATGCAGAAGCCCGGGTAGGGCACGTGCAGGCGGTCCTGCAGGCGCACCCGGACGTAGTTCGCGTTCAGGACCGCGCGCTCGGCGACCCGCTTGCACCCCTCGGCGCCCAGGGCCCGGAGGTACGCCAGGGCACGGACCATGACCAGGAACTGGCCCTGGAAGGTCCGCACGCGGCCGATGGACTGCGGGAAGTCGTCGCGCAACGCGAACGTGCCGTCGGCGTTCTTTTCGACCCGCGGGACGGGCAGGAACGGGACCAGCGCCTGGGCCACGCCCACCGGGCCGCTGCCGGGACCGCCGCCGCCGTGGGGCGTGCTGAACGTCTTGTGCAGGTTGAACTGGATGACGTCCAGGCCCAGGCACGCCGGCCGGACCTTGCCCATGATGGCGTTGAAGTTCGCGCCGTCGCCGTACACCAGGCCGCCCTTCGCGTGGACGATCTGCGACACCTGGAAGATGTTCGTTTCGAACAGGCCCAGGGTGTTCGGGTTCGTGATCATGATGGCGGCGACCTCGTCGGTCATCGCCGCCGCCACGACCTCCGGGTCCAGCACGCCCTGCTCGTTGCTGCGGATCGGCACGACCTGGTAGCCGTTCAGGACCGAGGTGGCCGGGTTGGTCCCGTGGGCGGTGTCGGGGATCAGGACCTTCTTGCGGAAGTCGCCGCGGGCCTCCAGGGCCGCGCGGATCACCTTCATGCCGGTCAGTTCGCCGTGGGCGCCGGCCGCGGGCAGCAGCGTCACGGCGGTCATGCCCGACAGTTCGATCAGTGCGGCTTCCAGTTCGTACATCACCTCCAACGCACCCTGGGTCATGCCGTCGGGGAGCATCGGGTGGAGGTTCGCGAACCCCGGCAGGGCGGCGGCGTCCTCGCACACCTTCGGGTTGTACTTCATGGTGCAGGAACCCAGGGGGTACAGGCCGATGTCGATGCCGTAGTTCAGGCGGGACAGGCGCGTGAAGTGGCGGACCACTTCGATCTCGGCCACTTCGGGCAGCAGGGGCGCAACCTTCCGCAGGAACGACGCCGGGATCTTCGGCGGGCCCGCCTCGCCACAGGGGACCTGGACGCCGGTGCGCCCCGGGGAACCCCGCTCGAAGATGGACGGCTCGACATGCTCCAACCCGCTGCGCACTGCCATGATCCCCTCCCGGGCACTCGTCCCGAACGCGCCTAGTCCTTCAGGAACTTTTCGATCTTCGCGGCGGTCTTCAGGGACTCCACCAGTTCGCGGCGGGCCTTGAACGTGTTGCGATTGCGAAGGCTTTCCTTGATCTGCTCCTTGACCTCGTCGAAGGGCTTCACGCGCTCTTCCTTCTTTTCCAGGACCTTGATGACGTGGAATCCGAAGGGCGTCCGCACGGGCTCCTTGGTCAGTTCGCCGACCTTCAGCGCGAACACGGCCTCCTCGAACTTCGGAACCATCACGCCCTTGCGGAAGAAGCCCAGGTCGCCGCCCTTGTCCTTGGTCATCGCGTCGTCCGACGCCTCCTTGGCCACTTCGCCGAAGTCCGCCCCGGCGCGGATCTTCTTCAGCGCTTCCATCACCTTCTTCTTCGCCGCGTCGACCTTGTCCTCGGCGGCGTTCTCGGCCACCTTCACCAGGATGTGGATCGCGTGGACCTGCTCGGGCTCGGTGTACAGCTTGATGCCCGAGTCGTAGGACTTCTTGACCTCGTCGTCCGACACGTCCAGCTTGCCCAGTTTTTCCAGCAGCTTCGTCAGGGCGAACGAGGACTCCAGGCGCTTGCGGATTTCCTCGACCGAGGTCTTGCCGTGGGTGAGGTAGTTCTGGAACTGCTCGTCGCTCTTGAAGCGCGCCTTGTACTTGGCGAACTCGGCGTCCAGGTCGGCCGCGGTGACCTCGACGGCCTGCTTCTTGATTTCCTGGGCCAGCAGTTCTTCCTCGACCAGCCGGTTCAGGATGTTTTCCTGGATCTTCTTCAGGCGGTCTTCCGGGATGGCCCGGGCCCCGCCCTGGGTGATCTTGTCCAGCTCGGCATAGAACAGCGTCGCGTCGATGGGCGCGTCGTTGACCTTGACCACCGCACCCGTGAGGCGCCCGGCCTCGGCCGGAGCCGCTGCGGCAGGCGCGGCGACATCGGGAGCCGCCGCTTCCTTCTTGCAGGCCGCCATCGCCACCAGGATCGACACGGAAACCAGCAGGAAGACACGGGACATGGTCACCTCCCAATGCAACGCGGCGGAAGTGTAGCGCAGGGGCGGGGGGCTGGCAACGGCCGGCCAATGCTGGATCAGGCGTCGCGAGGGAGCCTCGTCAGGTACCGGAGGCCGGCGGCGGCGGCGGCGGGGGCTCGACGTTCGGCGCGGCGGGCGGCTCGTGCTTGCCGGGCGTTCCGTAGCCCAGGGTCACGCCGACCAGGTGCGCCATGCCCTTGTAGGTCGCCGGGAAGGCCGGGTTCACGTCGGCCCGCACGGTCCGCTCCAGGAAGTTGGTCATCAGGTAGTAGGCGTCGATCTTGATGCCCAGCGGGTGGTACTCGTACCCCAGGCCGATCGTCCAGACCAGGCGGTCGGCGTCGGGCAGTTCCGGCCCCAGCGTGTCGTTCGGCGCCGGGGACTGGTCCCAGACCAGGCCGAACCGGAACTTGAAGGTGTCCTTCCACTTGTATTCCAGGCCCAGGCGGACGCAGGACGTGTTCTTCCAGTTCTTCCTGGAGGGCTGGGACAACTGGCCCGTGGGGTCGTTGTTGAAGTGGATCGTCAGTTCGTCGTAGGTCTGCCAGAGGGTCAGGTTGTAGTCCAGTTCCAGCGTCACGTCCGGGTGCACGTCGAACCCGATGCCGAACGCCAGGGTGTCCGGGGTCGTGATCTTGGTGGTCCCCTTCTGATCGTGGAACAGCGTGTTGTCGAAGCCCGCGGGCAGCGTGAACTTGCCCTCGCCGTTGGAAAACTCGAAGTTCGCCTGGCTGAGGTAGCTGAAGCCGATGTGCAGCCAGTCCACGGGGCGCGCCATGATGCCCAGGCTGGCGCCGAAGCCGATCGCGCTGGCCGACAGTTCGATGCTGCCCTGGGCCGGGTTGCCGCTGGAGTCCATCAGGGCGAAGCCGCGCTGCAGCATGACGGTGGCCGGCATCACGCGCAGGGTGACGCCGATGGACAGCCGCGGGATCGGCCGGGCCGCCGCGCCGATGTAGATCGTCGGGATCTTCAGGTCGATCTTCTGGATCTGCTGCTGGCCCGCCCAGGCCTTCGGCCACTCCAGCACCAGGCCGAAGGGGGCGTTGAAGCCCACGCCGATGGCGGCCTTCTTCCCGAAGGAGTAGGTCGCGTACAGATGGGGATCCCAGATGATGTTGGACTTGGAATCCGCCGATTTCCGGAGGCCGTCGGGATCGGAGTACTTGAAGGTCGGGATGATGGCGGTGAAGCCCGCCGAAACGTTGACCCCCTCCAGGAATGCGATGCCCGCCGGGTTGAAATACAGCGTCGACGGTTCCATCAGCTTGGCGGTGACCGCCATGCCCCGGGACGCGGCGACCGAATCCTGCTCGCCCACGTAGAACCCCGAGGCCGCGGCCTCGGATGCCAGCCCCACCACGGCAAGGACGGCGAGGGCGGCGAACGGAATGGTGATTCTTTTCCTCATGGCGTCCTCCCCCTCAATCCTTCAGGAAGTTGATGATGAACGTCTTCGCGTCCGCCTGCGCCGCGGCCACGTCGGCCTGGTTCAGCGTCGGGTAGTCCGCGGCGGCGCAGCCCCACAGGAAGAACCCGTGGCAGATCGTGGCGTTCGCAGCCGTGCCGGCCGCGAAGGCCTTGAACGCGGGCGAGGTCGCCTTCGGGATGCCCAGGGCCAGCGCCAGGGCCTCGGTCGCGCCGCTGGGCATGAAGTCGTCGCCGGTCGCCTGGACGATGCGGAAGCGGTCGGCCGGAGTGGCGCCCTTGGCCACCAGCGCCCAGTTCACCGGGTCCGCCCGGTCCAGCGCCCACTGGGCCAGCATCAGGAACTGCATGAAGGCCGGGGTCCCGGGCGTGATGCCCAGGGCCGACAGGGCGTCCAGCAGCGGCTGCTTGAAGCTCTGCCGCGCCGTTTCCGTGAAAATCCGGACGATGTGGCCGCCCGGCACGACCAGCGCCACCTTCGCGACGTCCGGGACCAGGCCGGCCGTCAGCGTCCCGACCATCCCTCCCAGCGATTCGCCCAGGAAGTACACCTTCGTGGTGTCCAGCAGGGCGGCCTCCTCGGCCTCCAGCGTGCCGGCCAGCACGGTGCGCAGGAACTTGATGGCCTGCGCCTGGTCCAGCGCCCCCTGGCGCATGTTGTCGCGGACGGCGAACACGTCGGCGCTGAAGAACCCGGTCCCGGTCGGGGCGCCGGTGATGCGGATCGGGTGGTCGCCGTGCATCGGCAGATCGATGGCGAACGACGCCAGGCCCGCGGCGGCCAGATCGTTGGCGATCCGGCCGATGCTGTGCCGGGAACCGTCGATGCCGTGCTGGAACACGACGATCGGGAACGGCCCGTCCCCCACGGGGATCACCAGTTCGAAGGGCAGCGTGCGGGGCGTCAGGACCGGCGCGCCCTGGGCGTCCACCTGGAAGTAGCCCAGCTTCGGGTTCGCGGGATCCGTCAGGTCCGGCGGCGCCAGCACCGACCGGGTTCCCATCGTGCATCCGACGCACACCTTTTCGATGGCGGCGGCAGACACGCCGGCCCAGTCGGCCCCGGCATCGGCCACGCTCTCGAAGGTGCCGGCGCTGACCGACGTCGGCGCGGGCAGCACGGACGCCAGGCCCTGGAGGTCGGCGGTCGTGGTGGCCGTCGTGAAGGTGAAGAAGCCCAGCACCTTTTCGCGACCGATGCCCAGGCCCGACAGGGCGTCGAAGATCGCCATGTAGGCCTGCCGCAGCCCTTCCAGTTGCAGGGCGTCGGCATCCGACAGCGTGGAAGGCAACTGGGACTTCCCGGCGTCATTCACCAGCGGCAGTTCGTTCCGCGCCAGCCAGAACACCGGCGACACGTGGATCGGCAGCGGATCGGTGCCGGCCGACTTCAGCGAGTCGAACAGCACGACCATGTACCGATGGTTGGGCGGGAGCGGCTTGCCGGAGATGTTCTGGATCACCAACTGGCCCTGGTCGTAGACCGCGGTCATCCGGTCGGGACCGTAGACCACCAGGCTGGTCAGGGTGTCCGGGTCCGAGGGATCCACGGTCGTGATGTCCGCCACCCCGATGGGATTGGACAGCGTCAGCACGCCGGTCAGGTCGGGGATCAGGGTCACGGTGGCCGGGTCCAGCGGAAGGCTGAAGACGGTCGTCGCGGGGCCGTTGTTGCTGAAGCCGTCCAGCGTGTTCAGGCCGCCCTTGAGGGCCTGGAGCGCCGCCGGATCCGTCGCGGCGATCGGCAGGGCCACCTTGCCGGTCGCCTGGTTGATCAGCACGTCGTTGGGGAAGGGCAGCAGGCCCGCGGTCGGGTCGAACAGGGCCTCGTTGCCCGCGGACGTCGTGAACGTCCAGGCCAGGGCCACGTCGGCCCGCGGAATGGCGACGCCCGTCGGCAGCGCCGCCAGCCAGTTCAGCAGCGGCGCCATGCCCGCGCGCAGGGCTTCCAACTGGGCCGCCTGAGCCTTCGACGCCGGGATCAGCGGCGTGCCGTCCGCGGTCACCAGGCTGGTCGTGACCTTCGCGAACCCAAACACGAAGGGCGGCAGCACGGACGCGCCGTTCGTCCCCTTCAGGGCGGACGTGGCCACCGCCAGGAACGTGTGCCCCGGGGCCCACGGCGTCGGCGAGCGGACCGAGGCCTGGGCGACCGGCAGGCCGCCGGCCGTGGCGTACTGCAGCAGGCTCGCGCCGTAGGTCAGCCCCGTCACCTCGGTCAGCGGAACCGAGGCGATGTCCGGAGTCGCCTTGGCGAACTCGGCCAGCAGGGCCGTGATGTCGAAGACGCGGACCGCGGGGCCGGCCAGGGTGGCCAGATCCACGGCGGGACCGTCGAACGGCAGCGAGATCGGCTGCAACTGCGGGAAGCCGTCCAGCGTGTTCAGGTACGTGTCGATGAAGGCCTTCTGGGCCGGCGGGAACACGTCCACGACCGTGCCGTCGGCGAGGGTCTTCGTCGTCGGGATGGCGATGGGCCCGTTCGGCGACGCGCGGACCAGGTTGTTCGGCAGCGGGATGACGCCGTTGGTCGCGTCCAGCATGACCTGGACCGGCCAGGTGGTGAACGTCCACGCAACGGCCACGTCGGACCGCGGCAGGGCGTCGGTCGCCAGGCCCTCGAACTTGTCCAGGAAGGGGGCGAGGGACTGCCGGACCGCCTCCAACTGGATCGCCAGTTCGATCGCCTCGGACTGGTTGTCCGACAGGAAGACGTCGGCCGTGCACAGCGGCACGCCCTGCGGGTTCACCAGGATCACGCCTGCCTCGTCCCGCGTGCAGGTCGCCAGCGGGGTCTTGGACTTCAGGTACGCGAACACCTGGGACACCGAGATCGGGGTGCCCTGCAGGTCCTTCACGCCGGTCGTGACGACCGCGAAGTACGTGCGGCCGGGCTCCCAGGGCTTCGCGGCGGCCGCGCTGGCCTCGAGGTAGGTCGAAGGCGGCAGCAGGATCGCGTCCTCGGTGTACGTCGTCGTCTGGACCGCCGGGGAGGCCGCCAGCCCGGCGACGCGGGTCACCGTGGCCGCCGCCAGCGCCGTGGCGCGCGCCGTCGCGTCCGTGAGGGCCAGGGCCGCGCGGACCTCGGTCACGTCGTACACGCGGATCGAATCGCCGGCCAGGGTGGCCGGATCCACGCCGTTCTTGCAGGTGTTCGTGGCCGTGTCGAGGTCGCAACTGAACTTGATCGACAACGACTGCTCGACCGGGAAGCCCGGGGCGAGGTTCAGGTAGTTGTCGACGAACTCCTTCATCGGCGGCGGGAAGGTCGCGAGGGTGCGCCTGGTCCCGTCGGCCAACGTCACTTCCGCGGTGGTCGGCAACTTGCCGGTGGTGGCCTTCGCGATGTCGTTCGGCAGCGGGATGATGCCGGCCGCCGGATCGAACATCGCGATGGTCGTGATCGGACCGCCGGGATTCGAGTGCAGGGTCTCCTTGCACCCGCCCACCAGTGTCGCCGCGAGGGCAACCCACATGAACCATCTGGCCCGTGTCATGGCATCCTCCGTTTCGAAACTCCGCGACCCGCTACTCCAGGATCTGCAGAACGGCGCGCTTCTTCAACTTGGCGGCCGCGTTGGAAATCAGGGTGCGCAGGGCCCAGGCCATGTTGCCTTCGCGGCCGATGACCTTCCCCATGTCTTCCTTGGCCACCCTCAGTTCCACCACGACCGTCGATCCGCTTTCGACGACGTTCAGCCGAACCTCGTCCTCGCGGTCCACGATCGCCTTCACCAGCAATTCCGCAAATTCCCGCATGCTTCACCCCCGCAACCGCAAACAGCCGTCGCAACGTGCGCCGAATCCGGCCGGTCCTGAGTGTACCCGCGAAGTCTATCACAGCCCCCAACCATGACCAATGCCATGATCGCGGAAGATATTGATGGACAATAGAGAACGCCGGACGCCGAGGGTCGCATTCGAGGGGGGAAGTCACCCGTTCAGGGGGGGTTCTGGCCGCATCTTGAAGAGGTTCCTTTCAGCGGGGGGAAGGAGCGCGAACTCCGTCACCGGATCAGGGATGCAGACAGGAGGTTGGATCCTGGGGAGCCCGCAACGAGGCGGACCGGAAACAAACGACCAGCGCGGCGGAACCGGGACGCCAATCAGGCGTTCTGGTTCAGGGCCTTCGCCATGCGCGAGGTCTTGCGGGCAGCGCGCTTCTTCGGGATCACGCCCTTGGACGCGACGTGCTGCAGCATCGACTCGGCCTTTCGGAACGCTTCGGTCAGGACCTCGACACCCTTGTCGGCTGCCGCATAGGCCTTCTTGACCACGTTCTTGACGACGGTACGATAGTGGACATTCCGGACCCGAGCTGCTTCGCTCTGCCGATGCCTCTTCACTGCCTGCTTGTGATTCGCCACGAGTCCTCCCTGAATACCGGGTACAAACGCCGGGGGTATTTACACGACGCCAAGTGGAAAGTCAACCCCCGGAGTCGCCGTCCTCGCGATAGAACAGGGTGATGGTCAGACAGTGGAACTCCCGATCCGAGGACTGCACCACCACGTGATCGACCGGACGCAGGCGGGGATGCTCGCCCAGCCACCGGGTGATCACCTCGCCCATCTCCTCGCGATCCTTGGCCTTCGTGGCCGAAAACACCTTGACTCCGGTGAACACCGGGCTCTGGCTCACGGCCGCCTCCGTCGCGCGCCCGCCATCGCCACCAGGGCGAGGAGGGCGGCCATCATCGGACCGGTCACCGGGGCCGCGCTTCCCGCGCTGCATCCCGACGACACGGCCCCCTGGGGAACGACGCCGGCCACGCAGGACCCGTAGGACAGCACCGTCCCCGCCGGGCAACTGGGGATGCCCGAGCCGTCGTCGGCGCCCGCGGTCGCGTCCGCGCCGGGGGAGGGGTTGTCCACGCACATCCCGTCCAGGCCGCACTGCTGGCTGCTGCGGCAGGTGCCGCACGACGCGCCGCATCCGTCGTCGCCGCCGCACTGCCGGCCGTTGCAGGCCGGGACGCAGCCCGTGACGTCGTAGCAGCGCCCGTTTTCCGAGCATTTCAGGGGCGGGACGCACACCCCGCAGGCGCCGGCGCAGCCGTCCGGGCCGCACTGGCGGCCCACGCAGAGGGGCTCGCACGGCCTGGCGTCCACGCATTCCGTCCCCTGGCAGGCAAAGCCCGTCGGGCACGTGCCGCACTGGCCGCCGCATCCGTCGTCCCCGCAGGCCTTGCCGGCGCACTGCTTCGTGCAGGGCGTGGTCGCGACGCACAGCCCGGATTGGCAGGAGTAGCCGTACAGACACTCACCGCAGATCCCGCCGCACCCGTCGGTCCCGCACTCCAGGCCAACGCAGTTCGAAACACAGCCCCCGCCCGTCACGCAGGTCCCGTTGCCGTCGCAGACGTCGGTACCCGTGCACTGGCCGCAGGACTCGCCGCATCCGTCGTCGCCGCAGGCCCTGCCCGCACAGTCCCCGGTGCAGCCGCCCCCGAAGCACACCCCCACCGAGGCGCAGGTCTGGTCGGCCGCGCAATTGCCGCAGGATCCGCCGCACCCGTCGTCACCGCATTGCCGGCCGAAGCAGTCGGCGACGCACCCGTCCGTCGTGCAGGTTCCGAAGTCACAGGTTTCCCCGCCGGGGCAGGTGCCGCACGATCCGCCGCAACCGTCGTCACCGCAGTCGTTGAACGAGCAGTTCGGCCAGCAGCACCACCCCGTGTCGTCGCAGACGTCGTCCCCATAGCAGGTGCCGCACACGCCGCCGCAGCCGTCGGGCCCGCAGTCCTTCCCGGCGCAGTCGGGGGTGCACGTCCCGGTACACGCCAGCGGGAACAGGCCCGACGGGTCCGCCCCGGTCTGGCCGCAGTCGTACGTGTCGTACTCGGAATCCCAACCGCACGTCCGGGACCCGGCCGGGTTCGTCGAGCAGTCGATCGTATGCAGGCACCCGCACTCGCACCACGTGGTGACCGCGCCCGCGCAGCAACCGGCGTCCTCGATCCCGCCGCAGGGCACGCAGTCGGCCGGGCACATCAACGGGAAGGCGCACGTCGGGTCCGCGAAGCCCAGGGGCGCGAGGCAGTTGTACGCATCGATTTCCGCGTCCCAACCGCAGGCCGTGGTCCCGTCGGAGTTCCGCGAACAGTCCAGCACGCACAGGATGCCGTTCTCGCAGTACACGCTGGTATCGTCCGCCGTGCAGCACCCCTCGTCGCCCTCGGGGACCGCGCCGCAGGGACCGGATGGGTCGCCGCCCAGCGTGCAGTCGGCCGCACCGGCCAGCGAAGGCGTCGCCACGAGGACGAAGACGATGACCGCGGATGCCAGGTTCCGTGCGTGCTTCATGCGCCTAGCCTCCGGCTGGACCAGCGATAACCGCGGCATTTTACACTGATCGTATCCGGGATGCACGCGAGGTTGGCAGGCGGTGTCAGAGGGGATCGACGGGAGACAGGGCCAGGCCGGCCAGCGTCCAGACCAGCGCCTCGATGCCCTCGCCGGTCCGGGCGGACACGGCGTGGAACTTGAGGCCCCGGGACAGGGCCAGCGCCTTCAGGGCGTCGGTTGCGTCCTGGGTGTCCGGCATGTCGATCTTGGTCGCGACCACGACCACGGGCTTCGATTCCAGGCCGCCGCCGTGGCTGGCCAGTTCGCCTTCCACGACCCGGAACGACTCGACCGGATCCAGCCCGGAAGAAACGTCCACCAGGTGCGCCAGGGCCCGGGTCCGCTCGCAGTGCCGCAGGAACTGGATGCCCAGGCCCACGCCCTCGGCGGCGCCCTCGATCAAGCCGGGCATGTCCGCGACCACGAACGACCGGTCCCCCACCTGCACCATGCCCAGGTTCGGGATGATGGTCGTGAAGGGGTAGTCCGCCACCTTGGCCTTGGCCGCAGAAATCCGGTTGATCATCGTGGACTTTCCGGCGTTCGGCAGGCCCACCAGGCCGATGTCGGCCAGCAGTTTCAGTTCCAGCCGGACGGTCATTTCGACGGCCGGTCCCGGCGGGGACGCGAAGTCCGGCGCCTGGCGCCAGGGAAGGGCGAAGTTCTGGTTGCCCTTGCCGGGGTGGCCCCCCTGGCAGACGACGTACTGCTGGCCGGGCGCCACGAGGTCGCCCAGTACCACGCCGTTCTCGTCGAAGATGAGGGTGCCCACGGGGACCTTCAGGACCAGGTCCAGCCCGCCGCGGCCGCTCATGCGGCGGCCCTCGCCGGGCGCCCCGTCCTGGGCGGTGTGCTTGCGTTTGAAGTGGTAGTCCAGCAGGGTGTTCAGGCCCAGTTCGGCCTGGAACACCACGTCGCCGCCCCGGCCGCCGTCGCCGCCGTCGGGCCCGCCCTTCGGGACGAACTTCTCCCGACGGAAGGACACGCAGCCTTTGCCGCCGCTGCCCGAGCGAACCAAGATCACGGCTTCGTCGATGAACCGCATGGTCGCCTCGGATAGGGATGCAGGGAGTTCAGCGGGAAGGGGACGCGCGGTCGTGCGGGCCGGCCGGGAAGGAACCCGGTCAGGCGGTCGCTTCGGCCACCGGCGCAACCACCGGCGCGATCACGTCCACGATCTGGCGGCCGCGTCCCACGCGGAACCGCACGACGCCATCGGCGGTCGCGAACAGGGTGTAATCCCGGCCCATCCCGACGTTGTCGCCCGCGAAGAACTTCGTCCCCAACTGGCGGACGATGATGTTCCCCGCGATCACCTTCTGGCTGCCGAACACCTTGATGCCGCGGCGCTGTCCCTGGCTGTCACGCCCGTTACGCCCCGCGCCCTGTGCTTTCTTGCGCCCCATCGCCTCACCCCACCTGGATGCCCTGGATCACCAGGCGTGTGTACGCCTGACGATGGCCCTGCTTGCGACGATAGTTCTTCCGCCGCCGGATCTTGAACACGATGATCTTCGCTGCCCGGCCGTTTTGAACGACCTTCCCGACCACAAGGGCGCCGGGAACCGTGGGCTTGCCGATCGTCGTTTCTGTGTCGGTGCCGATCAGCAGGACCTGGTCGAATTTCACCTCGGCGCCCACTTCAACGCCGAGTTTCTCGACGTCGATGATGTCACCCTGGCTGACCCGATACTGCTTGCCACCGGTCGCGATAACTGCGTACATGACGTTCTCCGCCATCCCAAGGAACGGACTGCCGATTGTAGTCAGGACGGTTTCTGTGTCAAGCCAATTGATCAGGACACCCGAGGAAGTTTTCGGAGGGACCCCCTGTGGAAGGGGGGCGGGGCCTGTCCGGGCGCGGAAAATCACGCATCCGGGAGGCGGGGATCGGGACGTCAGGGGGGAGCAAGAAGGGCGGATGGGCCGCGCTGGGCCTGGGACCCGGGGTGGCGGAATTGACAGCCCCGCTGCGGGTTCGATAGGCTGACGGCCGGCGACGTCCGGCCGGAGTGGCCGCGGACCGTTCAACAAGGAGAATGAGGATGAAGACCCTGTGGTTCCTGGTTCCCGTGATGATGCTGGTGCTGGCGCTGCCCCAGGCCGCCTCGGCCGGTCCGGGTTGCGGTTGCGGAAAGGACAAGGCGGCGGAAGGCGGCGCGGCATTCGGCGCCGAGCAGGGAGGCTGTCCGAACGCGGCGAAGGCCGCGGAAGCGGGCGAGTGCCCCTACGCGAAGGCGGCGAAGGCCGAGGGTGAAGGCACCTGCAAGGGCCACGGCGACTGCGAGAACTGCCCGATGCACAAGGACGGCAAGTGCACCTGCCCGCAGGCGAAGGACGGGAAGGGGTGCGCGTGCGCCAAGGACGGCAAGGGCTGCGGCGCCAAGGACGGCAAGGGCTGCGACTGCAAGGACTGCCCCCGCATGAAGGACGGCACCTGCCCGCACCAGAAGGCCGAGGCCGCCAAGGCCGCGCCGACGCCCCCGACCCCCGCGAAGTAGCAACCCCCCACGCCACGCTTGTTCCGTCCTCGCCCAAGGCCTATCCTTCTCCCCGTGAGACTCCTGCCTCCCCTGGGCATCCGCGGTCGCCTGCTCGCCGTGCTCGTGGCCAGCGCCGCGGTGTCCGCCGTCGTCCTCGTCCCCGTCTTGCGGGACCTCCTGGTTCCACGCCTGGACCGTGACGAGGGCGAGCGCCTGCTGGCCTATGCCCGCGTGGCCGCCGCCCGCGCTCCCTCCGAATCCAGCCGATGGGATGCCTGGGCCCGGGACCTCGCGCGGGCCGTGCCCGGTGCGCGCGCGATCCTCATTCCATCGGAGCCCGGGCGGGAGGAGTTCGGAAGGGCCTGCCTGGCCGCCGGCATTCCGCTGGACCTGGCCGTCGGGGCCTTCCTCCAGGGCGAGGAGCTGGCGCGGCGCAACGTTCCGCTCCTGGAGGGCATCGACCTCCCCGACGACCCGTGGCCCCCGGTCTGGCAGGCCCTGGTGCGCATCGACGGCACGCTGGGCGAGCGGGCCCTGCTGGCCGTGGTCGAACTGCCGACCAACAAGCCGCCGACCCCGGTGTGGCGGCTGGTGCTGCTGTATGGCGCGATGGTGTCCGTCCTGGCGATCCTGGGCGGCCTCCTGGCCGGGCACTTCCTGCTGGTGCGGCCGGTGGCCCGGGCGGTGGCGGCCGCGCGCCGCAGCGCACCGGCGGAACTGGCCACCGCCAGCGGCGACGTCACGCAACTGCCGCTGCAGGTCGCCGCGATCGCCCGCGGGGCCCAGGAGGACCGCCGGCGGGCCGAGCGCCTGCAGGGCGAACTGGACCGCATCCGCAGCGACCTCAAGGGCGCCCAGTCCCGGCTGATCCGGGCCGAGAAACTGGCGTCCGTCGGGCAACTGGCCGCGGGCATCGCCCACGAGATCGGCAATCCCATGGGCATCGCCCTCGGCATGTCGGAAATCCTGAAGGACGGCCTGCCGTCCCCCGAGGAGGAACGCCGGTTCGCCGGGGAGATCCACGGGGCGATCCTGCGGGTCCACGGCATCCTGCGCGACCTGTTGAACTTCGCCCGGCCGGCCATGGAGGAAGGGGCCCAGGCGGACGTGAAGTCCGCGATCGACGCGACGCTGAAGCTGGTGCGCCCCCACAAGATGTTCGGGAGCGTGGCGGTGGACGTGCAATGCGACGAGGGAGCCCTGGTGGCCGAGATCCGACCCTCCCAGTTGCAGCAGATCCTCCTGAACCTGCTGATGAACGCCGCCGACGCGATGAACGGGACGGGCGGGATCCGGGTGCGGGCCCGGGCCGCCGATCGCTGGATCCTCGTCGACGTCGAGGACGAGGGCCCCGGCATCCCCGAGGACGTCCTGCCGAAGATCTTCGACCCGTTCTTCAGCACGAAGCCGCCGGGCGAGGGGACGGGACTGGGACTGGCCATCTGCGCCCAGATCGTCGAGGTCTACGGCGGGGACGTCACGGTGGACTGCGGACCGGGACGCGGCGCCACCTTCACCGTGCGGCTGTGGCGCGCCGAGACCTGAGACGCCTTGGACCGGGCGCGCGCCGGCATCCATAGTGCTACACTGTGGCCGCCCGATTCGCCTCGGGACGTTCGATGCGACGCGAGGGATTGCTTCATGGACCTCAAGATCCTGGTCATCGACGACGAACCGGCCTTCCTGCAGATGCTGCAGGTGATCCTGTCCCGGGCCGGCTACGAGGTGACCACGTGCATGTCGGCCGACGACGCCCTGGGCCTGCTGGAGCGCACCCGGTTCGACCTGTGCCTGTGCGATCTGAAGATGCCGTCGATGGACGGGCTGGCGTTCGTCAACGCGCTGAAGTCCCGGGGCATCCAGTTGACGGTCATCGTGATGACCGCCTACGGCTCCCATGACACCGCAATCGCGGCCATGAAGGCCGGGGCCTACGACTACCTCAGCAAGCCCTTCCAGGCCGACGAGGTCCTGCTGGCGCTGCGGAAGGCCGTCGAGCGCGAGCAGTTGCGCCGCGAAAACCAGGAACTGAAGTCCCGCGTGGGACGCGTGCCGGCCGGGACCACCGTCATCGCCCGATCCGAAGGCATGAAGAAGGTCCTGGCGACGGCCACCCGCATCGCGGCCTACCGGTCCACCGTCCTCCTGACCGGCGAATCGGGGACGGGAAAGGAAGTCCTGGCGCGCGTCATCCACGAATCATCCCCGCGCTCCCGGCAACCGTTCGTCGCGGTGAACTGCGGCGCCATTCCCGAGGGCCTGATGGAGTCCGAGTTCTTCGGGCACATGAAGGGCGCCTTCACGGACGCCATCGGGAACAAGCGCGGCCTGATCGAAAGCAGCCACGGCGGCACCCTGTTCCTGGACGAGGTGGGCGAACTGCCCCTGATCCTGCAGGTGAAGATCCTGCGGTTCCTGCAGGAGGGCGAGGTCCGGCGCGTCGGCGACACGCGGTCGGTGAAGGTCGACGTCCGCGTCGTGGCGGCGACCGCCCGGGACCTGACGGCCGACGTGGGCACGGGACGCTTCCGGGAGGACCTCTTCTACCGCCTGAACGTCGTGCCGATCCGGATTCCCCCGCTGCGCGAACGCCCCGAGGACATTCCCATCCTGGCCGAGCACTTCCTGGTCCGGACGCGGGAGCGGCTGGACGTGACGCACGCGGCGAACGGGTTCAGCCCGGAGGCCATGCGCCTGCTGATCGCCTACGCCTGGCCGGGCAACGTGCGCGAACTGGAAAACCTGGTCGAGCGGGCCGTGGTGCTGGCCGACGGCACCGACATCGAGCCGGACGCGCTGCCGGACCAGTTGCTGGACGTCGCCGAGTCCACCGGGCCCCGGACCATCCTGCCCCTGGTGGGCCTGTCGGTGAAGCGCAACCAGCGGACGCTGGAAAAGTCGCTGATCCTGCAGGCGCTGGAATCCACCGGAGGCAACCGCACCCGGGCCGCGCGCCTGCTGGAAATCAGCCATCGCGCCCTGCTCTACAAGCTGAAGGAATACGGCATCGGGAGCCGCGATTGAGGGCCACCGGCAACCTCCTCGGCCTGCGCCCACCCGTCCTCAAGCTGATCGATCGCCTTGCCGAACGCCGCGCCGGGGTGGAGGCCTTCGTGGACCCCTGGTTCGCGGTGGCGCTGCAGGACGCGGCGCTGGAAGCCGGCCGGAGGATCGGCTGCCTGGTCGATCGACGGGGCGGCGTCCAGTCCGTGCTGGTGGGCGACGCGGTACACCTGCCGGTCCCGAAATGGGCCCGCAAGCGCCTGGGGGCCGGGCGCCTGGGCGGCCTTCGCCTGATCCACGCGACGCTGTCGGGCCAGGGGCTGGCCACCGACGACCTCGAAACGCTGCGCATGCTGTCCCTGGACGCGACGGTGGCGGTGATCTGCGGAACGGCGGGCAGCGTCCCGATGGTGGAGGCGGCGCACCTGGTGCCCGACAACGCCGCGGGACGCCTGTGGGAAATCCTGCCGCGACGCCACGCGACCATGATGGACGCGCGGCTGGACCTCACCCTGCGGGACCTGGAAACCCAGTTGCGCCGGGACGCGGCGAACCTGCGGAACCGGGGCTTCGGCGATGGCCGGAAGGCGCGCGACGCGGCCATCATCGTGAT
>CAINDP010000227.1 GCA_903847405.1 uncultured Myxococcales bacterium | reverse complement strand
GAAAAGTTCCAGGGCGGCTTCCCGGCGCGCAGCGTCGAAACGGTGCTGGCCCTGGGCGGGGTGACCCTGGATGACCTCGACGCGGTCGTGGCCGGGAACCGGACCCATTTCCTGCCGCGCCTGCCGGGCGGGGAACGGCTGATGGGCGGCGAGCACGACCTGTTCGGATTCCCGCACAAGGCCTGGCTTTCCGTGCAGGCGGGGTTCGCCCGTCCGGGATCGATCGGGGGGCGCCTGGCCGAGGCGTTCAGCAGCCGGGCCCTGGCCCGCCGGTTCGGGCGCCCGGTGCCGCTGGTCGATCACCACACCGCGCACGCCTGGTCCACCTGGCTCACGTCCTCCTTTCCCGAGGCGCTGGCCGTTTCGGTGGACAACATGGGGGACGGCTTCGCGGCGCGGGTGTTCGACTGCCGCGCGGGGCGCTGCGTCCCCCTGTGGGGATCCGACGCCATCGCGTCGCCGGGGCAGTTCTACGGCGAAATCTCGCAGTTCCTGGGCTTCCACGTCCTGATGGCCGGCAAGGTCACGGGGCTGGCGGCCCGCGGGGACTGGCGGCGGGCCTACCCGCTGATGGAACGACTGATTTCCCTGAACGCCGATGCCACGGATTTCCAGTTGGCGCCCCTGTGGTCGAAGGGGCGGCGCCGGGGCATCTTCCTGGAACTGTCGCGATTTTCCGCCGAGGACGTGGCGGCGGCCGCGCAGCAGCGTTTGGAGGACCTGCTGGTCGCCTACGTGCGCCGCGGCCTGCAGGAAACCGGGCTGCGGAACGTGGTGCTGGCGGGCGGCGTGTTCGCGAACGTGCTGGTGAACCAGCGGATCTGGGAACTGCCGGAGGTGGACGGGCTGTTCGTGCACCCGGCCATGAGCGACCAGGGGATCGCGGCGGGCGCGGCCCTGGGGTGGACGGCCGCCATGTCCCCGGTGGCGCCCCGACCGATTGCCCACGTGTACCTGGGACCCGGCTACTCCGAGGAGGCGATCGGCCAGGCGCTGGAACGGGCCGGGGCCGCGTACCGCCGCGTCGCGGACGTGGACGCCGAGGTGGCGGACGCGATCCTGGCGGGGCGCGTGGTGGCCCGCTTCACCGGCCGCCTGGAGTATGGTCCCCGGGCCCTGGGGCATCGCAGCATCCTGTACCACACCCGGGATCCGCGGGTGAACGACTGGCTGAACGAGCGGCTGAACCGCTCGGAATTCATGCCCTTCGCGCCCGCCACCCTCGAGGAGCACGCCGCCGCCTGCTACGAGGGGTACGGCCCCGGGATCGCCCACGCGGCGCGCTTCATGACGGTCACCTTCCGCTGCACCCCGGCGATGCGCCGGCAGTCGCCTGCGGTCGTGCACCTGGACGGCACGGCCCGCCCGCAGATCGTGGACCCGGAATCGGACCCCGGGTACCACCGCATCCTGCAGCGGGTCTACGAAGGAAGCGGCATCCCCAGCATCATCAACACGTCCTTCAACCTCCACGGCGAGCCGATCGTCTGCACGCCCGAGGACGCCCTGCGCTCGTTCCGCCAGGGCCGCCTGGACCTCCTCGCCATTGGTCCATTCCTGGTCGATCGCGCCCCCGGCACCGCCTGACAGGGCCCCGCGGTTGCGACCCGCGATGCGGCGGCATATCCTTCCCCGGTCGGAAACGGGCATCCATGGACGCACCCCGCCAGGCCGCCTTGATGTTCTCGGGCGGGATCGACTCGACCACCGCCGCGATCCGGCTGACGCGGGAATTCGATCGCGTCCACCTCCTGACCTGGGGCAACGGGTACGGCCACTATCGCCTGGGGCGCACCCGGGCCCGGATGGCCGAACTGAAGCGCCTGTACGGCGATCGCTTCCAGCACGGCCTGGGGTCGGTGCAGGGCCTGTTCGAGTGCCTGGTCGTGAACGACCTGGAAGGCAACTGGCGTCGCTGGGGGTCCGGGTTCGTCTGGTGCCTGGGCTGCAAACTGGCCATGCACGCCCACAGCGTCGTGTACTGCCTGGAACGGGGCATCCGCACCCTGGCCGACGGCTCGTCCCAGTCCACGGGCGAAATGGTCGAGCAGATGCTGGTCAGCATCTACCGGATCCGCGACTTCTACGCGCGGTACGGCATCGAGTACCGCACCCCCGTGTACACGGTCCCGCGGTCCGAGGAGATCGCCTTCCTGCGCCAGGAGGGCTTCCGGATGGGGCTCCGCGTGGGCGACCGGTTCCTGGGCGTGCAGCCCAAGTGCCGCCCCGGCGAGTTGTACTACCTGCCGTTCCTGCTGTTCAACCAGCCCCCGAAGCACGACCCCGAGCCGATCACCGCGTACCTGGACGAAAAGGCCGAACTGGCCCACGCCTGGATCGCCGAGGAGTGTGCCCGGCGCGGGCTGGCGCTGCCGTCGGACGCGGGTTCTTCGCTGGATGGGCCCGAGGCGACTTCGTCTCCGCCTGCGTGCTCGGGCCGGGACGGGGACCGCTGATGGGATGCTGCAACAAGGTCCTCGACGAGCGGCCGATCTCGCGCCTGCGCTGGTGGGCGGGGATGTGCGTGATGCTGGCGTCCCATGCCTTCGTGTGGGCGCTGCTGACCCTGGGCGCACCGTTCTCCCCCCGGTACCGCAAGCTCCGGGACGGGTGGCGGGCCTACTCCCGTGACGTGCTGCGCAGCTGCCTGGCGAAGGAGGGGTTTCGCGTTGGCGCGGCCCCGCCCCCTCCCTGCGACTGCGGCTACCGGGCGCCCGACGGCCCGCGGGGGCAGGGATGATGGACGCCGACCTCGCGCGCATCCGGGCGGACTTCCCGGCATTGCACCTGCCGGTGAAGGGCCGCGCTCCTGTCTACCTGGACAGCGCCTGCACCACGCTGCGCCCCGAACCCGTGATTTCGGCCATGGCCGACTACATGCGCCGGAACTCGGGGTGCCACGGCCGCGCTGCCCACGCCTTCGGCCGCGAGGCCACGCGGGTGGTCGCCGAGGCCCGCGAAGCCACCCGGGCGTTCCTGGGCGCCGCCCACGCCGACGAGGTGATCTTCGTCCGCGGCTGCACCGAAGCGATCAACCTGGTGGCCGAGTGCCTGCCCCTGGGCAAGGGCGACACCGTGCTGACCACCGGGATCGAGCACAACAGCAACCTGCTGCCCTGGCAGGGCCTGGTCCGGCGGCGCGGTGTGCGCCACGTGGTGCTGCCCCTGGACCCCGCCCGGGGCTTCGACATGGAGGCCTTCCGGGCGCGCCTGCGCGACGGGGTGCGCCTGGTGTCGGTGGTCCACGTGTCGAACCTGTGCGGGATCGAACTGCCCGTCGCCGAGATCTGCCGGGAAGCCCACCGGGCGGGCGCCTGGGTCCTGGTGGACGGGGCGCAGTCGGTGGCGACCCACGCGATCGACGTGGGTGCGATGGGCGCGGACTTCTTCGCGTTTTCGTTCCACAAGGCCTTCGGGCCCGAGGGGATCGGTGCGCTGTACGGCCGCCGCGACCTGCTGGCCCGGATGCCGGCGTGGCAGGTCGGCGGCGACACGGTGGAAGACGTCACCTACGACACCTGCACGTGGGCGGCCGTGCCCCAGCGTTTCGAGGCGGGCGTGGCCAACACGACGGGCGCCGTCGGCGCAGCCGCCGCGATCGCGTGGCTGCGCGGGATCGGGCCCGACCGCATCCTGGCCCACGCGACGGCCCTGAACGAACGGGCGACGGCCGCCCTGTCGCACTTCCCCCGGGTCCACGTCATCGGCCCCATCGACTCCGTGCTCCGCGGCTCGATCCTGAACTTCTGGGTGGATGGGTTGGACAGCCGCTCCCTGGCGGGACTGCTGGACGAGCGGGCCGGGGTCATGGTGCGGTACGGCAAGCACTGCGTCCACGCCTGGTACCACGCCGCGGGGATCCCCGACTCGGTCCGGGCGTCCTTTTCCATCTACAACACGCCCGCCGACGTGGACGCCCTGACGGATACGCTGGGAAACGTCCTTTCGATGATCGGCTGACCCGGGATGCTGCGCCCGGGACTCACCCCGGGAAGCGCGGCTCGCCCCGGCGCCCGTTTTCCCGCAGCCATTCGACGGCGTCGTGCATCGTGGTGGCAAGATCGTACCAGGGGGCGTAGCCCAGCTCGCGGGCGGCCTTCGAATCGTCCACGTGCTGGGAAAACCGCAGCAGTTCCATCCCGACCAGGGGATACCGTCCGGCCCGGTGGAAGAACGACGCCCCGATTTCGCTGGCCGCCGCGCCGGCCACGCCCAGGACGGCGGGCACGCGGAACCGCGGAGGCTGCACGCCCCCGGCCTGGGCGACCAGTTCCAGGATGTGCCCGAAGGTGGTGTTTTCGCCGCCCAGGAGGTAGCGCTGGCCCGGCACTCCCCGGGATGCCGCCAGGAGGTGTCCCCGGGCCATGTCCCGGATGTCCACCGCGTTGATCGGGAAGTCCATGTAGAACGGCATCCGGCCCCGCATCACGTCGGGGAGGACCCGGCGCGAGGGCTTTTCGTCGTAGGGCCCGAACCCGAACGTGGGGTTGACGATGATCGCGGGGTAGCCCTGGGCCGCCGCCGCCCGGAACGCGTCCTCCTGAACCTTCTTCATCTGGAAATAGGGAGTCAGGGCCCCGGAAATGTTGAACTCCAGCGTTTCGTCGGCAGGGACCGAAGGGTCGCGGGACAGGCCGATCGTCGTCAGGCTGCTGGTGAAGACCAGCCGGGGCGAACCCGCTTCCCTGCACCCCGCCAGCACGCATCGGGCGCTTTCCGCGGCCCGCTCCACCGACCGCTTCCAGCCGAACGAGACCCGGGGATAGGGGCCTGCCGCGTGGAAGACCACGTCGACCCCCCGGGCCGCCCGCGCGACGGACTGGGCGTCGAACAGGTTCCCGGGAACCGGCGTGACCCCGGGCAACTGGATCCGTGTCGTGTCGTGACCCGGCAGGTGGAATCCCCGGACCGTGTGGCCGGCGCCGAGGCACTCGTGGACGAGGTTCGTTCCGATGAAGCCAGTCGAACCAAGGACCAGGACGTCCATTCGGGATTCCTTGATGGTGGGGTCACACGGGAGCCAGGAAACGCTGCAACTGGGCCAGGAGGGCCCGGAACTGGGCGATGTCCAACTGCTGCTGGTTGTCGGAACGGGCGATGGCCGGGTTCGGGTGGACCTCGATCATGACGCCGTTGGCCCCCGCGGCCAGGGAGGCCCGCGCCAGGGACGAAAGGATGTCCCGGCGCCCGGCGGAATGGCTGACGTCCACGATGATCGGCAGACGGGTCATCCCCTGCAGCAGTGGCACCGCCGAGATGTCCAGCGTGAACCGGGTTTCCTGCTCGAACGTCCGGATCCCGCGCTCGCACAGGATGATCTGCTCGTTCCCGCCCGCGGCGATGTACTCGGCCGCCTGGACGAACTCGTCGAGGGTCGCCGCGAAGCCGCGCTTCAGCAGGACGGGCCGTCCGCAGGCTGCCACGGCCTTCAGCAGTTCGTAGTTCGCCATGTTGCGGCTGCCGACCTGCACCACGTCCGCGTGCTCCGCGATGACGTGCACGGTCCGCGTGTCCACCGCTTCCGTCACCACGGCCATGCCGTGGCGCTTGCCGGCCGCGGCCAGAAGGTGCAGGCCCTTCACGCCCAGGCCCTGGAACGCGTAAGGCGACGTGCGGGGCTTGAAGGCGCCGCCGCGCAGGAAGCCCACGCCCATGGCGGCCAGGGCCGCAGCGACCTCCTCCAGTTGCTCCTCGCTTTCCACGGAGCAGGGGCCGGCGATGATCACGGGCGTGCCGCCGCCGATCGTCCGATCGCCCACCCGGACCAGGATGTCGGGCAGGTTCGAGTGGCGGGACACGCGCAGGTCCGTGTTCTTTTCGGTTTCCATCAGGCCCAGGAAGGCCCGGAAGACCTCCTTGAAGACCTGGCGCACCGCGTCGTCCGGGAAGGGTCCCGGGTTCGCGGTGATCAGTTCCTCCAGCATTTCCTGTTCCCGGGCGGGGCTGTAGCCCTCCAGGCGAAGGCGCGCCTTCACCTCCTGGATTGCCGGGAGCATGCTGGCCCGTTCGTTCAGCAGGTCCAGGATCTTGCGGTTGATTTCGCTGGTGCGGTGTCGCAGGCGCTCCAACTCACCGGGGTCCGTGCGGCGCGGCATGGCGTCTCCTCCGGCGGCAATCCTAGCATGGACGCGGCCGGCTGCGTGAAAGAGCCCGCGGCGAACCCTACGGCAGGGCCCGCGGCTTCCCGATCGGCTGACCCTGCGGACCCGGCATCGGGATCGCCGGCGGACGCCTCGCCACCTCGACCACCTCCGCCAGATCGATGGCGTACAGGCCGGCCGCGCATGTGACGAAGGCCCGATCCCGGTCCTCGGAGAACTGGATGGTCCGCAGGCGGTAGCTGAACTTCAGCGTCTTCAATAGGTTGCCCGTCGCCCCGTCCAGCACGTGCAGGTTCCCGTTCAGGATGTTCGCGACCACCAGCGCGTCGTGCTTGTCGTTGTAGGCCAGGAACCGGATGCCCTTGTCCAGGCTGAAGGTCCTCTTGCGGACCAGGGTGTCGGCATCCAGCACGTCCAGTTTTCCGAAGGCAGAACCCACCAGATCGATCAGGAACAGCGACCGGTTCCGGGCACTGAACGCCAGGTGGGTGTACTTCGGCACGGCGCCGATGGGCGCCTGGGCGACCGCCACCCCGTCGTCCAGCCGCACGAGGTCGGTATCGGTCATCCGGAAGGATGCGTCGCCGTCGTGGATCGTGATCAGTGCATCGATCCGGTCGCCCAGGACCAGGCGGTCGTCCACGATCGACACTTCGAACGCGACCCCGCGCCGGGCGCGGTCCCACACGTTGACGTAGGTCCGGCCGTTCCCGGGGTTGGTGTCGATCCGGTACACGTAGTTCCCGTCGCCCTCGAACACCACCTCGTCCCGGACCACGAACTCCCCGAACCAGTCCTGCAGCAGGACCAGGCGGTTGCCTGCACCCATCAAGTACTGGTTGCGATCGCAGAAGGCGACGTAGGTTTCCGACGCGTCCCCCGACAGGCCCGGCAGCGTGACAACGACCTCGCTGCCCCAGTCGTAGGCGACGGGCGGCAGGCCGGTGTCCAGGATGTACCCGACCAGGTAGCGGTCCTTCCGGCAGGTTTCCGACGCCAGGTTCACCTGGATCTGCGTGCGGCTGCGGAATTCCGAATCGCCCTCGTAGGTCGCGATCTTGTGGACCCCGTCCTGGGCCAGGATGGCGTCGACGCCGGCGGTGTCGTACGTCAATCCGTACCCGTAGGCCTGGGTGGCGACCAGCACGCACATGCTGCTGGCCCAGGCGTTCCGCCGGCTGGCGACCAGGGGTTCGATGGCCTTGCGGTGCACCAGGATGTCGATGCAGACGGCGATCACGGACAGCATGGCGGCGGCCACGGCCACCAGGGCGACGTTCGCCAGCCAGGCTTCCAGCCACGTCAGGCGGACCAGGAAGAACGCCAGCGAAACGGTCCAGACCAGCAGGATCGTCACGATCAGGGCGATGGACGCCGACTTCCGCGCGTTCATCAGCCGCATGACGACCAGCAGGACCAGGTTGACCAGCAGCAGCAGGAGGTTGAATTCGGTCGGGAAGAAGATCGCGGCCTGGACCGCCAGGAACAGGACCATCGCCCCCAGGGACAGGTGGCGCGTGGTCCGTTCGATCACCGCGGCATGCCGCTCCAACCGGGTGAAGCGCTTCGCCAGGCGATACGCGACGCACAGGGCCAGCACGATCAGCATCAGCGGGGGGCCGCCGATCACCGTCGCCAGGGCGGGGAGGATCAGGGCGGGACCCTGGTTGACCAGGCGCGTCGACACCGCGCCGGCGCCCTTCCACAGGCCGCTCCCTACACGTCCCGCGAATCGTCGCAGCGCCATTCTCACACGACCGCGGGCCATCCGGGCGTCTCCGCAGAGCATCCAGGGCAAGCATTATAGGCGGCGAACCCCGGGGATCAAACGGGGGTGCGTCGTCGCGGCCGCGAAGGAACGGCTGGCGGCCGGGGCAACCGGCTTGCCACGCACCTCCCTCCCGACGTACCCTTCAACCGGCTGGCCCGGGGCCAGGGAACACGGACGCGCGCCCGGGCCCGTGCGAGAGGAACGTCGTGGACACCGAGAAACCGCCCGTCCCGCAGGCCCCTCCTGTCTCGGGGTGGCGCGCCTTCCTGCGCGGTCTGCGGCCTCGCTTTCTGGGCACGACGCCCCTGGACCTGCGGATCACCATCCTGGCCTTCCCGATCTGGGCGGGGTTCCTGATCGCGCTGACCCTGGGGTCCGGGGTGCGCATGGCCGGGTGGGATCGGCTGCTGCTGGCCGGCGGGTTCCTGGTGGCGACGTTCCTGGGCTTCCTGTACGGCCGCACCTGGGCCCTGGTCCTGGCCGTGATCCCGATGGCCGCGTTCCTGCTGGTGTCGCTGTGGGGATTCTTCGCGGGTTCCGTGTCCCTGTGGTCGTTCTGGGGACCGGCGATGGCCCTGACGGCGGCGGGCCTGTTCGTGTTCTTCCGGCGCCGCAAGCTGTTCACGAATCGCCCCAGCCCCCTCTTCGGCGCGGCGCTGCCTCCGGACAGCACCCTGCGG
>CAINDP010000226.1 GCA_903847405.1 uncultured Myxococcales bacterium | reverse complement strand
GCTGCGCGCAGGACTCGCCGGCCTTGCAGTCCACGCCCAGCGCCCGCTGGTAGGCGTACGTGTCGTGGATCGGGTAGGCCCCGCCGGCCATGCCCTTCATCTGCACGCCGGCCAGGCGCGACAGGCCCCCCGACGTCGCCGTGTCCTCCCAGGCCATCTCGTAGGACCGGATGCGGGTGCCCCGAGCCAGCACGTTGACCCGCGACAGGCGGACCCCCAGCAGTTCCTCGAAGCCCGCGCTGCAGTCGGACAGTTTGTCGGTCCGGTCCTCGTACTCGAAGGTCGCTTCGTACTGCGCGGTGCCGCCCGTGAAGACCCATCCGACGTGCCGGACCAGGGCCTTGTTGCCGAACAGGTCGTATGCGTAGTCCACGTGGTGGCCGTAGCGGTCCACCATCGCCACCAGCAGGTACCGGAAGGTCCCGTCGGGACCGCTCACCCGCGCCTTCGGCACCAGGGTGCCCGTCGCGTCCGCCCCGAACCAGCCGATGCGCCCGTCGGGGTACTCGGCCATCCAGTATCCCTGCGCACCCGTTCCGGCGTCCTTCCACGTGTACCGGACGAAGTCCTTTTCGAAGCGCGCGCGGTAGACCGCCGGATCCGTGTTCGGGATCCGCACCAGTTCGTCGCCGCCGTTCGCGGCGAACTCGTCGTCCATCGTGTAGGCCGGGAGCCCCCGGACGGTCCTGCGCTCCAGGAACGGCACCTCCAGGGACCAGCCGACGCCCACCACCGAATTGCCGGCGCCGCTGCTGTACGTCAGCGCCAGTTCCGGCGTCATGCCCGAGAACCCCTGCGGCACCTCGATGGGCACGCTGTACTGCATCTGCCCCATGTTGCGGTTCAGCGACACGTTCTCGCCGATGCCCTCCAGCGAACCCGGCCCCTCCGGCAGGCTCAGGCGTTCCTCGGACACGCCGTCCCCCGGCTGCGCCGCCCGGACCGGGCCGGGAACCGCCAGCACCGCCGCCAGCAGAACCGCCCCCGCCATCGCCACCGCCGCCGGCCGCATCGCCGCCCGCATCGCGTTTCCCGTCCCGTCGTCGTGTCGCATGTCGCATCCTCCGTGCGCCCGTCCCGCGGATCCCCGGGCGCCCGCCGCTACTTCCGCTGGCCCCGCCCGCCCGTGGTCAGCGCCTTCATCTGGTGGCCCTGGTTGATATGGGTTTCCTGGAGGCCCAGTTGCATCCCCTGGACCGCGTGGAGCTGGTGCATTCCGCGGATGTCCAGGAAGCGCTCGCCGCTGACGCCCTGGGCGATGTTCGCCAGGGACGGCGCGATCCTGCTCGAGAAGTGCTCGACCCGGTAGTCGTTCTTCGCCAGCCGCATCGTCTTGTAGTAGCCCGACAGCGCGTGCCCGGCCGATCGGGTCTCCATCAGCAGCGAGTTGCTGTCGCTGCGCGACTTGGGCACGAAGGCCCCGTGCGTGTCGCCGACCTTCAGCGCCTGGCTGGCCGTCTTGACCATCTTCCAGGCGGTCTTGAAGTCGATCTTCTGGTTCGGCGTCAGGTTGAAGCGGTAGTGGTACAGCACGTTCGGGCGCCAGCTCCCCTTCATCAGCGCCCGCGCGGTCTTGAAGCGGCCCATCAGGCTGGTCAGGCAGCCGACCTTCGCCTCGCCGTCCGGGTCCCGCGCGTTGACCGGGTTGCCGTCCACGTAGCCGTAGGCGCCCGTGGCCTCCTCGACCTGCTCCTCGTCCAGGTCGCTGTGCACCCGGAAGGACGGGTCCGGCGCCGTCCAGCGGCCCGTCACCGGGTCCAGCAGGCGCGCCCCGAAGTCCAGCAGGCCGGTGGCGGCGTCGGCCTCCTTCCCGGTGAAGCCATGGGGATCGCCCTCGCCCTGGGCCATGCGCACCTGGCCGAAGGGGTAGAACTCGGCACGGCCCAGCGATGCACCCTGGTCGTCGGTGGTGGCCACCGTGCTGCCCAGCGAGTCCGTGTGCAGGTACACGACCCGCGGGTCGGTGCCGTACAGCGACCGCCGCGCGCTGGCGTGCAGCAGGACCCGGGGATCGATGGACTCCGGGGCGGTCGTCGAGGTCGTCATCCAGCCGGCCTGCACCGCGGACAGCAGCCAGGCGTCGCCGGCCGTGATGGATCCGTCGGCGTCCGGCTGGATGCCGGTGTCCGGCCCCGAGGCCGGCGCCAGGTCGGGCAGGATCGTCGCCGCGAAGGACGGTTCCTCGATGCGCACGTGCCGGTCCTGATCCAACTGCACGTAGGTGAACGCGGTGCCGTCCCGGACCTCGAAGTCCTCGGTCGGGAACAGGTCCAGGTGGCCCTCCCCGCTGCGCAGCACGCGGATGCCGTCAGGGTCGTGGCCGTATCTGACAGCCTCGCCGCCGGTCCTGTCGGATCCGACCAGCCGTCCCTGGACGTCCCACCGCAGAGCCAGGTCCCCCCGCTGGCGCACGTTGCCGGCCTCGTCGTAGGCGATGGCCGTCAAGCCCGCCGCGGTGACCGCATGCGGGCCCGCGCCGCCCCCGTAGGCCAGCGCGCCGACGTGGGCCGGGCTGTCCGCACCGCGGCTGGACTCCTGGGACACCAGCCGGTTCCCCTCGTCCCAGGCGTACGTCAGCGTTTCGGCGGCCGCGCCCCCCGGGTCCAGTTCGGCCTTCACCAGGCGGTAGAGGCTGTCATAGGTGTATCGCGCGGCATGGCTGGCGGTCCCGTCGTCGATGCGCCCGTCCGTGACCTCCAGCACGTTGCCGACCCGGTCCCGCCGGTACGCGTACGACAGGATCGACGCGCCCCCGGGCGATTGCACGGACATCGAGGCCAGCCGCATCCGCGCGTCGTGCTGTATCGCCGCCTGCACGCCGTTGTGCAGTCGGAACGCCTCCACCAGGCCGCGGTCGTCGTAGTCGACCTGGTCGATGAACCCCGCCACCGCGGTCGTGCGCTCGATGCCATCCATCGTCACCGTCAGGGTGCGGCCGGTCGGGTAGGTGTTGGCGGTCACGCGGTCCGCCGCATCGTGGGAGGTGGCGATCTCGAACTCGTGGCGGCCCAGGCTGCGGCCCAGCCACGCGTCCCGCCCGCGCAGCGTGTACCCGTGCAGGTCCCGGCCCGCGACGCCGCCGCCCAGGGGCCAGGCGACCTCCACCAGGCGCCCCGCCACGTTCGTGCACTTCGCCTGCGGGCAGGTACCGCGCCGATCGTAGCGCAGGTCCACGCGCGTCCCGGCCTCGTCCGCTTCGTCCCAACGGGCCGCCAGCCGGCTCGCGCCGTCGTACTCCATCCGCAGCGACCTGACGCGCGCGTCGGTCCGCCGGGTCGCGCTGCCCGCGTCGTCGTACTCGACGGCCAGCGAGCCGCTGTCCGGGTCCGTCACGTCCACGACCCGACCCAGCAGGTCGTTCGCCTGCAGGTGCGCGGCCCTCGCCGGGTCCTCGGTCCCGGCCGGGAAGCCCAGCGCGTCGCGCAGCAGCCGGTACTGCAGCACCTCGGCGCCCGGCGCCGGCATCCGCAGCACCGCCACGCTGTTCCCCAGTCCGTTGCGCCGGATCACGGTGGGCGTTCCCGCGTGCAGGCTGGACGGGTCCGTGTCGTCCACGTCGAAGCGCGTGGTCGACAGCGGCCCGTACTCCATCCGCTCGGTCGCGGGCGCCGTCTCGTCCCCCGCCGCGTCCCAGGTCGTCTCGACCACGCGTCCCAGGGCGTCGTGGCGCCGGGTCATCGCCAGCACCCCGTCCGGCTCCGCAACGTCGCACGCCTCGCCGTCCGAACGGTAGGGGTCGTACACGATCCGGGCCAGGCCCTGGGCGTCGAAAACCGTGAAGGCGCTGACCTGGAACGAGTCCCCGGCGATGCGGTCGCGCTGCTGGAACGTCCGCCCGCGGCCGTCGATGCACCGGATCGACAGCAGGTCGGGCGCGCCGCCCGCCTTCGCGCGGCGGTGCACCAGGATACGGCTGACGGGGCTCTTCAGGTCGTAGTCGTAGGCCTCGGTGGGGGACTCCTGCGAGTCGCCGGGCCGGATCATCGACACGATGCGCCCGAACTCGTCGAACGCGTAATAGGTGCTGCTGCGCGGGTCGACCGGCTGGCCGTCCTCGACGACCATCCACTCGGTGTCCTCGACGGGCGTGTCCCATGCCTCGTCATACTGGACCTCGCGTCGCAGGCGGTAGGAACCGCCGGCGTCCTTCAGCAGGATCTCGACTCGTGCCACCCGCAGACCGTCGGAGTCCATCGTGTACAGGCGCCGGTGCGTATCGCCGCCCGGCGTTCCCAGCGGATCCAGGGCCTCGACGACGTTGCCGTGGGCGTCCAGGCCGTTGCGAACCTTCAGCCGGGTCTTGCCGGTCGCGTCCACGCGCTCGACAACGCGGGTCACCGTGCCGTGGTCGGCCTTGCCCACGGGCAGGCCCGTGAAGGCATCGCCGTCGTAATAGGTGACCGTCTCGGAGTACACGTCGTCGGCAGGCGTGCCATCGGCCTTCGCGACCCCGTAGCCCCGCTGGCGGACGGGACGGTCCAGGATCCACCGGCCCTCGTTGCCGTCGGGCGCGACGTGGACCGTGCTGCCGTGGCGTTCGTCGCCCAGGCACTGGGCCCCGCAGGGCGTCCCGGTGTATCCGGTCCCCGTGCAGGCTTCGCAGGCTCCGCCGCCCACCGCCGTGACGCCCAGCTCCGATTCCAGCGTCACGTTGCCGTAGCCGTCGTGGTCCCAGGTCGTGCGGGTCGTGACCCATTTCGTGGCGTCCGTCACGCCTTCCCGATGCTCGACGTCCTGCGCTGTTTCGCACACCCAGCGCACCGGGAACAACCACCCTGCTTCCGGCAGCCCGGCGACGTCGCAATCCGCGTACGTATGCGTCGTCACCTGGATCGACCGGCCGCCGCTCCACTGCTCCTCGCGCAGCAGCAGGCCCGCCCGGTACGCGTCGCCGATGCCGACGTCGAACCGTTCCTCGGTGGCTCCCGCCTCCTGCTGATCGTCCCCCGCCAGGGCACCCTCGACCCGGGCGTAGCCCCGGAAGCGCTTCTCGGTTCCGTCGTGGTAGCCGTCGTGGTAGGCGTAGGTCGTGACCGTGTGGACCTTCGTCCGTTCGTCCCATTCGTCGGTCGTCTTCACGACCGCCATCGGGAAGGGCAGCGGGTGGGTCCACGCCATCGTGGCCGCATCCCTCGCCCGCTCCTGCACCGAAGTGGTGTAGGTCACGTCGGTGACCTTGCCGATGGCGTTCGTGATCCGCGACAGCAGGTTGGGCCGGGTCGGGAACAGTTCCAGGTAGGTCAGGTTCCCCGACGCATCCACCCAGACGATGTCGCTGGACCCGTTCCCGTTCATGTCGGCCTGCAGCACCGTGGTGCCGGCAGTCCGCTCGGGAATGTCGCCCTGGACGTCGGCGCTGGCGAGGTCGCGCCCGGCGTCGAAGCTGGCGCCGTTGCGGTTGATCCAGTACCGGACCGTGTTGCCCGACACCAGCACCAGATCCGCCAGGCCGTCGCCGTTCAGGTCGTCCAGTTCGGCTTCGACGGCCTCCTGGGTCGATGCCAGCGGCGGGACCAGCGGGATGGTCGTCCAGGCGCCCCAATGGCCGCGGCCCAGGCTCAGGCGATAGCGGACCTCGTCCTGGTTGACCAGCACGACGTCCTGCAGCCCGTCGCCGTTCATGTCGTTCAGTTCCAGGCGATCCGACTCGAAGCCCGCGCCGATGCGTTCGGCCTGCGGATCCAGCGCGAAGGTCCCCGCACCCGTGTTGCGGTACAGGAAGGTTTCATTGGTGTCGCCGGTCCCCTCGCTGCGAACGATGTCGATGCGCTTGTCGTTGTCGCAGTCCAGGAACCGGACGGTTCGCAGCGCCCCGTCCGACGGGTCGAAGTCGCTGTCCAGGTCGGGCGCGCCCCCGCCGCCGGACGTCCACAGCGAGCCGACCTCGGCCCAGTCGCCCGTGCCGCGGTTGTACAGCACCTGCCCCGTCTGGGCGTTGACCACGTCGTTGAAGCCGTCGCCGTTGACGTCCAGCATCTGCACGTGCGGCGAGGCCAGGTCGAAGCCGCCCTGGTTGCCGAGGGCGCTTTCGACCGCCGCCCCGAAGCGGTGCGTCCCGTCCGCCTGCAGCACGTTGCGGAAGATCCGGTGCGGCTGCCCGGCCTCCGACGTGTCCACCACGTCCGGCAACCCGTCCCCGTCCAGGTCCACCAGCGTGGAAGCGCGCTGCTGCATGTCCACGCCCAGGGATCCCATGGACACGACGTAGGGCTGCGCGCAGGACTCGCCGGCCTTGCAGTCCACGCCCAGCGCCCGCTGGTAGGCGTACGTGTCGTGGATCGGGTAGGCCCCGCCGGCCATGCCCTTCATCTGCACGCCGGCCAGGCGCGACAGGCCCCCCGACGTCGCCG
>CAINDP010000225.1 GCA_903847405.1 uncultured Myxococcales bacterium | reverse complement strand
TAGGTGGCGAGGAGGTCGAACGCCGCGATGCCGCCGGTGCCCCAGGCCCCGTCGTTCCCGTCGATGCCGTCGATGCCGCGCAGGCCCGCCCCGCCCGATCCGCCCAGGAGGTGGTTGTGGGCGACCCGGACCGAACCGTCGCAGTCCTGCAGGTACACGCCGTACGACGACCGGCCGGTCGTCCGCTCGGTGTAGGCGAACACGGTGAAGCCGTCGAACACGGTCCGGCCCGGGAGGCGGCCCTGGATCCCCGTCCCGTTCACGGCGCCCGGCTTTCCTGCCACGGGGGCCGGCGCCAGTAGCGCGCTTTCGTAGAGGCCCGCGTCCCGGACCCGGAAGTCCGCGCTGTAGCCGCCGTAGATGCCCACGTCGGGCGCCATCGCGATGGCCTCGCCGTACACGCCCGTGGCCACGTACACGTCCCGCTTCGCCTGCGCGACCGCGGCGTCGATGCCCGCCTGCAGCGTCCGCTTGGGCAGGTCGATCGTGCCGGGGTTCGCGTCGTTGCCGTTCTTCGCCACGAAGATGGCCTTGTCCTTTTCGCCGTCCACGCCGTCGCAGTTCACGTCCAGCGAAGACGGGAAGGCCGGGTCGTCCGCGCCCGGGAAGTCCGTGGTCGACAGGAAGTGGCACTCGCAGTCCCGGGGGTTGGCGTCCAGGTCGAAGTAGCCCTCCAGGCACTGCGGTCCGCACCGCACCGGCTCGACGGTGGTGTTGCACGTGCCCACCGCGTTGCCGAACTGCACCAGCGTGCAGTTGTTGCCGCATTTTCCGCAGTTCTCGTCGGTCCGGTACAGTCCGGAGGCGTCCGCGAAGCCTTCGTCCACGGTGCCGTCGCAGTTGTCGTCCACCAGGTTGCACTGCTCCGCCGGCAACTGGCAGGTGCTCCAGCCCGAGGCGGTGCAGACCCTGCGGCCGTAGCACGTGGTGGTCGTCCCCCCCGGCGGCGTGCTCGTGGCCTCGCACGGGGTCTCCATGCCGGGCCGCGTCCCGTCGCAGGTGCAGGACCCGGTGGCCGGGATGCACTGCTTGAAGTCCCCGAAATCGACGCACGTGTACCCCGCGACCTTCCCGTCGCAGTCCGCCTGGGTTTCGCACGCCAGGCCGCAGAAGGACCCCTCGCCGCCCACGTCCACGCACTTCGCCCCGTCGGCGATGCAGTTGACGTCCGCCAGGCACGGCTCGCACAGGCGGGCGATGTCGGGGATGCACTGGAAGTCGTTCAGCCGGACGTACCCGGCGTCGCAGGAGGCGACCGTGCACATCGGCAGTTCCCCGGAGGCGTCGCAGACCGTCACGGCGTTCGGGAAGCCCTGGCCGCACGACGAGCCGCAGGAACCGCAGTTCTCGTAGGTGGCGTAGCGGCCGTTCACCAGGAAGGCCTCGTCCACCAGCCCGTTGCAGTCGTTGTCCAGGTAGTCGCAGCGCTCCGCCTCGGCCGCCCTCGCCTGGCAGACCCATCCCGCCTTGCCATAGCAGACGGCGGTGCCCGCGCACGTCCCGAACTCGTTGGTCGATGCACAGGGTTCCGTGTCCGGCAGCCCGTCGTCGGCCAGGCCGTTGCAATCGTTGTCCACGCCGTCGCAGGTTTCCGCCGCGGCGTAGGGCGCGTCGCAGGAACTCCACCCGGTGACCGGGTCGCACACCTGGAACCCGTAGCAGGTGCCGAAGCCGTTGGCGCTGCTGCACGCCCGGCGGGCGCCGGCGTTGGCGGCGCTGCAATCACACGTCCCGGCGATGGGCACGCAGGCCGTCCGCCCGTCGATCAGTTCGCGGCAGGCGGTTCCCGCGACGCAGGCCGCTGCGGCAGGGTCGCAAGGGGCCAGGCAGAACCCCTTGCCGTCCAGCACCCCGCACACCGAACCGAAGCACTGGTCGTCCGTGTCGCAGGGGCGGCAGGCCACGTCCGGCGCCGGGATGCACTGGACCTCGTTCAGGCGGTAGTAGCCCGGGTCGCAGGCCTCCACCACGCAGGTCGGGACGCTGCGCGACAGGTCGCACCGTGCCGTCCCGTGGACGATCCGGTCGGCGCACTTCACGCCGCACGTGCCGCAGTTGTCGACGTCGCCGTAGACCGTCGCGCCCGACGCCGGATCCACCCGCTGGAAGTCCTCGTCGATCAGCCCGTCGCAGTCGTTGTCGATGAAGTCGCAGGTTTCGGGGGCCGGCGTCGGGGCGTTGCACAGGTAGCCGCCGGGGGTGCAGATCTCGATGCCCGTGCAACTGCCGACGCCCTCGACCGAATTCGCGCACGGACGCGTATGGGCCACGTCCTCGTCCACCAGTCCGTCGCAGTCGTCGTCCTGCCCGTTGCAGGTTTCGGCCGCGGGCGTCGCGGCGTCGCAGCCCAGCCACCCGCCGGCTGCCGGGTCGCAGGATTCGGCGCCGTAGCACGTGCCGAATTCGTTCGACACGCGACACAGGCGCGCCACGCCGGCCGTGTCTGCCGTGCAGGCGCAGGAGCCGCCGTCCGGCTGGCAGGCGTCGGCGCCGTCCAGCGGGAGGCAGGCCGTTCCGGACGGGCAGGGATGCCCGGCGTCGCAGGCGCGGGTGCAGTAGGTCCCGTCACCGATGGTCGCGCACCGGCCGCCGGGGCACTGGGCGTCGGCCGTGCAGGGGCTGCAGACGACGTCGGGGACGTTCATGCACAGGGCGTCGCCGATCGGCATGTACCCGGCCTCGCACGTCGCGACCACGCATCGCGGCCCGTCCAGGCCCACTGCGCAGCGGCCCGTGCCGTGGGGAATCGTTCGCAGGCAGTCGTTGCCGCACACGCCGCAGTTCGCGTCGGTCGCATAGGCGCCTTCGGCCAGGAAGCCGTCGTCGATCGCACCGTCGCAGTCGTCGTCGAGGTAGTTGCAGGTCTCGGGCTTCGGCTCGAGGGCGGTGCAGACCTCGCCCAGCGGTCCCTGGCACACCCGCGCGCCGGTGCACGTTCCGACGCCCGGCACGTCCCGGGTGCAGGTCGGGTCGATCGCCAGGGCCTCGTCCACCAGGCCGTCGCAGTCGTCGTCCAGGCCGTTGCACGTTTCCACCGCCGGCGTGGCCGCGGTGCAGGAAACCCAACCCCCGCTGGGATCGCACGTCTCGAAGCCGTAGCAGGTGCCGGCCGCGTTCGCGACCTGGCAGGGGCGCTCCTGGCCCGCCCGCGTCGCGTCGCATCCGCACGATCCGCTGGTGGGGACCAGGAAGCTGCCGCGGGTGCGGACGGCCTGGCAGGCGTAGCCCACCGGGGTCGGATCCGCCGGGTCGCAGGCCAGGGAGCAGTACGAGGCGTCCCCCAGCGGCAGGCAGGTCCGCGTCGGGCAGTCCGTGGCCGCGGTGCAGGGCAGGCACAGGACCGAGGTCACCGCGAAGCACTGGGTGTCGCCCACCTTGTAGTAGCCCGGGTCGCACTGCGCCACGACGCACCGGGGACCGCCCGCCGCCGCGGCGTCGCAGGCCTCGACCGCGTTCGCCAGCAGGCCGGCGCAGGACGCGCCGCAGGATCCGCAGTTGTCCACCGTGCCGTAGGCGCCGTTGACCAGGAAACCGTCGTCGGTCCCGCCGTTGCAGTCGTCATCCAGGCCGTTGCAGGCTTCCGGGGCCGGGGTGCGGGCATCGCAGACCCACCCCAGGGGGCCCGTGCAGCGCGACAGACCCGTGCACGTGCCGATGCCCGCCTCCACCACCTCGCAGGCCTTCGTCGCCGGAAGGCCCTCGTCGATCTGCCCGTTGCAGTTCTCGTCCAGGCCGTTGCACTCCTCGACGGCCGGCGTGGCCGCGGTGCACCCGCCCCATCCCGTCGTCGCGTCGCAGGTCTCCACGCCGTAGCAGGTGCCGTCGGTGTTGGCGATGGTGCACGTGCGGACCTGCCCGTCCTGGGCGTCTTCCAGGCAACTGCAGGATCCCGTCCGGGGCATGCACAACTTCTCGGCGGCCTGGCCCGCCGCCGGTTCCACGTCCCGGCAGGCCTGGCGCGGGTTCGCGCAGGTCGCGTCGGCCCGGCAGGGCGCCACGCAGCGTCCCGTGCCGTCGATCGACAGGCACCGCCCGCCGTTGCACTGGGCGTCCTGCGTGCACGGGGAGCAGCCCTTCACGAAGTCCGGCACGCACAGCGCGATGGGCTCGCCGGCGCTGAAGTACGTCCTGCACAGGAAGCCGTCCGGGCAGTTCTCGACGCAGGTCTGCGTGCAGAAGAAGCCCTCGGGCCCCTCGACGCAGAACCCGCTGAGGCACTCGCTGTTCTGGTTGCAGGGGTATCCGAACTCCCCGGGGGCGATGTCGGTTTCCCTTGCGGTCTGATCCCGCGTGGCGTCGTCCGCATCCTCCGGGGCGACCTCGACCGCGACGTCCGCATCCGTCCCGGGAATGTCCCAGGCGTCCAGTTGCCCGCCTTCGTCCCGGGCGCCGCCCCCGCCGCACCCGAGGCCCGCAACCATCGCCATCATCCAGGTTGCCGCCATCGCCGATCGCATCGCTTTCATCGCATTCCTCGCAGTCAAGAAGATGGCGCCTTCGGAGCCAGGATGACCCTCCTACCAGATCGAGCTTTCGACCGAAGCCGTCGGCACGTTTCCACTGGTCAGGCCGCCCACCAGGAAGATGTGCGCCGATTCCAGCGCGCTGCCCGGCAGGTAGCGATCCTCCACCAGCGTGAAGCCCTGGGAATTCCAGTTTTTCAGGTCCGGCGGATCCGAAACGCCGCCCGCGCAGGTCATGCCGATGCCGCACACCTGGGCCGAAAGGACGTTCGCCGTCGGCTGGGCGCCCTTGCCCCCGAACACGAACAGCTGGTTGGCCGCGGCCGCGAAACCGTACCCGGCGTACCCGGTGAAGGCGGGCACCGCGATCCACGTCCCCAGCCGCCCACCGGTCTGAATCCGGGCGGCATCCACGGCGGTCACGACCGTGCCGGCCCCGTCGAGCCCGTCGCCGGCATAGATCCAGGTGTCGCCGGGATTCACGCGGGTCGTCACGACGTCGTCCGCGACGAAGGCCCCCAGTTGCCACCGGCCCGCGCCCAGCACGTTCGCCGTGTCCTCGGTCCAGGTCTCGACCCGGTCCGTGGCCAGCGATACCGGCAGGATTTCGTAGGACGTCAGGACCGCGCCGCCCTGGGACCGGCCGGCGATCGCGTACAGGTAGGCGCTCTTCGCCCGGGTCGGGTCCAGGCCGAAGCCCAGGCCCAGGCCCTCCCGCGGCTTCGCCAGGCCCGGCAGCGTTGCCCATCGGCCCAGGTCGCCCAGGCGCTGGGGCTGCGTCGTCCCGTCCGGGGTGCCGCCCAGGTCGATGAACCCGTGCCGATCGCCGTCGACGGTCGCCAGCAGTCCCTCGTTGCCGGCGGCGAGTCCCGGCTGGGGGCTGCGGTAGATCCGGTAGGACGCCGCCCCCGGGACCGCGGCCCAGGCCAGGGTGAACTGCAGCGGCCCCGGGAGGCCGGTCGGCACGTAGACCGGCTGGGGGTCGCTGGGCAGCGTCTCGCCGCCGGGGTTTTCGGGGTCGGCAGCGTCCATGACGGCCGCGACCCGGTAGTACCAGAAGCCCTCGCCGAGGCCCTGCGACGCGATCTGGACGCCGACGTCGTTGATGACGGGCGCCTGCTCCGGGTCCAGGATCTGCGCCCGGATCACCGAGGACAGCGGACCGCTTCCGCCATTGCCGCCGACCAGGTAGATGAACCGTCCGACCGTCCGGACCCCCGCCAGGGTCCGGCCCGTCGGGAGCCGGCGTCGCAGCGTCTGCCAGGGCTGCAGATCCCCGTAGCGATCCAGCGCGGCGGCCTCGATGCTGTCCAGCGCCGACGACGACGTTCCGCTGTCGCCCCCCAGGGCATACAGGAACACGGACGTCCCGGTCGTCCGGCCCGGGGTGACGGCGGGCGCCCGCCGCGGGACCATCAGCGACGGACCCGCCCGCGTGGCGGCGATGTTTTCGGCGGGCGTCGTCACGCCCAGGGCCGAAAAGTCCCCATAGCTGCCGTCGGGATTCGTCGCGCGCACCACGCAGGCGGAGCCCGTGGGGATCTGGTCGGCCGGGACCGTGAGGGTCACCGTGGACGCGGTCCAGGCGCCGACCGCCGCCGACAGGCTCTGCTCGGCGCCCAGGGGTTGCCGGCACGTCAGTCCGACGGTCGGGGCGTTGAAGCCCGACCCGCGCAGCACGACGGTGACTCCGGCGGATGCCGGGACCGACCCGGGGGTCAGGGCCTCGATCACGGGCGGGGCCGACGACGTGACCCGGAACCCGTCCTGCAGCACCCCGACCGCGCCGTCGGGGTTCACCACGATCACGTCGTAGAGGCCGGCAGGCAGGCCCGGGGGCACGGTGGCCGTCAGGCGCGCCGGGTTCACGTACCCGACCGCCGTGAGGGCCGTCGCCAGCGCCTCGGGGTCGGCGGGGTTCAGGTACACGCGGGGCACGTTCTGGAACCCCTCCTGCCCGGCGGGCGCCGGCGAGGTCGCCAGCACGTCCACGTCGGTCCGGCGGGCGGTCCATCCGAACGGCGGATCGATGTCCCGCAGGGCCACCTTCAGCGTGCCCGTGATCTGCAACCCCCCTTCGAGAATCGTCGAGCATGGGCCGCCGTCCGTGATCCGGACATCGTAGATGCCCGGCGGCAGCCCGGCCGGGATGACGGCGAGGATCCGCCCGGGGCGGTCGGGGTCGTACTGGAAGGCCACGCTCTGGAACGGGGCCGCAGCGCCCGGGCGAAGGCCGACCTCGGTCACGGCCAGGCCGTTGATGCCCGACACGTACAGGGTCACCTGCACGTTGATGCCGTTGTACGCCACCGGCGGATCGACGAAGTACAGGCGCGGGTTGGGCATCACGGTGACCGCTTCCTCCAGCGTCCCTTCGCAGGCCTGGCCGTTGGAGGCGGTCACGTCGTACCGGCCGGGGGCGATGGCGTCGAAGGTGACGTCGATCCGTCCGGAGTCGATCCAGGTCACGCCGTCCGGCGTGGTGCTGTTGAACCGGATCCCGGTCCCCGCGACGAAGTTCGTGCCCAGGACCTCGAAGCCGGCGGCCCCTTCGCACACGCGGCGGGGGATCACCTGGGTGACGGTCGGACGGGGGCCGACGCTGAAGAAGGCGGTCAGTGCGCACCCCTGGGTCACCGGCAGCAGCACCCCGATCTCGTAGTTCCCGACGGGCAGCGTGAACGGCCCCGAAAACCGGATCGTGCGGCACGTTTCGGCCTGGACGAACACGCCGTGGACCGGAGTGCAGTCCGACAGCACCGGGTCGGCGACCGGGACACCCCGGAACGTCACCGTCGGGGGCACGCCCTCGACGCGGACGAACCCTTCGCCATGCACCGTGATCTGCGGCACCGTCATGCCCAGGCAGGCGACCGGCGGTTCCACCCCGTCGATGCGGAAGGCGGCGCACCAGTCATACCGCGTGCAGTCCATCAGGCAGCCGTCGGTGTCGTCGACGTTGCCGTCATCGCACTCCTCGTGGCCCGCCCGGACGAAGCCGTCCCCGCACCGGGGGCTCGTGCAGTCCGACAGGCATCCGTCGGTTTCGTCCAGGTTGCCGTCGTCGCACGCCTCGTGGCCGATCCACGTGAACCCGTCCCCGCACCGGGCCCACCGGCAGGACGCCGGGCAGGCATCGTCGCTCCGGGCGTTGCCGTCGTCGCACTCCTCGCGGCCCGCCCACGCGACGCCGTCCCCGCACCGGGCCAGAACGCAGGTGTTCAGGCATCCGTCCCGGGCGTCGCCGTTGCCGTCGTCGCATTCCTCGCCGTCATCGACGCGCCCGTCGCCGCACCCCGGCAGGCGGCAGTTGTTGCGGCACCCGTCGTCGTCGATCCGGTTCCCGTCGTCGCACCCTTCGGTGCCGAAGCGCACGACGCCATCCCCGCACCGCGCCCACAGGCACGATGCCAGGCAGTCGTCGTGGTCGTCGCGGTTGCCGTCGTCGCATTCCTCGCCGGCCTGCACGCGCCCGTCGCCGCACGTGGGCAGGCGGCAGTCGTTCCGGCATCCGTCGTCGTCGTTCGTGTTCCCGTCGTCGCACGCCTCGACCCCGGCGCGGCCGATCCCGTCCCCGCACCGGGCCTGCCGGCACGTCGTCAGGCAGGCGTCCGTGTCGTCGGCGTTTCCGTCGTCGCAGTCCTCGACGCCGGTCCGGACCACCCCGTCGCCGCACCGCGCAACCAGGCAGTTGTCGCGGCATCCGTCGCGGTCGTCCCGGTTCCCGTCGTCGCAGCCCTCGCCCGGCTGCACCATGCCATCGCCGCACGTGGCCGGCCGGCAGTCGTCCCGGCACCGGTCGGTGTCGTCGGTGTTTCCGTCGTCGCACGCCTCCACGCCACTCTGGACGATCCCGTCGCCGCACCGGGCGGCCGAACAAGCGTTGGTGCAGCCGTCGTGGGCCTCGGCGTTTCCGTCGTCGCAGGTCTCGCCCGACTGGAGGATGCCGTCCCCGCATCGCGGGAGGCGGCAGTCGTTGGTGCACGCATCGAAGCCGATCGCGTTGCCGTCGTCGCATTCCTCGCCGGCCTGGACGAACCCGTCCCCGCACCGGGGGGCGGTGCAGGCGGAGGTGCAGCCGTCCTCGTTCACCAGGTTGCCGTCGTCGCAGGCCTCGCCCGGATCGACCGTCCCGTCACCGCAGACGGCGGTGGCGCCGTCGCCGCATCCCGTGATGGCCGACAGGCCCGCGACCAGCACCACGACCTGCCACCCTCGATTCGCAACCATGGTCGTGCCCCCCGCCGGCGCCTGCCTCGCGAACCGTCAATCGAAGTCGTGCTGGCACACGTAGGCCTGGATGCCACCGCACGAATCGTCGAACCACAGGCCCGCGGCGGTGGTCATCCGGGCGCAGTCGGCGTTCTCCCCGGGCTGGTTGTCGGGCTGGCTGGCGCCCCAGTTGAAGAATGTCGGGGCCAGGAAGCGGCCGGGGCCCTGGTACCACACGAAGGTGCCCTCGCTCCACCGATCGGTCAGGCCGATCCAGGCGGACGTGGCCACGCCGGCAACCAGGGCGCTGACCGTGGCGTTTTCGGCCGGGGAGGCGATCGTGACCAGGTGCGCGCCCAGCAGTTCGCAGGTGCTGGCCGCGTCGGACCAGGCCGCGCCCGTCGTGAACACCATGGTGCAGCGGTCGCCGTCCAGACGCTGGGCCGCGCCCAGGAAGCACTCGCGCCGGCAGGTTGCTCCGCACCAGTCGCCGTCCACGAGGTTGCCGTCGTCGCATGCCTCGACGCCCGTTTCCACGATCCCGTCGCCGCAGGCGGCCAGGGCGCAGGTGTTCAGGCACGCATCCGCGTTGTCGTCATTGCCGTCGTCGCAGCCCTCGCCCGCCTGGACGATGCCGTCGCCGCAGCGCGGCAGGGTGCACAGGTTCGAGCAGCCGTCGGCGTCGATCGCGTTGCCGTCGTCGCAGGCCTCGAAGCCCTTGCGCACGGCGCCGTCGCCGCAGGTCGCGATGGTGCAGGCGTTCAGGCAGGCGTCGGTGTCGTCCCGGTTCCCGTCGTCGCAGTCCTCGACGCCCGACTGGAGGAAGCCGTCGCCGCAGGTGGCTTCCAGGCAGGTGTTCAGGCAGCCGTCGACGCTGCTGCGGTTGGCGTCGTCGCATTCCTCGCCCGCCTGGACGAGGCCGTCGCCGCACGTCGGCAGGGCGCACTGGATCGTGCAGCCGTCGGTGTCGCCGTCGTTTCCGTCGTCGCAGGCCTCGACGCCGCGGCGGGCGATCCCGTCGCCGCACGTCGCCTTCCTGCACGTGTCCAGGCAGGCGTCCGTGTCATCCGCGTTGCCGTCGTCGCATTCCTCGACGCCGTCCTGGACCAGGCCGTCCCCGCACGCGGCCGTCACGCAGGTTACCAGGCAGTCGTCGGCGTCGCCGGCGTTGCCGTCGTCGCATGCCTCGCCGGCCTGGACGATGCCGTCACCGCAGCGCGCCACCCTGCAATCGTTCGTGCAGTCGTCGCGGCCTTCGGTGTTGCCGTCGTCGCACTCCTCGACGGTCGCCTGGACGATGCCGTCGCCGCACGTCGCCTTCTGGCAGGCGTTCGTGCACCCGTCGTGCCCGTCGGCGTTGCCGTCGTCACAGGCCTCGCCGGCCGTGACCTGGAGGACGCCGTCGCCGCACCGGGGCGAGCGGCAGGTGTTCGTGCACGCATCGAAATCGATCGCGTTGCCGTCGTCGCATTCCTCGCCCGCCTGGACGACGCCGTCGCCGCATCGCGACAGCGTGCAGACGTTGGTGCACCGGTCCTCGTTGACGAGGTTCCCGTCGTCGCACTCCTCGCCCTCGTCGACGACCGCGTCCCCGCACACCGCCTTGCTCCCGCTGCTGCATCCCGCGCTGCCCCAGAAGGCGGCCAGCGAGATCCCGACGAACACGGCCAGTGTGCGACTCCGGTTCATGATCGACTCCATCCTTCGAGTTGACGTCGTCAGGCCCCGGCCTCGCCGGCCCGAGCGGCCCTCGACGTTGCAAGGCAGCAAGCACCGTGCCGGACGGGCCGGCATCGTGGAACATGTGTTTCCGCCACGACATCGGCCTCCCCGGGGCGGACTGTCCCCCCCGCGGGCGCAGACGCATCCCGCCCGGACTGTTCCCGTTCGGGTACGGGCCTGTCGCCGCGCGGATACAGGTCCCGGCCCCAAGGCCGGGGCAGGGGGGTGCCGAACCAGTGCGCTGCTGCCGGGGGCCTGCGCCGGACGCGGGTGTGCAAGGTTTGGGGGCGAAGTGGCACGACCGTTGCGAAGGAGAGGGCGGGGGCGGGAGGCAGACGCGTGGAGCAACCGGTCGATCTGGTGCCCGGGGAACTGGAGCGGATCCTCATCGACATGCGGCCCGGGCCCGGGGAGGCGTCTCCGTCCCCGCCGTCCCCGCCGCCGCGGGCGGACCCACCCTGCGACGACTGCGCCGGTACCGGGCGCGACCGGTTGCGGGACGACGGCGTCGTCGAGCCGTGCCCCGTCTGTCGCGGGACCGGGTGTCAACCCCGGCCGGGCGAGCATTCGCGCAACCGGAGGCTGACCGAGTGGAGCGTCATCGCCCTGGCGATCGCGATCAGCCTGGTTCTGGCCCTGTTCCTGGTCGGGGCGGTCCTCGGGTCCGTCAAGGACCACGATTCCTCTTCGCCGACCAGCGCCGTGAACATCTCGACGGCCGCCCGGGGGTTCGTCACGGAGCGTGTCTTGAAGGGACGGACGCAGGTCGAATTTCCCGCGCTGGAAGAGGACGAAATCGTCCCCGTGGGGGATCGTCGCTACCAGGTCGTGTCCTACGTGGACGCCCACGACCCGGTGCTCGCGACGCGCATCCGAACGCGCTTCACGTTGCTGCTGCGGTATGACGACGCGGCCCACTGGGTGGTCGAAGGATTGACCACCAGCTTCTGACCCCGGGGCCTACTCGGGGCAGCCCCGCATCCGCAGGCGCTCCATCACCTTGTAGAGTCCCGTCCGGGTCAGCCCCAGTTCGCGGGCGGCCTGCGACACGTTTCCGGCCGCGCGGGCCAGCGATTCCTCGACCGCGCGTCGTTCGATGGATTCCACGATCTCGCGCAGGGTCTGCCCCCCGTCGATCGGGGCGCCGTCCAGCGGAGCCCGCACCTGCTTCCCGACCGCCTCCGAAAACACGCAAGGCCGGATCGAATGTCCTTCGGGCGTGAGTGCCACGGCCCGCATCAACTCGTTTTCCAGTTCCCGCACGTTTCCGGGGAAGTCATGCGTGGCCAGGACGGACAGGGCATCGGGGGCGAACCCTGCGATCCGCTTGCCCGCCCTGCGGCAGGCCGTTCCCAGCAGGTGGTGGGCCAGCACCAGGATGTCGTCACGGCGCTCCCGCAGGGACGGGATCCGGACGGTCACCGCGTTCAGGCGGTACAGGACGTCCGAACGGAACGCCCCGCTTTCCACCTGTTTCCACAGGTCGCGATTGGTCGCGGACAGCACGCGGACGTCGACGCGCGATGAATGGTTCGAACCGACCCTGCGGATCTCCCCGTCCTGCAGCACCCGCAGGAATTTTGCCTGGAGCAGCACGGGCATCTCGCCGATCTCATCCAGGAAGATCGTGCCGCCGCCCGCCTCCTCGAACAGGCCGCGCCGGTCCGCCCCGGCACCCGTGAAGGCGCCGCGGACGTGGCCGAACAGTTCGGATTCCAGCAGCGTTTCGGGCACGGCGGCGCAGTTGAACGCCACGAAGGGCTTGTCCGCCCGGCGGCTCCACCGGTGGATGGCCCGGGCCAGGATTTCCTTCCCCGTCCCGGTTTCGCCGACCAGCAGCACCGGCACGTTCGACGAGGCGATCGAGCGGCACAGGGACAGCGCTTCCAGGAAGGCCGGGGAGGTTCCGACGGGATCGGGTGTGATGTCGCCCTCGCCTTTCTCCCCCCGCAGGCGCCGCAGTTCCTTTTCGGCCGTCCGGCGCGCCTCCTCGCCTTCCCGGCGCACGGCCAGGGCCGATGCCGCCAGCGCGACCAGGGACGACGCCAGGGCGGCGGGCTGCAGGGCGGTGGCGGGCAGGGCGGCAGTGCCCAGGGACGACCAGGCCGCGAGGGTTCCGTGCCAGACGCCACCCGCCAGCAGCGGTGCCAGCAGGACGGCCCGCATTCCCCGGGACACCACGCTGGCGGTGACCGGCAGTTCCCCCTCCGCCTCCTGCAGCAGCACCACGTCGCGGCGTTCCAGGGCGGCCCGGGCCAGGCCCTCCGGGAGGGCCTCGCCCGCGGTGCTGGTGAAGCCCGAGCCCGCGACGACGACCGACCATCCCTCGGCCAGGGGCACGGCGGACTTCAGCCAGTCCAGGGCGGCCCGGGCCAGGTCCTCGGGCGTTCCGGGGGCGATGGCGTGGGCGGCCAGGGCAGCCAGGGCGTCCGGAGGGGTCACCAGCACGTCGGACACCGGGAACGAGGCGACCACGGTCCGTTGTCCGATCGGGGCGGCCGCGTACGGGGCGACTCCCTCCACGATCCGGATGCGGATGGGCCGATCCGCGGCGCCCAGCAGCAGCACGTCGTCCGGCCCCACGGGTGTCGCCTCGCCGGCAGCCAGGGGACGGACGGCCAGGGGAGGATGGAGCAGGGCCGACCCGTTCCGGCTGGCCGTGTCGGTATAGGTGTATCCGGCGGCGCCCGCCCGAAGGATCCCGTGGCGCCCCGAGATCGTCGCATCCACGATCAGGACGTCGGCATCCGGGTCCCGGCCCACGACGGCGTCCTGCCCGCCCAGCAGGAACTCGGTCGGCATGCGATCGCCCGAATCGACGATCAACCTCAGGGAGACGGCCATCGTGCCTCCACGTTCAGTCGGCCTGCCCCGGGAACACCGACGGCGCCACCCGACGAACGATCCATCCGGGACAGGAAGTAGATTCCGACACCTGTTCCGGCCGCGGCGACCCCGATGACGGTCCAGAACCACCAGCGTTTCACCAGGGGCGGGGGCGGCGGCGGCGGGGCCTTCCCCACCGGAACGCGTTGCGGGGATTCCTCGCCGCCCCAGCGGGCGGGACCGTTCCCCTTCAGATCCACGGCTTCCACCCACAGCAGGAGGGCCGGGTCCCGGACCTGCGGCGCCGGCACCGTCGCCGACCAGGTCTGCCCGTCGGTGGTGGTCATCGCGATCCGCGCGGGCGTGACGCCGGCGATGCCGAGCACCACGGGACCCACGCCGCTGCGATCGGAAACGCGCGCGTGGACGACCGCGACGGCACCGGCGCGCAGGTCCGCCGGCGCCTCGACGACCAGTTGGGGCGGCTCCCGGTCCGGCATCGCCGCCCGGACCTTTTCCAGTTCGGCAGCCCAGCCCGAGGGCCAGGCGCCGGGGGGAGGCTCAAAGCGCGGATCGGCAACCAGGAGCGCCTGGAGGTGACCGTCGGCGTCGACCTTCCGTCCGGAGGCCAGGGCGGTTTCCGCGCTGAGGCGGAACACCGTGATCCGCACTTCGGGCGCGAGGTCGGCCACGTGTTCCCGGACCCCGGCCAGTTCCTCCTCGGCGCACCGGTAGTCCAAGGCGGCCTGGCAGGCCCGGGCGCGCTTCAGGCCCAGGGCCGCGGCGTCTTCCTGCCCGGCCCCGGGGACGGGGACCAGGCTGAGCAGGAGGGCCAGGGTCAGGCCGCGTCGCATCTAGGGTGCCTCCCCGGTGCACGGCAAGGCTGCCTGATAGGGCGAAAACAGGGTCAGGCCTCCCGCCTCGGGGCCCGCCAGCATCAGCGTGTCCGAATCCGGCAGCCGGACCAGGGGCGGTGCGGCCGGCGAAGGGCCCAGGTGCCACGTTCCCAGGACGGTCCCGCCGGCCAGATCGGCGCCGATCAGATCGCCCGAGGCATCGTCCCACCCGAACGCGACCCCGCCCCCGACGTCCATGGCCAGGGACCCGACCACGCCGCCGCCGGGCAGGACCACCCATCCGACATCCCCGTCCGCCAGGTGGATCCGGGCCAGTCCCGGGGAACCCCCCCCGCACCCGACGACCGCCCAGGTCCCGTCGTCCCCGCCCGCCACCGCCGTCGGCTGGAGGCAGCCCGTCAGCACGATGAGGCGGACCTCGGCGGCTCCGGAACCGACCACGATCAGCCGCCCCTCCCCCGCCGCATTGCTGGCCGCCAGCAGGACGTGGCTGCCGACGGCGGTCAGTGCGTGCAGGTCGAGGTCGGTCGGGATGTCCTGGAACCGTGTTGCCTGGTCGTCCCGAACGCGGAACAGGCGCGATCCCGCCGGCAGGTCCCCCAGGACCCAGAGGCTGTCCCCGGCCCAGGCCAGCGCCCGGGGAGTCGCGCCCTCCCCCAGCGTGGGCCCCGACGCAATGGCCTGGTCCAACGAGAGCGGCACGCGCAGGAGGCCGCCGGGGGGCTCCAGCGCGACCCAGGCTGCGCTGCCGTCCCCTTCGACGGCGATGGCCCGGGGGAGCCCCGGCAGGGGGCGTTGCACCACCGCGCTGAGGGCGCACTGGCTGGTCAGGAAGCGCTGCAGATACCCCGACGACTGGCAGGAGGCCGCCAGCAGGAGGTCCGGCGTCCCGGGCAGAGGCGCCAGGGCATGGACCGTCGGACCCTCGGGGCAACCCTGCGGCTGCATGGTCGCGCTTCCCGGGTGCGCGGCGACGACCCGAAGGGGGAAGGGGGCCGAGGCTACCCCGCAGTTGCGGACGCGAACGGTCGAGCTCCCGTCGCCGGGCCGCAGTCGGACGCGGACGGAAGTGTCGCTCCAGGAGCCGCCGACCACCGCGGCGGGTGTCCCGTCCAGTTCGATCGTGGCGAGCCCGTCGCCGTCCCCGAACCCGGTTCCGGACAGGGTGATTTCGGTGCCCTCCGGTACCGGCGCCACCGCGGTCAGGCTGGCCGTCGCGATGGCCGGGGCCCGGACCGCGCGCAGATCGACGGGCACCGTGACGGCGTCGTTCGCCACCACCGTGACGTCCTCCGACTGTCCTTCCAGCAGGTGGGTGCCGCCATGGCCCATCACCCAGGCATGCACCGCCACGCGCTGGCCGCCCGGGATGTGGTCGAAGACCAGCGGATCGCCGCAGGGGACCACCTGTTCGGGGCCGATGGGCAGCACCTGGCCGGGGCGGTAGACGGCGGCGCCGATCGTTTCGGCGCAGAAGTCCGCGCACAGCGCGCCGTCCAGGGCCAGCGAAACGCGGGCCATGCCCGGGTCCTCGGGACTGCAGCGAAGGAGGCCCGCGGCCAGCAGCAGCGGCGTCAGGGCGGTGGCCGGGAATCGCATCCTCATCGCCGCACCATGGCGAGGGCGAATGCCATCGTCCCCTCGTCCCCGGTCAGGACGCAGCGCATTTCGCCCTCGATCAGGACGTTGACGGCGGATGTCTCTCCGACGTCGCGATCCCCGCAGCGGATGCGGTTGTAATGGCGATCGGGCCGGGTCCCGATGGTCGCGGTCAGCGACGTCCCGGCGTGCAGCAGGCGCACCAGGACCGGCGGCAGCCCTTCGTCGCTCCCGTGGAGGATCAGGAGGCTCGATCCCTGGGGCAGTTCATCCGTCAGCCGCGGGGCCAGTCCACGGGCGCCCGCTCCCTCGACGTGAACCGGGTCGCCCAGCGCGCGGATCTCGACCCGCAGGCCGGGATCGACGGGGCGTTGCGCGGCGGGCTCGCCCAGGGGGCGCGTCTGCCGGCGGATTTCCGCCGTCGACCGGTAGCCCTGCGCGATGGTGGGCACGGCGGTGGCGGCGGTGATGGCGGCCACGGACCCCGACGATTCCAGGCCCTCCAGGGGCATCGTTCCGGTGCGTTCGGCCGGCGGGGCGTCCGACGACCTGCCCGACACGACCACCGGGGCGCTTTCGGGTTCCAGGGCTTCCGCCGGGGCCGACCCCGCCCCTTCGGACAGGGACCTTCCGGCGACGGCGGCCGCCAGCGACAGGGCCAGTGCGACGGCCAGCGCCGGGGCAATCCTGCGAACGCGCCAAGGCCGCGGCAGGCGGTGACCGTCCGCAGGAGGCGGCGGCGAAGGCGAGGCGGTCGGGAGGGGCTCGTCCGCTCCGCCCACGGTTGCCGTGGCGGCCGTCCGCACGCACGGACCGCTGACCGACCGGGCTTCCTCGGCCAGGCAGGCCGCGTCGGGGCCGGTGCCGGCCGCCGCCAGCAGGTCGCGCAGGCAGGCCCGGGCGTCCGCCGGCCGGTCCTCGGGGCGCGGCGACAGGCAGGCCAGCAGCACTGCATCCAGCGACGGCGGCAGGTCGGTTCGCACCCTGGAGGGCGCCGCCGGCAGGCGGGACCGGGCCTCCATCAACTCGGAAAGGCCGGCCATGCCGGCTGGACGTGCCGCGGTGCCGGTCAGTACCTCGTAGGCCACCAGCCCGGCCGCGTACAGATCGGTCCGGGCGTCCACGGGCCGGCCCAGCAGTTGCTCCGGGGCCATGTAGGCCAGGGTTCCCTTCAGTCCGGCCTGGGTCGGCTGGTCCGCCAGGTCCAGGTGCACGACTCCCAGGTCCGCGATCTTCACGTCGCCCTGCCGGGACACCAGGACATTCGAGGGGTTGAGGTCCCGGTGGACGGCGCCCAGGCGACGGCCCGACGCGTCCCGGGCCTCGTGGAGGTCGGCCAGGCCGGCGAGGATGCCTTCCAGCACGGCCATCGCCGCGCCCAGCGGCATGCGGCGCCCGCGACGGGAAAGGTGGCGCAGGAGGGTGGCGAGGTCCGGCCCGTCCACGTACTCCAGGACCAGGTGGTCCGGACCGGCGCCCAGGAGGCGGACGACGTGGGGGCTGGCGACGCAGGCCAGCGCGTGGCGCTCGCGGTCGAACAGGCGCACGTGGGATTCGTCTGCACCGGGCAGCAGGCGCTTGACGACCACCGGGACGGCGGCCCCCCCTTCCACCGGGGATTCCGCCAGAAAGACTTCGGCCATCCCGCCCACCGCGATGCGGCGTACGATGCGAAGGTCACCGGGGCCCGGGGGCAACGTGTCCGTGGCCGCACCTGAGCAAGACCGAGGCGCATGATACCAGATGTCTCCGCGCGGATACACACAGCTTCGGAAACCCCGGGGGCGGGTCCAGGCACGGGAACTTCGGCCAGTACCGGGGCCGCTCCCGTCGTGCGGGCAGGGTGCATGGCGCTCGCGGCATGCGATATGCTAAAGGTCCAGATGGGCTCACGGAGGTCGGCCATGGGGCTGACGTACCTGGTGCGACTGTCCTTCCTGTCGGTCGTGCTGGTCGGGATGGCGTGCGAGGTCGGCGCGGGAAGCGGTTCGGTCGGCGAGTTCCAGTCCACGCTTCCGACGGCGTCGGCGCTCCACCTGGCCATGGAACCGGCTTCGAACGCGTCGGCCACGGGCCTGGCCGGCCGGCTCCACGCGCCCCTCGAAGCCCCTGCGTCGGGGTTGCACGATGTGACGGTGCAGGCGATGGACGCCGTGAACCTGGACATCGCCCTCCTCCTGGCGCCCCTGGATCAGGTGACGACGGCGCTCCCGGTGCAGGAGGATGCCGAGACCGCCGTGTGGCGCAGTACGAACGACGCCGGTTCCGAGGAGAACCTCCTCGTGATCCGCCGCGTGTCCGACGGCTACTACGACAGCCTGCTGGCGTCCCGCCTGACCGCGCCCGCCGGTTCCCCGTGGCGTCCGCGCCTGGCCGGCAGCTACACGCCCGGCACGCAGCCCGGGCAGGGCCAGGGGTCGATGTGGATCGACCTGGACACCGATCTGGACCCGGCGACCTCCGGCACGTTGCTGGTGTTGTGGTCCACCCTGGGCGGCCAGCGGGAGATCGAGGTCTTCGAGTACGACCTGACCACGGCGGAAGGGGATGTCGCGCCGCGAAACGGGACCAGCGGCTTCCACGAGAACGCCGACCTGTCCGGCTCGTTCGCCTTTTCCGGACGGATCGCGATTCTCCGGGAGGACGGCGAGGACCTGATCGAGGCCGACGCGCTGATCGTCAGTCGCTGGACCGCCCAGGCCGAGGGACGCTCCGACGCCCACGTCACGGGCTCCGCCGCGATCGAGCAGGGGTTCGACGAGGAGGTTGCCTCCCAGTGCTGGAAGACCCACGGCAAGGTCACGACGTTCGACGCAGTCGATGGGCAGAAGAAGGATAACGAGAAGGAAGGCAAGGTCGACCACAAGGTCCTCAAATCCCAGGGCCGGGTCGAGGACTGCCCGTTCCTGGAACCCGCCGACGCCGTTCTGCCGTCGCGCCCCGCCGAGCCCCCGGCGCCGCTCCTTCCCCCGCAAGCCAACTGAACCGGCGACGGTCCACATCAACGCGGGGATGACCCGGGTCAGCGGGGCCCTGCAGGCGGACACCCTCATCGCGAACAGTGTCGTCGGCTCCTCGTACACCCCCGGTGTCGGCAACGTGTTCCAGTTCCCGCCTCGGTCACGTGTCTGAGTGATTCAAGAAAATTGCTGAATCGGCAGAAACACCAAAGCACCGCGACATGATGCGGCGTCTGTTGTGTCGTGGTGACGGAGGAAGCGTGTCGATTGCGTCACCATGACTTGACACTCGGACAAGAATGCTCCATTAATTCCCCGTGCGGAAGCCCAACCCGGGAGGAATGGCATGAACGATCAGGCAACGGTGATCCAGGCGGTGGCCAGTGCGTTGAATCCGGCGGACATCGCCTGGATGCTGGTGGCGTGTGCGATGGTGCTGCTGATGACGCCGGCGCTGGCGTTCTTCTACGGCGGCCTGGTCCGCTCCAAGAACACCCTGAACACCATGATGATGAGCTTCGCCTCCCTGGGCGTCGTGGGCATCGTCTGGGTGCTGGCCGGGTACAGCCTGGCCTTCGCGCCGGGGACCGCGTGGCTGGGCGGAACGGCCCACATGCTGCTGGAAGGCGTCGGGATCGAGCCCAACGGGACGATCCCCCACGTCCTCTTCATGGCCTACCAGGGGACCTTCGCCATCATCACGGCGGCCCTGATCTCGGGTGCGGTGGTCGAGCGGATCCGGTTCGCCCCCTACCTGGCGTTCATCGTCCTGTGGACGCTGCTGGTATACGCGCCCGTCGCCCACTGGGTCTGGAGCGCCGACGGCTGGCTGGCCGGCCTGGGTGCCCTGGACTTCGCAGGCGGCACCGTGGTCCACATCAATGCGGGCGCGGCGGCCCTGGTGGCGGCCCTGGTGGTCCGTCCCCGGCGGGACTACGGGCGCCAGGCCCTGGTTCCCCACAACGTGCCCTTCGTGCTGCTGGGGGCAGGCCTCCTCTGGTTCGGCTGGTTCGGCTTCAACGCGGGCAGCGCCCTGGGCGCCAATTCGAAGGCCGCGATCGCCTTCGTGAACACGATGCTGGCCCCGTGCGCGACGCTGACCGTCTGGATGCTCCTGGACTTCTTCCGCTCGGGACGGCCCACCGCCGTCGGCGCGGCGACCGGCATCGTCGTGGGCCTGGTGGCCGTGACGCCCGCCGCGGGCTTCGTCAGCCCCCTGGGCGCGCTGGCCATCGGCGCCATCGCCGCGGTTCCGTCGTACTTCGTCATCCGGTGGCGCTCGAAGACGCGGCTGGACGACTCGCTGGACGTCGTGGCGGCCCACGGGCTGGGCGGCCTGACCGGGGCGCTGCTGACCGGCGTCTTCGCCGAAAAGGCCTGGGGCGGCGTGGACGGGCTGCTGGCCGGCAACCCGCGGCAACTGCTGATCCAGTTGATCGCCTGCGCCGTCACCGTCGTCTACAGCGGCGTGGCCTCGTTCGTGATCCTGAAGACCATCGGGTTCTTCGTCCCCCTGCGCAGCCGCGAGGGGCTGGAGGCGACGGGCATGGACCTCACGATGCACGAGGAGGAGGCCTACGCCAGCGGCGAGGGCGCCATCCTGCTGGACGAGCAGGCCCTGTTCGAGCCCGGGGCCAACGTGATCCCGGGCCTGTCCGCGTCGCCGAGCGGCGCAACCGGAGGTGCCGCATGAGGCTTATCGTAGCGGTCATCCGGCCCGAGAAACTGAACGACGTCCTGGCGGCCCTCTTCAAGGCCGACGTGAAGGGCCTGACCATCAGCAAGGTTCAGGGCCACGGCGGCGAAACGGAAATGGTGGCGACCTACCGGGGCAACCGCGTCAAGATGGCGTTGCAGGAGAAGGTGCGGGTGGAGATCGGCGTGTCCGATCCGTTCGTCGAGGTGACGGTCCAGGCCATCCTGGAAAGCGCCCGCACCGGCGAGGTCGGCGACGGCAAGGTCTTCGTGATCCCGGTCGAAAAGGTCTACCGCATCCGGACCGGCGAGGAGGGGCGGGCCGCGGTGACCCCGGTGCCGCACGCCGACTGACCGGGCGGATCACTCCTTCGCCAGACAGCACTTCTTGTACTTCTTCCCGCTCCCGCAGGGGCACGGGTCGTTCCGGCTGACCCGGGCTTCGGCCCGCGCGGACGTCGGGGCGGCGCCTTCCGTCGGGGCGACCTTGCGAAGGATGCCGTCGTAGGGACGCTGTTCCGCCTCGCAATCCTGCATGCGCGAAAGTTCCGCCGCCAGCCGGTCCCGCACCTGCGGGTCCAGCGACAGCCGCCCCGCACGACCGCACGAAGGACACGGCAGTTCCGGGTCGATCCGGAAGTTCCGGGAGTCGTAGTCAACGCGGGGGACCACGGCGACATTTTCGTGCTTGCAGTGGCCGCACAGCACGGGCAGGTGCGCGCCGGGCAGCAGGTCTTCGGGCAGCGAGTCGTCCTCGCGGAACTCCCGGGCGATCCGCTCGGTTTCGCCCTGGACCCGCGCGCGGGCCTCCGGAAGACCGGGCCGATCGATTCCCAGGACGCCGCACAGCACCAGCAGGGCCTTGTCGACCATCGGCTGGCGCCGGTGCATCTCGCCGTCCACCAGGACCAGCAGCCGCGGATCCGGCACGGCCCGGGCCGTTTCCAGCCACAGTTCCAGGTCCAGCCGCGCCGCCCTCATGTCCGGCAGCGTCCGGACCAGGTGGCGGACGACCGCCTCGCCGCCCACCCGCTCCATCACGCCCAGGCCGTACAACTGCTGGCAGTCGTCCAGGCCGTCCCAGGCGGCGACCAGGGCGTCCACCGCCGGCGTCCCCAGGCGGGACAGCGCGATTTCCGCCTCCTCGTTCAGCGAATCCGTCCGGTCCTCCGCCAGCGCGTCCAGCAGGGCCGGGATCAGGGTCGGGGCCGCAAGGCGTCCGGCCGCGGTGGCCAGGCGTGCCGCCCCGTCGCCGCCCACTTCGGGCAGGGCCTCCCGCAGCGTGGCGCAGGCCTCGGCACGGGAGCGGGCCTCCAGTCGGCGCAGCAGGTGCTGCTGCCCCGGCATCGCTTCCACGTCCGACGCCATCATCGTGACCAGGGTGCGGCTGTCGCAGGCCGGCCCCGGGTCCGGGTCCGGGCGCAGCCAGGCGTGGGCCACCGCGGCCAGCAGGAAGGCCGCCAGGGGCTCCCGGCTCTTGTGGGGCAGGCGGCTGCCGGGACCCAGGTCGCGCAGGATCTCGCGGGCGCAGACGGTGACGGGGTGGGCGCCGGGGGCCTTCCGGACCAGGTCCGCGGCCTTTTCCAGCCGATCGGACCACCGGGACGGCGCCAGGCCGGACAGCCGATCCATGTCCCGCAGCGGCGCCCCGTCCGCGCACAGTGGCTTCAGGACGGCCATCTCGAAATCGCCTTCGTTCCGGGCGCGGTGCCCGAAGGCCGGCGTGAACCGGGCGCCGCCGGACAGCAGTTCCTCCACCGAGGCCAGGTCCTCCAGCAGGCGGTCGCCCTCCTCGGGATCGTCCGCCGGCGTCGCAATCCGGATCGCGTGGGCGACCAGCGCGCCCGTTTCCGGCAGCCCTGTTCCGGCGGCGGCCGCGACGGCGCTCCAGGCCAGGTCGTCCTTTTCGCTGGCTGTCTTCCAGAGTTCCAGGGCCTCCCGGGCCAGGTCGGCGCCCCGGGGGCCCAGCGTCGCGACGCCGTTCAGCAGCGCGTCCAGGCGTTCCGGGTCGGGGGCGGCCTTCGATTCGTCCATGACCGCCCGCAGACGGCCCAGGAAGGCGTCCGGGCAGATGCGCGCCAGCAGGCCCGACAGTTCCTCGGTCCAGTTGGCGCCTTCGCCGGGCCACCCCGCCAGCAGCTCCTCGGCAAAGGGCGCCAGGCGGTCCGGCGCGACGTGCTCCAGGACGTTCAGGGCCACGAAGGGGTCGGCCCGCAGGCCCGTCCCCAGGGCCTCGTCGTCCAGCCAGGCCTCGCAGGTTCCCGCGGTGGCATCGTCGCCGCGGTCCCGGGCATGGGCCAGGCGGTCCACGACCCAGTCCACGATCAGCGGGTCGTTACGGCGGTCGACGGAGGGCATCGGGGTCATCGGGTGCTCCTTTGCAGGGAAGGCCAGGTCACCAGGCATGGACGGACGGTCGATGGGGCCACGCGTCCCGGGATCGGAACCGCAGTCCGGCGAACCGAGGGGTCTACTGTAGCAGGCCGAGCCCCGGGTATTCCAGCGCGTTCGGGGGCCGGCGGCGGGACAGCCGAACGCTCGCAGCCATCCCAGCGGTGCGCCTCCTGCTCCAGCGGATGACTCTGCCGTTGCGAGCCTATGACTGCACCACAGACGCCGGAACACGCAGTACAAGCGCAATCGGAGATTTTCCTGGTCGAGTTCGCACGTCTTTGGACAAACGGAGAGATGCCATGCAACGGTTCGGGAGAGGAAGCGGCCTGCTAGCCACGCTGTTCGCAGTCCTGGGTTTGAGCGCAGTGGTTCCGGACGCCGTGGCGAAGACGAACGCCAGTCCCGTCGTTCGCTCGGTCGCGGCGGCTTCGGCCGCCCGGGTGGGCGACGAACTGGTCTACCAGATCAACCTGCGCGGCACGTCGAACGTCGATTTCGGCCTGATGTCGTCGGGCGTATCGCGCGCGGTCGGAGAGGCGCGCCCCGATGCCAGGCAGACCTCGCAGATCCAGACCATCCAGTATGACCTGTCGGCCCGGCTCCACAGCCGGGTCATCGGCGTCGATGCCCGGGGCTCGCTGGTTTCGGCCCGGCTGCAGGACGTCCAGTACGTGGTCGACGGGACGGCCGATGCGCGGCAGGACCTGTTCAGCGTGCCCTTCACGATCCGCTACGGCCGCTCGGGGAAGGTCCTGTCGTTCGTGTTCCCCGACAAGTTCCCCGGCGACATCCGGTTGGCCATCCAGCGCCTGATCGAGCCGCTCCAGATCGTGACGGCCGAGCCCGGCGTGACGGCCTGGGCCGCCGAAGAGCATGACGCCGACATGGACTACACGGCCCTCTACCAGGTGACCGCCACCGACCCCGCGACGGGGTTCGTGACCCTGTCGAAGGTCAAGACCGTGGTGAACCCGCGCGAACTGGCGGCTTCGAACCTCCCCCTGCCCGGTGCCCCCTCCGCCCGGGTCAACCGTTCGGACGCGGTCGTCACGGTCGACCCCTCCCGCCAGGCCGTGGTCAGCCTGAGCGCCACCGAAAGCGTGTCGGCGTTCTGGGGAAAGTCCTTCTTCTCGGATTACGACCAGACCTACCAGGCGGTCCAGGTCCAGGTGCCCGTGGCGACCCTCGCCCGCACCGTGGTCGAGGCGGAAGCGCTCCGTCACGACGTGGCCTTCGCCCGCGCCCGGCTCTACGACGTTGACGCGTACACGCGGCGCATCGTCGAGATCCTGCGCCTGCCGCAGATGATGTCGGAGTACCGCGCGATCGTTGTCGCGAAGCCGGGTCTGGCCAGCCACCAGCTGGGCAGCTGGCTGCGCATGAACCCCCGCAGCGCCCTGGACGTCGCACGGCAGATCGACGCGCTCGATCCCGACGCGGATTCGGACGCCTTCGGGTTCGGCTGGGCGGCGCTCGCCCGGGCCGGCCACCCCGAGGCGCAGGAGGCCCTGCTCCAGGTGGTCACGCAGCCGGGCTGGAAGCAGCTCTCGAAGAGCAAGGCCATCATGGCCATGATGAGCATCGAAGCCCCCGAACTGTCGCTGGTCAAGGCGCTGTGGACCGAGCGGTCCCGGCTGGCCGGCAACGGCATGGCCCCCGGCGCCGAGATGTCGATCCTGACCAACGTGTACGGATCCCTCGGCGACATCGCGAAGGGCAACCCGGCCCTGACCGACCTCGTGGTCGGGAACCTCGCCCGCCTGCTGGCCACGCGGGACATGGACAGCCGGATCCTCGCCCTCGACGCCCTGGCGAACGTCGGCGACTTCGATCGGGTCACGCCGCTCGTCGCCGGCGCCCTCGTTTCCAGCGAGGTCCGCGTGCGCATCGCCGCGTTCGCGACCTTCCGTCGCATGAACGGCGATGCCGCGTTCGCGACGTTCGCCGACGCCTTCGCCCGGGAGACGCTGCCCCAGGTCCGGCTGGCGGCGGCCCGCGTGGCCTCGCAGATGGCGAAGACGCAGGCGCGCAACGACTGGGCCACGACGCTCGTCGCCCGGGAGTCCGACGCCAAGGTGCAGAGCGAGTTGGTGCAGACGCTCGGCCGGGCCATCGACGCCTATCCCGAGAACGTCGGAACCCTGCGGAATCTCCTGGACACGACGCGCGTCCGCGCCGTGCGGAAGGACATCTACACCTATGTGGCGCCGGTCGCCAAGGGAGGTGCCCGATGAATATGCGTCACACCGTTTCCATGCGTTCTTCCCTGATGTGCGCCGTCCTCGCGCTGTTCGCCGTCGGATGCCAGAGCGGCAACAACGTCGAGTGCGGCCCGAACACCCGGCTCGATGAAGCGACCAACCAGTGCGTTCTGGACCTGGCGCCCGGCCTGAACATCATCGTGGACGACTTCAAGATCGGGAACTTCAGCCTGACCAGCGTCGACGTCCCGGAGCAGCTCCAGGTCGGGACGCCGGACACGCGGACGTTCACCATCACCAACGAGGGGACCGAGGACCGTCCGGTCGTCCTGATCCGCTACGCCATCGCTCCGGTCAAGGCGACCATCCAGGAACTCCGCGACCAGATCGACGACATGAGCGACGGTTCCGAGATTGACGCCACCTTCCTGGGCCTGACCATCATCAAGAACCTCAAGGTCGGGGAGTCGCGCCAGGTCGAGTACTTCCTGAACGCTCCCGCGACCGTGAAGGACGGGCTCTACGGCTTCATGTTCTCGGTGGACGAGGTCCCGCTGACCGAGTCCGGGACCGACGAATACGCGGTCGACTACGCCGCGGACGGCATGGCCAACGCGAACAACACGGCCCGCCTGGGCAACGCGGCGCTCGTCCACGCCCCGGCGACCATGATCGTCGGCAAGCCCGACCGGGCCAACCTGCGGGTCCTGTACACGAAGATGGACAACTCCAGCTTCGAGCTGGACGACACCGAAGGCAGCAAGATCGCGATGTTCACGATGAGCGCCCGCATGAGTTCGCAGGCGTTCGACCTGACCGAGCCGGTCACGGCCAGCTTCGAACTGAAGCTGCCGGGCCACTCGCCGAAGACCCCCGGCCAGGACCTGGGAGCCTCCTGGTTCGAGGCCAAGGGGCTGGACTTCGAGAGCGCCCCGCCGACGACCGAGTGGGTGTATGACGCCGAGCGCACCTTCCCGCTTCTGTTCCAGCAGACGGAAGGCCTGGTCGCCAGCAGGACCTACGAGTCCGTCTGCCGGACCGAGACCGTCGCCCCGGACGCGGCGGCCGGCCCGGATGCCGAGCCGACCGAAGTCGAGCATTGCGCGGTCATCGTCAACGAGGAAGGGCGCGACGACGTGTACCGGCTGTACCTGCGGCCGGAAGACACCACCCTGCTGGGGCTGACGGCCGGCCTGACGACGTTCAACCCGGGCCTCGACGTCAACGGCGAGGTCCAGGGCCAGCTCGTCTACCGCCTGGTCACCGCCCAGCTCCAGTACCAGGACAACGTCGCCGACGACATCGCCACCGTCCCGGTCGTCTTCATGGCGCCTGCGGCGGACCGCTCGGCCACGGGGACGGACGTGGACGACGGCGGCGTCGGCGAGGCCGCGAACGGGACCAAGGGGCCCTACGCCTACGTGATCAAGGACAGCCTCAGCGAGTCCACCTCCGGCAACGACTGGTTCGGCGCCGGGTATCGACTGGAGAACTCGGCCAGCGCCGAGAAGCGCTTCGACATCGTCACGGCCGGGTACCGGTCCGCGGGCGCCAAGCTCTGGGCGATGATCCTCAAGAAGCAACTCGACATCATCGACATCGGCGGCAACCTGGACTGGAACCAGCGCAACCCCATCGACCAGTGGGAGGCCGGGGCCAGGCTGGTCGTGCTGGGCTACAACGTGCTCAACGTCGCCTTCAAGCCGTCGTTCTGCAAGACCACGAACATGATCACGTACTGCCCGCTCTTCGAGGCGGAGCCCGACTCCGATCCGAAGGCGCAGAGCAAGAAGACCGACAGCGGCACCCCCGCGGACAAGAAGGAAAAGGGCAGCGAGATGTCCAAGGAGTGGAAATTCTACTTCATGGCCGGCCCCATCCCTCTGATGATCCAGGCAGAAATCGGGTTCAAGGTGGGCGTCAGCATCCAGGGCGGGTTCGTGGTCGACCAGAGCGACCTGGTGCCCAAGTACGGCATCCAGTTCGGGGTCGGCCCGTTCGCCAAGCTCTATGCCAGCGTCTTCGGCGGCATCAGCATCGGCATCGCCCGGGCCGGCATCGAGGGCAACCTCACGATCATCAAGGTCGAGTGCATGCCGACCATCCGCCCGGTGGCCCGTCTGGCCCACAACGGGGCCGGCGACTGCTACAAGTACGCCAACACCACCCTGACCTTCGAGATCCCGCTCACGATCACCGGCCCCGAGGGCAACGTGCAGATCGTGTTCTACATCGGCTTCAAGTTCTGCCTGTGGAAGTGCTGGAAGTGGGAGGTGAAGATCTTCGGCATCACCATTGCCAGTTTCCACACCTTCGAAAAGACCTGGATGCTGTTCACGACCACCAAGGAGTGGTCGAAGGCGCCGGGTCAGGAGGGGATGTGCACGGACGCCTGGGCGCCGCCGCCCACCGTGACCTGGAGTTCGCCGACGTCGTGCAGCGGCAACTACTGCAACAACTCCTCGACGGGCACGTACAAGAACCGGTCTGCCTCCCTGGTCCTGGCCGCCTACAAGAAGACCTATGACCTCGCCGCAACCGCAGCCAGTTGCGTGGACGTCACGGTCAAGGGGACGACGGAAGCGTCGTCCGACCCCGTGGTCATCTACGACGAGGACGGCGTTCCGCAGAACACCGAGGCCTATGGCAAGTTGACGGTACCGGGCTGGTCGGGCGTGATCGACAACACGTTGCGGGTCTGCTCCGGCAAGGTCACGGTGGCGCTGGAAACCAACGGGTCCAACACCCGTGCGGGCGTCAACGTCGTCTTCACCCCGGTGCAGTAGGCCGGACGATGTATGCAGTCGCCGACAGGTCCGAGGTGCGACCGTTGCCTCGGGCCTGTCGGTTGGCTGGAACCCTTGTCGCCCTGCTCACGCTGGCGGGCACGACCTGCTGTGCCGGACCCGGGTTCCTGCCGGGCAGCACGGGAGGGCAGGCGCTCGTGAGCGGAACCCCCTCACCGGAACTCGTCTCCATGAGTGTTGCCCAGCAGCGTGCCATCGGCAGTCTCTCCTCGGACGGGGCGCCGTTCTGCACGGCGTGGCTCGCCTCGCCCCGGCACGCCGTGACGGCCGCGCACTGTTTCGACGAGGCGACCGACCTGTCCCTGGTCGACCTGGAACTGCACCGGGAGGACGGCGCCAGGGCCGTGCTGCCCGTCGTGGCCGTCGAAACGCACCCGACGCTGGATGTCGCGGTCGTGTGGCTGGGCGCGCCGCCGGATCCCGGATTCGAGGTCGATCCCCTGGCCTGGAACGTCGAGGCCCTGTCCGTCAACGACGAAGGACAATCGATCGAAGCCGCCGGGGCGGGCGTCGGAACCCTGCCCGAGGACGGCGTGTCCTTCGGCGTCTTTTCCATCGTCGATGTCGAGGCAACCCGCGTGCATATCGACAGCGCCGAAGGGCGTGGCCTGTGCCGTGGCGACTCGGGGGGACCGTACCTGATGGACTTCGCCGCGGCCCCGCACCTGCGGGTCATCGCCGTGGAGAGTTCCGGCGCACCCGACTGCGACGGCCCGGCGTGGGGTGTCCGGACCGACATCCTCGGGGAGTGGCTGGGGGCTGCGATCTTGCGGCCGGTGGCCGGGGACAGCGTGCCGTGCGCGGCAGAGGCCGCCCGTTGCGAGGACGGGACGTCGTGGAGTTGTCGCGACGGCTGGTGGCGGACCAGGGACTGCACCGCCCTGGGCGCCGGGTGCGGCGAACGCGGGTCCGCCCAGGGGCCGGGGTG
>CAINDP010000224.1 GCA_903847405.1 uncultured Myxococcales bacterium | reverse complement strand
TCATGTCGTGGCCCCGGGCCCCCCGGCGCCTGGTCCGGGTGTCCGCGGCGGTCTACAACCATCCCGGCCAGTACCGGGCCCTGGCCGGGCACCTGCGGGCCTTCCTGGCCGACGCCGGGAAGGCCCCGTTGAACGGCGCGCCCCCCGCCTGCCATTGAAAGGCCCCCCGCCGTCTGGTAAAAGGGTCGGGCATTCCCGGGCCTGTCCGGGAGGCCTCGCTCCCCCTCCAGGAGTGGCCATGTCGCTCCCCCTTCCCGGCACCCGATTCGTCCTGGCGCTGCTGCTGATCGCCGGCGCCCTGCCGCCGCGTCCCGCATCCGCGGAACCCCTGACGCTCGCCGATGCGCTGCTGCGGGCGGAGGCCATGGCGCGGTCGGTTCGCGCCAAGGACTACCTCGTCGAAAGCGCCCGGTACCAGCACCACGCCGCGCTGGCCGACCTGGGGCCGAAGGTCAACCTGGGCGCCGACTACCAGCGATGGGACACGGCCATCAAGTTCAAGTTCGAACTGCCCAAGGACCTCCCCCCCGAATACCAGCCCCTGGCCGCCCTGTTCGACTCGGGCGAATCGACCGTCCGGGCCCAGGACACCTACACGGCCTCGGTGAACGTGGTGCAGCCCATCACTCCCCTGCTGACCCTGGGGTTCGCGACGCACCTCGCGAAACTGAACGTCGAACAGGCCCGGATCGACGCCGTCCTGCAGCGCCGGAAGGTGCGCATCCAGGTCATCGACACGTTCTACGGCGTGCTGCGGTTGCGCGCCGCCGTGGCGACGCTGGAGGCGCTGGACACGGCGGCCTCCCAGCACCTGGCCCAGGCCGAGCGCTTCGAGGCCGTCGGCCTGTTGAAGAAGGACGACGTCCTGCGGATCCGGGTCCAGTTGGAAACCCTGCGCCAGAACCTGGACCTGGCCCGCACCGGCAGCGAGGTGCAAACGTCGTCCCTGGCCCTGCAGATCGGGATGCCGGTGAACAGCGCTCTGGAACCGGTCGAGTCCGCGCCGCCGGCCGAGGTGTCCGGCGACCTGGACGCCTGCATGGCCGAGGCGCTGGCGAAGCGGGCGGAGATCGCCCAGGTCCGGACGGCCATCCGGATGGCCGAAGCGGCCCGCAACCTGAAGGCGACCACCTGGGTCCCGACCGTGTCCGGGCTGTTCAACTACTCCCGGACCACGGCCAGCCAGTTTTCGAACGACACGTCGTGGTTCGTGGGCCTGTCCGCCCAGTGGACCCCCTGGGACTGGGGCAAGACCTTCTTCACCGTTCGCGCGGCGCATGCCGACCTGCTGGCGGCACGGCAGTCCGCCGGGCAGGTGGAGGACCTGGTCCGCCTGGAGGTCAAGGCGAACTGGCTGGCGGCACAAACCGCAAAGGCCGGCATCGAGCGCTCGGGCAGGTCCGTGGAACAGTCCCGCGAGAACCTGCGCATCCAGTTGGAACGGTCGAAGCAGAGCCTGAACACGACGACCGACGTCCTGGACGCCGAGGCCCTGGTCCTGCAGGCGGAAACCGATGCCGCGTCGGCCGGGTACGGCTGGCGCGTGGCCCTCGAGAAGCTCCACGACTCGATGGGGAGATGAGCATGACACCCGCACCGTTCACCGCACGCCTCGGTCCCCGGGGCGCGATCGTCGCACTGACGGCGCTGTCCCTGGTCGCCGCAGCGGCCGGATGCACCCAGGGCGCCACCGAGGACGCCGCCGCGAAGCGCCCGCGGGTCACGGTCAAGCCGCTGGCCCTGGAGGCCTGGGCGGAAATCCTGGACGTCCCCGCGACTGCCACGGGCAATGCGACCATCAACGTCTTCGCACGGGTGCCGGGGCGGGTCGCGGCGATCGTCCACGACGAGGGCGCCTACGTGAAGGCCGGCGACGTCCTGTTCGAACTGGATCCCCGGGACCTCAAGACCGCCCTGGCCGCGGCCACGGGCCAGATGGCGATGGCCCGTGCCGGCAGGACGGCGGCCCAGGTCCAGCGCGACAGTGCCGCCAGGGATCATGCGCGCATCCAGGAACTGCGCAGGACGAACTCGATCTCGACCGCCGACGCCGACAAGATGGAAGCCGGTTTCAACGCGGCCGAGGCACAGTTGGGCCTGGCGCAGGCCCAGGTGGACGTGGCGCAGTCCGGCCAGGACATGGCGCGGCGCAACCTGGAGGATGCCGTGGTGAAGGCGGCCGTCGACGGCCTGGTCAGCCGGCGCACGGTGGACGTCGGGCAGGAAACGTCGCCCGCGGCCCCCATGCCCCTGGCGATCCTGGCGGCGATCGACCCGCTGTTCGTGGAAGGCAGCGCCCCGGAGTACGTGCTGGGGCAATTGCACGAGGGCATGAAATCGACGGTGACCTTCGACGGCCTCCCGGACCGCACGTTCATCGGCACCGTGGACCTCGTGGGACCGACGGTGGACCCGGTCAGCAAGATGGTGCGGGTGCGCGTGAAGGTGCCAAACCCCGCGGTGGTCGACGGCGGCAGGCGCCTGGTCCCGGGCATGTCCGGCATGATCCACCTGGTCCCCCTGGAGGGCCGGTACTTCGTGCTGCCCTTGAACGCCGTGCGGCGCCAGGAAGGCGATCGCATGGTGCTGCTGTTCGTCGGCGATGACGGGATTGTCACCGAGCGGAAGGTCACGCCGCTGCGTCGCGACGGCCTGCGCTTCCTGGTTCGCGAGGGCCTCGAAGAGGGCCTGCGGCTGGTGACGGCGGGCCCGAAGGACCTGAATGCCGGCGCTCTGGTGGATGTCGCAGGGCAGTGACGACCGGGCCCCACCCGTCGGAGGAAGTCCTCCCATGAAGATCACGGAAATCGCGGTTCGACGACCCGTGTTCACGGTCATCGTCTACGTGGCGGTGACGGTGTTCGGCCTGTTCGCGCTGAACCGGCTGCCCATCGACCTGTACCCCGAGTTCGAAAACCCGATCATCACCGTCGTCACGCTGTATCCCGGCGCCTCGTCCTGGGACGTCGAGGAAAAGGTCACCAAGCCGATGGAAAAGGGCCTGGGCATCCTGCCGGGCCTGAAGGAAATCACGTCCCGCAGTTCCGAGGGCGTGTCTGCGGTCTTCCTGACGTTCCAGTACTCGACGAAGCTGGACGAGGCCGCGAACGACGTCCGGAACGGGATCGACTTCGTCAAGCAGAGCCTGCCCGACGATCTCGATTCGCCTATGCTCTTTAAATTCAACACCTCATTCTTCCCGATCTACTTCGGGGCCGTGGTGTCCGACGAGGCCGACCTGACCAAGGAAAAGGTCTGGCTGGACGACCACGTCGTGCAGGCGCTGCAGGCCCTGCCCGGCGTCGGCAGCGTGTCGTTGTGGGGGGTGGCCGCCGAGGAAGTCCACGTCGACGTCAAGCTGGACGAAATCGAGAAGCGGTCCCTGACGCTGACCCAGATCACCCAGGCGCTGCAGGCGGCCAACGTGTCGCTGCCGGCGGGCAAGCTGAAGGACCCGAACTTCGATCTGCCGGTCCGCGTGCCGGCCGAGTTCAAGACCATCGACGAGATTCGCGACGTCATCGTGGGCGCGTGGCAGGGGCAGCCGGTGCACCTGCGCGACGTGGCCGAGGTGGCGGACGGCACCCGGGAAATGACCAACGTCGCCACGTGGAGCGGCAAGTCCGTGGCCGTGTTCATGGTCCAGAAGCAGTCCGGCGGGAACACCGTGGACGTGGCCCGGGCGGTCCAGGCCCGGCTGGACGAACTGGGGCCCCAACTGGGCCGCGGGATCGAGTTCGTGAAGATCTACGACGGATCCGACTTCATCCAGAGCCTGATCGACAACCTGTGGGGGTCCCTGATCGCGGGCGGCCTGCTGGTCATCGCGGTGGTGATCCTGTTCCTGCGCCGCTTCCGGCTGTCGCTGATCGTGGCGATGTCCATCCCCGGGTCCATGATCATCGCGTTCCTGTTGATCTACCTGCAGGGATACACGCTGAACGTGGTGTCGCTGATGGCGATGATCCTGGCCATCGGCATGGTGGTGGACAACTCCATCGTCGTGCTGGAAAACATCAATCGCCACCTGGACTACGGCGAATCCTCGGCGCACGCCAGCATCATCGGCACGCGGGAGGTGGGCCTGGCCATCTCGGCCTCCACCTTGACGACGGTGGGCGTGTTCCTGCCGCTGATCTTCGTGAAGGGCCTGGTCAGCATCCTGTTCGGGCAACTGGCCTTCGTCATCGTCGTCACGCTGGTGGCCTCGCTGGTCACCTCGATCTTCCTGACGCCCATGATGACCGCCTGGATGCTGCGGTCCCACGCCCAGAAGTTCGGCGACGCCCGGAAGCGGGTCAACTGGCTGGACCGAATGGACACCGGCTACTCCCGGCTGATTCACTGGAGCCTGGATCGCCGCCTGAGGATCTACGGCATCGCCCTGGTGCTGCTGGCAGTATCGGGCGTTGCGGCGATGCGCGTGGGATTCGACTTCCTGCCGCAGTTCGACTCGGGCGAAATCCGCGTCACGCTGGAACTGCCGGTCGGGACCAGCCTGGCCCGCACCACGACGGTGTCCGAGGACATGGCGCGACGCCTGATGGTGATCCCGGAAGCCCAGTCGTACTACGTGCAGTGCGGCGAGGAGGAAGGGGGCTGGGGCGCGGTCATGGGCCAGGCCCAGGGCTCCCACATCATCACGCTGACCCTCCGGTTGTCCAGCGTGGAAACGGGCCGTCGCAGGGTGGAAAAGGTGGCCGAGGACGTCCGCAAGATCGTGGCCACGTTCGACGGCCTGGTGGCCCACGACGTGTCCTTCGGGGACCAGGGACCCGGGCAGTTGGCGGGTTCGAAGCCGCTGATCGTCGAGATCCTGGGCAACGACTATGCCCGGATGAAGGAAGCCGCCTACGAGGTGGAAGCCCTGGTGAAGTCCATCGAGGGCACCCGGGACGTCGTCGCCGAGGTGCCGTACGAAAAGCCCGAGGTGCAGGTGGCGCTGGACCGGCGACGCATGGCCCTGGTGGGATCCACGGCGTTCCAGGCGTCGGATACCGTGCGGACGGCGGTCTACGGCTCGACGGTGACCCGCTTCCGGGGCGGCGGAAAGGATCTGGACATCGTCGTGCGGTTGCAGGAAGCGGATCGGCAGTCCCTGTCCCAGGTGGGGCGCGTTCCCGTGCCCTCGATCACAGGCGTGCCGATGCCCCTCCGGAACTTCGCGGAAATCGCCAGCGGGTTTTCCCCGATCTCCATCGACCACTCGTCGCAGCGGCGCGTGCTGCGCGTGGGCGCGAACCTCGGGGGATCGTCCCTGGGCGAGGCCACGGCGACCTACGACGCCCTGTCGGCCCCGATCCGCGAAAAGTACTCGGACCTGGTGTTCCGCTATGGCGGCCAGGCCAAGGAACAGCGCGAGAACTTCGTGGACATGATGATGATGCTGCTGCTGGGCATCGTGCTGACGTACCTGATCATGGCGGCCCAGTTCGAGTCGTTCATGGATCCGCTGGTCATCATGTTCAGCGTGCCCTTCGCGTTCACCGGGACGTTCCTGGCGCTGGCGCTGCGGGGTGAAAACTTCAACGTCCTGGCCTTCCTGGGCGCGATCATGCTGGTCGGCATCGTCGTCAACAACGCCATCGTGCTGGTGGACTACGTGAACTTCATGCGCCGCGAGGGCACGCCGCTGATCGAGGCGGTCATCGAAACGTCGCGGCGGCGCCTGCGGCCGATCCTGATGACCACGATCACGACGCTGTTCGGGATCATCCCGCTGGCCGTCGCTTCCGGCGAGGGGTCCGAACTGTGGCGGCCGATCGGCGTCACCATGCTGGGCGGGCTGAGCCTGTCCACGGGCGTGACCCTGATCCTGGTGCCCTGCCTGTACGTGACGTTCGAGCGGTTCCGCAGCAAGACCCGGTTCGACAAGGACCGGATGATGGCGGACGCCGAAACGACGGTGGCGCCCGGCGAAACCGGGGTGTGACCGGCCGACCCCGGCTTGACCTTCATCAATCCGTCGCCATGTTGTGGCGCAGCCATTCCCGGAGGATCCCGTGGGCTGCCTGGCGTTCCTGGCCCTTCCCGCGCTGCTGGTCGGCGAAATCTACGCGTTCGTGTGGGTCGCGGAACAGATCGGCTGGATCTGGGCGCTGATCGGCCTGTTCGCCTCCATGTCCCTGGGCGGGTCCCTGGTCCGCCAGGCCGGCTTCCAGGCCATGACGCGGGCCCGTGACGCGCTGAACCGCGGCGAGGCGCCCGCACGATCGCTGTTTGACGGGGCCTGCCTGCTGGCGGCCGGGGCGCTGTTCGTGTTCCCGGGGTTCCTGACCGACGCCGTGGCGGTCCTTCTGTTGCTGCCCCCCGTGCGATGGGTCCTGTTCCTGCTGGCCAGCGGCGGTGCGCGGCGGCGGCGTGCCGCGGGTCCCATGGGCGGGCCCGGTGCGGGACCGGCGGGCGGAGTCTTCGGCGGTCGCCCCCACGTGTTCGTCTGGTCGTCGGGCACCACCCCGCCGCCCCGGCCGTCGAACCGGGGTTCGCCGCCGCCGGAGGGCGTGATCGACGCGGAGTGGACCGAGGTTCCCGAGGACGGGGGCGGGCGAGAGGGCGGTCAGCGCGGGCTGACGGCGGGGAGCGCGGACGAATCGGACAGGTCGAAGACCCGCACGTAGTCCACGAACCATTCATCCGGCAGCACGGCGTCCTTGATGGATCCCGCCCCGAACCAGGTGCCGTCCTGGATTTCATCGGTCAGCAGCATGTACAACGGCACCTCGCAGATGCCGCCGTCGGTGGATCGCCAGGTCTCGACGCCGTCGGTATAGAAGATGTAGGCGTCGTCGCTCCACCACATCCCCCACGTGTGCCAGCCCTCGTCGACCCCCGCCAGGGGCTGCGGGTTTTCCTTCTTGCCCTTGTGGCAGTCCCAGTGGACCGTCCGCTGGGTGAACTCGGTGAACGGGTCGATCGTCCAGGGCCGCTCGAAGACGTCCAGCTCGGCGCCGTCCTTGCCGCCGTTCTCCATGGCGCAGATGGTTTCCGAGTAGAACCAGAACGCCGTCCAGTGCCCGGGCTGCTTCTGGAACTTCACGCGCGTCTCGAAGTATCCCTTGGCCTTGTGCCAGCGCCCCTGGGTGCTCAGGCCGCCCGTGTAGTAGGTTCCGCTCTCCTCGAACGTCCGCAGGGTCAGGATCCCCGACCCGTCCAGCACCAGGGCCCGCGGGTCGTAGACGTTGGTCCGGCCCTTGCCGTTCGAAACCTCCCACCGCGCGGTGTCGATGGCAGTCCCGTCGAACTCCTCGTCGAAGATCAGGCGCCATTCCCTGCCGGCCGGCGGTTCGGGCAGGAAGGCCTGCTGGATGTCCACGCCGGCCACGTCCTGCACGTATCCATAGCCGAGGTCCGGGGGCGCGTCGGCGGCCGGGAGGTCCACCGTCGGAACGTCCGCGGTCCCCAGCAGGTCGGCATCGTCCTCGCTGAGCGTCACGGTGCACCCGAAGGCGGCCGCCTGGACGGCCAGCGACAGGATCACGAGTCGTCGGGGAATCGGGCCTGCGTGGATCACGGTCACCTCCGGTGCGGTGGCTGGAACGATGAGTGCTGGCGGTGTCTCCCGGGCGCCGATCGTAGTCGAACCCGGCCCGCCGTGCCAGCGGGGAACGCCCCGTGTCGCAGGGTGCTGCTACAATCCGACCCGGAATCGTCGGGAGGGCTTCCTTGGGCGACGTGGTCGTGTGGGTCGTGCTGGCCGTGGCGGTGCTGGGCGACGGCCTGCTGCTGATGCTGCTGGTACGGGCGTCCCGATCGGCCGCGGCGACGCCGGACGCCCGGATGGAGCGCCTGCTGGAGGGCCAGGCCCGCATGGAATCGACCCTGCGGGACGAAATGGGGCGTTCCCGGACGGAAATCGGCGCCCAACTGAAGGAACAGCGCGTCGAGGTGTCCTCCAGCGTCGGCCAGTTGGTGAACACGGTCGGGGTCCGCCTGGAAGCCGTCCGGCAGGCGGACGAGCAGCGCCAGGAGCACCTGCGCACGACCGTCGAAGCGCGCCTGCGCCTGCTGCAGGAAGACAACACGAAATCGCTGGAGCAGATGCGGCAGGTCGTCGACCAGCGTCTGCAGGCCACGCTGGAGCAGCGCCTGGGCGAATCGTTCAAGCGGGTCAGCGAGCACCTGGAAAGCGTCCACAAGGGCCTGGGCGAAATGCAGGCCCTGGCATCGGGCGTCGGCGATCTGCGCAAGGTGCTCACCAACGTCAAGGTCCGCGGCACCTGGGGCGAGGCCCAACTGGGCAACCTGCTGGCCGAAATCCTGGCCCCCGAGCAGTTCGCCGTGAACATCGCCACGCGGGCGGGTTCGGCGGACCGGGTGGAATTCGCCATCCGCCTGCCGGGACGGGACGCCGGGGCCAGCCCCGTCTGGCTGCCGGTGGACGCCAAGTTCCCCCAGGAGGACTTCCTGCGCCTGGTGGACGCCTCCGAGCGGGCCGACGCCGAGGGCGTGGAACTGGCATCGAAGGCCCTGGAAGGCCGCCTGAAGGGCGAAGCCAAAGACATTCGGGACAAGTACCTCGATCCGCCCAACACGACGGACTTCGCGATCCTCTACCTGCCCATCGAAAGCCTGTACGCCGAGGTGCTGCGCCGCCCGGGACTCTGCGAGTCCCTCCAGCGGGAGTACCGGGTGGTGGTGGCGGGGCCGACGACGTTCGCCGCGCTGCTGAACAGCCTCCAGGTCGGGTTCCGCACGCTGGCGATCGAACGGCGCTCGGCCGAGGTATGGGTGCTGCTGGGCAGCGTCAAGACCGAGTTCGAGAAGTTCGGCGAAGCCCTGGACCGCGTCCAGAAGAAGATCGGCGAGGCCGGTACGGCCCTGGAGAAGGTCGGCACCCGCAGCCGGGTCCTGGGGCGCAAGTTGAAGGACGTCCAGTCCGTCCCCGTCGAGGACGACGGCCTGACCGTCGAAGACGAGGTCTTTGAGGAGGAAGCAGGTCCGGAAACCTGATTCAGCAGGTTTGATCATTCTCCCTAGGTCATTGTAATTCGGACAAAATCGCACCACTTCCCCCCTCCGGGATTGACTTTTCCCCGAAAAGGCGGGTAAAAAGGGGGCGTTGTGCAAGGGTCAAGGGCGCATTCAACCCCCGTGCGGAGTGAGGAGGACACATGTTGGCGGATTGGTACCATCGTTTGAGGAAGGATTCCCGGGTAAAGACAGGCTACCTGGGGATGCTGCTGGCGTTCTTCGCCGTGGCATACATCTTTCCGTTCGGCACCATGGCCCAGGGGGCCGGTGCCGGTGCCGCGGAGCCCGGCTTCCAGTGGTTCGGGCCGTTCGTCGATCCTTCGTACCAGATCTGGGAGCAGATCGGTCTGATCGTGGTCCTCTTCGTGGCCATTTGCGGCCTCCTCTACGCCTGGCTCCTGATGCGCCAGGTCAACCGCACGTCCGATGGAACGCCCCGCATGCAGGCCGTCGCCGCCGCCATCCGCGAAGGCGCGAACGCCTACCTCGGAGCCCAGTTCCGCAAGATCGGCCCGCTGATCGCCATCATCACCGTCCTGCTGTTCTTCACCTCCGACTGGAAGGCCCATCCCGAGTTCGGCTTCGGCCGGGCGGCCGCATTCCTGGTCGGCTCGCTGTTCTCGTGGGCCGTCGGCTTCGTGGGCATGCGCCTGGCAACCAAGGGCAACCTGAAGGTCGCCGCTGCCGCCATGACCTCCTACGGCGAAGCGATGCAGATCGGCTACCGCACCGGCACGGTCACGGGCATGCTGACGGACGGCCTCGGCCTCCTCGGCGGCACGACGATCTTCCTGATCTACGGCGCGCACGCCTACGAGGCCCTGCTGGGCTTCGGCTTCGGCGGCACCCTCCTGGCCCTGTTCATGCGAGTCGGCGGCGGCATCTATACGAAGGCCGCCGACGTCGGCGCCGACCTGGTCGGCAAGATTGAAAAGGACATCCCCGAGGACGACCCCCGGAACGCCGCGACCATCGCCGACAACGTCGGTGACAACGTCGGCGATTGCGCCGGTATGGCCTCCGATATCTTCGAGTCCTACGAAGTCACGATCGTCGCGGCGATGATCCTCGGCCTGGCCTCCTTCGGCCACAAGGGCGTCATCTTCCCGCTGCTGGTCCGCGGCATCGGCGTGCTCGGCTCCATCATTTCCACCTACACGGTCAAGGCCGGCCCGAACGACACGTCGGACACGGCTCTCAAGTCGGTCCACCGCGGCTTCTGGATCGGCTCGATGATCAGCATCGCGGGCTTCTTCGCCCTGGGCTTCTTCTACCTGCACTTCGACGTTCAGTACTTCACCGAAAACCCGATCGCCCGCGGCGGCTTCCCCGGCGGCGACCCGGCCCAGCTCCCGCTCTGGGCCAACTGGGGCTCCGCGACCCTGGACCTGCGTCCGGCGTGGACCTGCCTGATCGGCGTCATGCTGGCCATCGGCCTGAACAAGTTGACGTCCTACTACACCCACACGTCGCACGCCCCGGTCAAGTCCCTGGCCCGCGCGTGCCAGACCGGCGACGCGACCAACATCATCCAGGGCTTCGCGATCGGCTACGAGTCGACCGTGATGAACGTCCTGCTGATCGCGTTCGCCCTGGCCCTGTCCGTCCTGGTGTACGCCGGCAGCCCGCCGGTCTTCATCGCGTACGGCGTGGCCATGACCGGCATCGGCATGCTGACCCTGACCGGCAACACGATTTCCATGGACGTGTTCGGCCCCGTGGCCGACAACGCCAACGGCATCGGCGAAATGGGCTATGACCGCGAGGAAATGGGCCCCGTCAACTACAAGCGCGCGCGCCAGGTCCTCGCCGACCTCGACGCCGTCGGCAACACGACGAAGGCCGAAACCAAGGGCATCGCGATCGGCTCCGCCGTCATCGCGGCCGTGTCCCTGTTCGCGTCCTTCATCGCCGTCATCGCCAAGGGCAGCGAGTCCGAAATCGCGAACCTGACCACCGCCGAGTACGCGGCCGTTGCCGCCAAGCTGACCCTGGCCGATCCGATGGTCATCATCGGCCTGCTGATCGGCGGCGCCGCGCCCTTCCTGTTCAGCAGCATGCTGATCCGCGCCGTCGGCCGCGCGGCCTACTACATCGTCAAGGAGTGCCGCATCCAGTTCAAGGATCCGGAAATCTGGGCCGGCACCAAGAAGCCCGATTACGGCCGCGTCGTGGACATCTGCACCAGCACGGCGCAGAAGGAACTGATCGGCCCCGGGCTGCTGGCGATCCTCACCCCCCTGGCGGTCGGCTTCCTGCTGGGGCCGTACGCCCTGGGCGGCTTCCTGGCCGGCTTGATCCTGGTCGGCCAGTTGCTGGCGGTCTTCATGGCCAATGCCGGCGGCGCCTGGGACAACGCCAAGAAGATGATCGAGGACGGCCTCTACGGCGGCAAGGGCAGCGTGGCCCACAAGGCCTCGATCACGGGCGACACGGTCGGCGATCCCCTGAAGGACACAGCCGGCCCGGCCCTGAACCCGCTGATCAAGGTCATGAACATGGTCAGCCTCCTCGGGCTGGTCCTGATCATGGACGGCACCCTGCGCCCGATCGAGGGCCACCCGTCCAACATCTGGATCGGCATCGTCGGAATCGTCGTCTCCCTGGGCCTGATTTCCTGGGCGGTCCTGCAGTCCAAGAAGGACAGCAAGGAGCAACTGGAAGTCGGCGCCGAGTTGGAAAACCGCGTCGGTGGCTGATTCCCCGGCCCCCTGCCCTCCTCTCCTTTCCTGAAGACCCCTCCTGAACCCCCCGCATGAAAACGGACCGACCCCTCGTCCACAGGTCCATCCTGCGTCCTTGCGGACGGCGGAACGGTCGCGTACACGTGTCGGCAAGATGCAGGGGCGGTACGGGGGATTTTCGGGTGCCTGGAGGGGGTCAGCGAGCCTGGCGGAAGGCTTCCTCGACCTGGGCGGCCAGGCGCTGGTAGATCTGGTCGCGGGTGCCGACGCCGTCGATGACGCGCAGGCGCTGGGTCTTTTCGTAGTAGCCGATGATCTCGTTCGCGTACCGTTCGTGCTCCTCCAGGCGCTGGACGATGTTCTCGGTGGTCTCGTCCAGCCGGGTGGCCTTTTCTTCCGTGCCCCGGCGCGACAGGCGGCGCAGCAGCTCCAGGGTGGGCACCCGGAGGTCCAGGATGCACGACACCTTCTGGCCAATCTTCCGCAGCATGCCGTCCATGATGTAGGCCTGGACCAGCGTGCGGGGGAATCCCTTGAAGATCAAGCCGTTCTTGCCGGGGTGCGTCCGGATGTACCCCTCGACCACGGGGATGACGATCTCGTCGGGCACCAGGGCGCCCTGCTCCATGTAGACGTTGATCTGTTTGGCCAGCGGGCCGGGCTTCGTGGCGGCCTCGCGCAGCAGATCCGTCGTGGAAAGGTAGTGCAGGTTGTACTGGTCCGCCAGCATCCGGGCCTGGGTGCTGCGGCCCGAGCCCGGGGCCCCCAGCACGACGACATTCAGTTGGACCTGGCGCAGCGACTTGTCCACGGCCTCGGTGATCTGCTCGAACACGCCATCGACCGACGTCGTGCCGTCCACCGGGATCAGGATGCCCTTTTCCTCGTAGAAGCCCAGGACCGGGGCCGTCTTCTGATCGTACTCGCGCAGCCGGAAGTCGATGACCTCCCGGGTGTCGTCGGCGCGGCCGGACACGCTGGCCCGCCCCAGCAGGCGCTCGATGCACAGTTGCGGCGGGACCTGGATGTTGACCAGGTTCATCAGCGACGTGTGCATCTTCAGCAGCAACCCCTCCAGGATGTAGGCCTGGACGAGGGTCCTGGGGAAGCCGTCGAACAGGAAGCCGCGGGCGTGGGTCTGCTCGCGGATCTTGCGGATGGTCTTTTCCAGCAGTTTCACGATCAGTTCGTCCGAGGCCAGGCCGCCCTTTTCGATGACGTCCTTCACGGCCCGTCCGATCTCGGTCCCTTCCCGGATTTCCTCGCGCAGCAGTTCACCGGAACTGATGTAGTGCAGTTTGTAGCGCTCGATCAGGCGGGCGGACTGGGTTCCCTTGCCTGCTCCGGGCGGTCCGAACAGCGCGATGTTCAGCATCCCTGCACCTCATTCGAGTCGATGTCAGTTCGGTCAACGGCCTGGGAGGGGCGATTATACCGTGAACTCGGTGAAATCCGCCCCGATTTACAGCAGTCCCAGATCCTGCAGACTTTTCTGCGCCAGCGCGGTCCACCCGCGGTTCGCCGCAGGATTGGCGGGGCTGGGATGGGCGATGCGGGCAAAGGCCACCCCGGTCCCTGCCAGCGCTTCCCGGGCCCGGGCCTCGGCGAAGGCCCCCACGCCGATGACCATGCGCGGCCGCAGCACGGACACGATCCCCTGCAGCGCCCGGTCGCAGGCCGCCTGCAGCGCCTCGCGCTCGGCGGCCGGGAGGGCGTCGGGCGTGCGGTTGCGCCCCGATTCCTCCAGGAACAGCAGCGGGCAGTAGTTCGCGACGAAGAATCGCCGGAAGAACGCCTCGGGCGTCCCGAAGACTTCCCGGGCGAACCCCCACAACCGCAGCCCGCTGACCTCGGTCCGCGGGCAGGCCAGGCCCAGCACGGGGCGCTTCGGGTGTTCGCGGACCGGGCGCCCGATGGGGGCGTCGATGGCCAGCCAGTCGCGGACGAAGGGCACCGAGCCGAAGGGGACGCCCGTCTGGGCCATGCCGAAGGGACCGGGGTTCATTCCCAGCAGGATCGCATCGACCCCCGCGTGGGCGTACCGGGCGCAGTAGGCATCCCAGGCCGGCCGCGCGTAGTCGAAGGGATCGTAGACAAAGGCCGTCGGGGGGGCGAACACCAGGGTCCGCAGATCGGATTCCAGGCGATCGGTGACCGCCCGCAGCGCCTTGACGGTGGATGCGTCGACCCGGTCCTCCACGCCCGCCCTCCTGTCTAGGCCACGTCCGGGCTTCCGCCCAGCGCGGCCGCCACGGTCCTGGACCACCGCCGCAGGGCGTTGCGATCCGGATGCGTGGGAAATGCCCGGTAGACCGTCGCCGCCGCAGCTCCCCGGGCGCCGGTCGCCGCCAGTTTCGCCGCCAGGGCGGGCCGGCGCATCAAAGCGCGTGCCAAGGCCGGACCCTCGCCGACGACATGGGGGGCCAGCAACTTCTGCCCCAGGGCCGACCGGATGGACGATTCCTGCAGGAAGCCCTCGCCCACCAGGTCCCCGACCTCCGCCTCGGACAGCGACACGCTCAGCCGGCGGAACGCGTCGAAGGCCCCCAGCATGGGCCCGTGGGTGCGAAGGAACGCGGACTGGTAGGCCCAGACCGCGTCCTCGGCCCCCGGATCCGTCCGTCCGGCCAGGGAGTCCGCCAGGCAACGCCCGGCCAGAAGGCCGATGGCGATCCCGCTGGCATGGGCAGCGAAGACCTGGCACCCCGAATCGCCGACCAGGGCGATGCCCGGGGCGCCCAGGCGATCGTACGGGCGCCGGATCGGGATCAGCCCGGACCCCCCGAAGATGCCCCGGCCGATCCAGGGATTCCGGGCCTTGAAGTCCCGCAGCACCTCGACGCCGGATCCATGCAGGCCGTCGCCCAGTGAACCGGTGGTGACGAGGATGGAATTCGCATCGGCCCGGAGGTGGCAGACGATCGTCGAATACCCCCCCTTCACGCCGGTCCAGGCGAATGCGTCGCCGGGTTCCAGGCCCAGGCGGGCCATGAAGTCCCGCGCAGCGGTCGGGTCAAGAACCTCGCAGACCTCGTTCGCGCCCAGGCACCGCTCGTTGGAAGCCAGTTCCGGGCAGTCCGCCGCCAGGCCGGGAACCTGGCGCCGCAGGTGGCCGGCGGTGCCCGTGGCATCGACGAACAGTCGGGCGGTGACCCGCAGGCGCGAGGGAGCGGCGTCCGCCGGGTGCCGCTCGCCGGTGAGGACCGCGGGACGGCCCGACGCGTCGCATTCCAGGGTCATCCGCTGCACGCAGTCGCGCCCCTGGACGCCGGCGGCCCGGCCCATGGACTGCAGGCGTTCGACCAGGGCGCGGCAATCGACGTGGATGCAGGGGCGGTTCCCTTCCATCCGGGTCCGGCCGGGGCCCGTCAGCGACAGCATCGTGTAGGCGCGATCCTCCTCCAGCGCCTCGGGGGGTTCCGGCAGCGCGACGCCGGCCGCCTCGAAGGGCCAGACCGGCACGAGGTTGGCCCACCGTGCGCCGGCCTCGGCAAAGGAACGCGCCTCCAGCAGCAGCACCGTGAACCCCGCACCGGCCAGCGCCCAGGCGGCGTTGCTGCCCGCGGTTCCCGCACCAGCAACCACGACGTCGGCATCCAGACGTTCCTCGACCACGGGTGTCTCCTGGATTGAACCACGGGCGGAATACCAGAGACCCGCCCGATCGGCAACTGCGGACCGCCGCGACATCCCGAAAGGACATGTCCAAGGCCTTGACCTTGTCGGTCCACCTGCCCGATTCTTCCGCCATGGAAACCCCCGATTTCCTCATCGACGGTCCCCGAATTGCCCCCCGCACCGTGGTGCTGGCCCACGGCGCCGGCAGCGGGATGGATTCGGACTTCCTGGCGGCGTTCGCCGCGGGCCTGGCTGCGGCAGGCTGCCGGGTCGTGCGGTTCGAATTCCCCTACATGGCGCGTCGTCGCCGGGAGGGTGTCAAGGCGGGCCCGGACGCCCTGCCCGTGTTGCTGGAAACCTGGCGGACGGTGGTCGCGGCCCTGGGCGGCGGGACCCGGCTGGTCCTGGGCGGAAAGTCCATGGGCGGCCGCATCGCGTCGCTGGTTGCCGATGACGTCGGCGCAGCCGGGCTGGTCTGCCTGGGCTATCCCTTCCACCCGGCGGGTCGGCCCGAACAGACCCGGGTCGAGCACCTGGCGCACCTGCGGACGCCCACGTTGATCGTGCAGGGCACGCGGGACACGCTGGGGACCCGGGAGGATGTCGCCGGGTACCGTCTGTCCCCGTCGATCCGGCTGCACTGGGTGGAGGACGGGGACCACTCCCTGTCGCCCCGCGTGGCCTCGGGACGCACGAAGGACCAGGCATGGGCCGAGGGCATCGCGGCGGTCGTCGGGTTCGTGCGGGACGTGGGGAAGGACTGATCAGGCGCCCGGATCGTCGGACGGCTGCAGGTCGTTGACCAGCGTCAGATCCCGGAACACCTCGACGGCCCCCCGGGGGGCGTCGCCCGCCCCGTCCAGGGCGAAGGTCCGCACCTCCACGTAGACGCGGCGTTCGTCCTTGTGGCGCAGGAACAGGCGCTCGGTGCGCGGCCGTCCGTCCATCATGCACAGGGCCAGTGGACAGGCGCCGCGACAGAGGTCCTGCCCGCGGAAATCGACGTGGTCCAGCAGGTGATCCCGGCAGCGCCGGCCGACGACATCCGCCGACGTCCAACCGGTGATGCGCTCTGCGCCGGGGCTCCAGTACACGATGCAGCGGTCGCTGTCCGTGATGTAGACGCCTTCGTGAAGGACGTTCAGCAGGCTCAGCATCTCGTCGCGATCCAGGTCGAAGCGGGAATCCATGGCGTTCTCGCATCAGAGGCCGGAAGGATACCGGCGACGAGTTTGAAGGTCCAGCAGTCGGGCGATCAGTGTCCGCCCGGGACCCCGTGGTTCCCGTAGAACTCGCCCGGCGCCACGCGGCCCTTGAACACGCGGTAGATGAAGAACGTGTACCCGATCACCAGCGGCATCCCGATCAGGGCGATGACCAGCATGGCGGTCAGCGTCGGCTGGGTCGAGGACGCGTTGGTGATCGTCATGCTGGCGCCTTCCAGGTCCAGGGAAGACGGCACCAGCCGGGGGAACAGCGACAGGCCGACCAGGCCGATCTGGGCGGCGATGGCCGTCGAAGAAGCCAGGAAGGCCTTCCCGAAGGAACCCGAGCGCGCCCAGACGGGGATGGCGACCAGCGACGCCAGCGCCAGGCCCAGCAGCAGGAAGAACAGCGGGTTCCTCAGCAGTCCCACCAGCAGCCAGGACGACACCAGGACCGTCGCCATCGTCGACAGCGCCCACAGCGCGACCCACGCGATCCACAGCCGGGGCGCCCAGCGGCCGGCGCGCTGGGCGACAGGGCCGTCAGCCTTGAAGGCCAGGTACAGGGCGCCGTGGGTCAGGAACATCGCCAGGCCGGTCACGCCGACCAGCAGGGCGTAGGGGTTCAGCAACCCCAGGAACGTCCCCTGCCACACGAAGCCGGTGGCGTCCTTCGTGACCGGCAGCCCGTGCAGCACGTTGCCCACCGCCACGCCGTACAGCAGGGCCGGGACCAGGCTGCCCAGGCCGAAGGCGTAGTCCCAGAACGACCGCCACCCGGGGCTGTCGATCTTGTGGCGGAACTCGAAGGACACGGCCCGGAAGATCAGAGCCGCCAGCAGCAGCATGAAGGCGATGTAGAAGCCGCTGAAGACCGTGGCGTACACCGGCGGAAAGGCCGCGAACAGCGCGCCGCCGCCCGTCAGCAGCCAGACCTCGTTGCCGTCCCAGACCGGGGCGATGACGTCCATGTGCTGGCCGCGCTGGCGCGGGTCACGGACGAACAGCGACAGGGCGCCGATCCCCAGGTCGAACCCGTCGAGGATCGCGTATCCGATGATCAGGACGCCGAACAGCAGAAACCAGATCACCTGCAGCGTTGCAAGGTCCATCATGCCACCCCCTTGATCGGCTCGGGACCGTGATTGGCCTCGCGCGCCAGCAGGAACAGGTACAGCCCCCCCAGGAGCAGGTAGATCGAACTGAACAGGATGATCGAGAACAGGATTTCGGGGGCGCCCACCGACACCGACACCGAATCCGACGTCCGAAGCACCTTGTACACCGCCCAGGGCTGGCGCCCGACCTCGGCGGCCACCCAGCCGAACTGGCACGCGGCCAGCGGCAGCGGGCTGACCACGACGACCAGCCACTGGTACCAGCGGGCCGTGTCCAGGCGTCCGCGCCACAGCAGCAGCAGGCCCAGGCCGGTCACCGCCAGGAACAGCATGCCCAGCAGGACCATGTTGTGGAAGGACACGAAGGTGATCCACAGGGGCGGGATCTGGTCGGGCGGGAAATCCTGGATGCCCTTGACCTGCGCATTCACGTCGCCGAAGGCCATCCACGACAGCAGGCTGGGGATTTCGATCGTCGCCTTCAGGGTGGGCGGCGTACCGTCATGGTGCACCCCGAACAGGACCAGGGGGGCCGAGGTCTGCGTTTCGTACAGGCCCTCGATGGCCGCGAACTTTTCGGGCTGGTCCCGGGCGACCTGCTTGGCGTGCTCGTGACCCGTCGGGAAGGCCGAAAGGATCGAGAAGACCAGGCCGAAGAGGACGGACAGGCGCAGGGCCTTGGGAGCCACGTCGCCGCCCTTGCCGCGCAGCATCTGCCAGGCCGACACGCCCGCCATGAAGAAGGCGCCCGTGACCAGTGCGGCCGCCATGGTGTGGTAGAACCGGACGCCCATCGACGGGTTGAACACCGCATCGACGAAGGACGTCAGGACGGCGCGCCCGCCCACGATGTCGAAGCCGGCCGGCGTCTGCTGCCAGGAGTTCGCCACCAGGATCCAGAACGCCGAAATCGTCGCACCCACCGCGACCATCAGCGCCGAGAACCAGTGAACGCCCTTCGACACGCGTTCGCGGCCGAACAGGTACAGGCCCAGGAAGCCGGACTCCAGGAAGAACGCGAACACGCCCTCGGCGGCCAGGGGCGCCCCGAAGATGTCGCCCACGAAGGTCGAGTAGCGGGCCCAGTTGGTGCCGAACTGGAACTCCATGACGATGCCGGTCGCGACCCCCATTGCGAACGTCAGGGCCAGCAACTTCGCGAAGAACCGGCCCATGCGCACGTAGATGTCATTCTTCGTGCGCCAGCCCAGGGTCTCCACGATCACCAGCATCCATCCCAGGCCGATCGAGATGGGTGGAAAGAGGAAATGGAACCCGATCGTCAAAGCGAATTGGAGTCTTGCCAGGAAGATTGGATCCATTCATTCCCCCTTTCACGCTGGTGAACATCCCGAGAGTCGGGCGCCTGGGGGGATCAAAGTACGATTTACGCGTCGCGTCAAGTAATCAAGAGTTAAACGACCCGCATTTGCCATACTTGGTGCGGGCATTGACGTTGCTGCACGTCATCGTCGTTGCGTGCGGGAGATCATGCGGGGGTGATTTCCGGCCCCGTCGTACGCCGATGCTCCAGCCAGCGGCTGACCGCGACGCTGACCATCAGGACCAGGCTCCATCCGACGAACAGCATCCCGAGGTGGAGGATCTGCGGCACGACGGATCCCAGGTCCCCGGTCGCGGTCGCCACGGTCCGCATCCCCTGGAGGGCGGGCGTCAGCGGGAAGCACGCGGCCACGGCCTGGACCCATCCAGGCATCCGGTCGGTGGGCCAGGCGTACCCCGACGCCATGAACATGGGCGTGGACAGGAACATCAGCAGCAGGAAGGCGTCGAAGCGGTCGCTGGCCAGGCGGGCGCACGTCGCCGCCATCGGCAGCAGCGACAGGACCAGCAGGGTGAACAGCCCGAACAACGCCAACGGCCGCACCAGCGTCCATCCGGCCAGCGGGAACATGACGAACACCAGAACGGCCGAGCCCAGCAGGTAGAACGGGACGTGCGCCAGCGCCCTCCCGAACAGGTCCGACAGGGCGTGGCGCCCGCGGCCGCGCCTGCGACCGAACTCGGCCGACATGCCGAAGGACACCGTCATGCCGATCAGGACGATCTGCTGGACGACCACCGCGAACACGCCGCTGATCAGGAAGTCGCCGTACCCCATGGTCGGGCGGAACCGGACGTGGTCGTCCCGCAGGACCGGCATGACCCGCGCATCCGCCAGCGCCGTCGTCATTCCCTTGTCCATGAAGAAGCGGGCGCCCAGTTCCTCGTTCAGGGACCCGACCACGTTCGTCAGGCCCGGCATGCCGCCGGCATAGGTGACCATGTTCGCGCTGTCGACCCAGACCGGCAGGCGCCCGGTCTTGCCGCGCTGGACCGTGCGCGTGAAGTCCCCGGGGATCCACAACAGCATTTCGGCATCGCCGCGCCGGACGGCGTCGAGGCCCTCGTCCACCGTGGATGGATTGCCGATGACCCGGATTTCCTGCGTGGCGTCCAGGCGGAACTGGATCTGGCGCGACAGCGCGCTGCGGTCCTCGTCCACCACCAGGGTCGGGCGCTCGATGGCGACGTTCCCGGCGTACAGCCAGGACATGACGACCGGGTAGAAGATCGGCAGGCCCAGCATCACCAGCAGCGTCGCCCGCCCCGGACCGAACAGGAATTGCAGTTCGTCCCCGAAGGCACGAACCAGGGCGCGAGGTCTGCTCATGGCGCCCTCCCCTCGGCCGTCCTGGCCGTTCGAATGCGTGCCACGACGCGCCGGCCGGCCAGGCCCACGAGGCCGATCAGGCCGTACAGGGCGGCCTGCCGCGCAAACGAGCGCAGGTGCTGGGACAGTTCGTCGAACCCCGCCGGGATGTGCAGCAGGGTCTGCAGACCCTTGGCGAAGGGGGTGAACGGGATCCAGGACGCGATTTCCTGCAGCAGCGGCGGGAAGCAGTCCGTGGGCCAGGTGATCCCGGACAGCATCATGGACATCATGCCCAGCAGCACCGTGACCTGGACGCCGGCCAGCGGCGTCGCCGCGATCGCGACGAACGAGCACGCCATCAGCAGGTCCAGGGCGACCAGGCAGGCCACCCATACCAGGGTCCAGACCGGTCCCGACGCCGGAATGATCGACAGGGGGCGCAGCCAGACATAGGCGAAGGCCATCCCGATGCCGGTGCAGACCAGGAACGCCGCGCTCAACGCACCGAAGGCTTCCAGGGCCGACGCGGGGCGATGATCGGGCAGGAAGATCGTCAGGCCCAGCAGCAGCACGAAGATGTGCAGCATGAAGAACACCAGGCCCGGCGCGACATACACGCCGTAGTTGGTCCCCGGGTTGCGGATCGGGCGCTCGTCGGTGGCGATCGGTACGGCCAGCGACACCGAACGTTCCTTCCGGGCCCCCATCTTGCGCAGCGACGTCACCTGGACGCCGGCGGACACCTGGCCCACCGCCTTGGCGAGGGCCTTGAACACGTTCTTGCCCACCAGGATGTTGCCGCCGTCCACCGCGACCGTGACGGCCGCCTCGTGGCCCTTCTTGAGGGCGTCCGACAGACCGTGGGGAATGACGACCAGGGCACCCAGGCGCCCGTCACCCAGGCGCTCCCAGGCCTCGTCCAGCGTGGCCGGCGTTTCGACCAGTTCGATTTCCCGGGGGCCCGAGATGGAGGTCCACAGGGCCCGCGACACCTTGGACTGGTCGAAGTCGTAGATCGCCGTCGGCACCGACGTGACGACCAGTCCCGCGTAGATCTGGACCGCCAGCCACGACAGGGTCAGCATCAGGACCAGCATCAGCACCGTCCGGGGATGCGTCACCAGCCGGTGCCCCAGACCGAAGAAACCGCGCCACCATGCGCCCATCGTCCGACTACCCCCGCGTCCAGCGGACGGTCATGCCCGGCCGGAGCCCCTCGATCTTCGCCGTCGGTCGGGCCTTGACCTCGAAGGTCTTGAGGTCGAACGAATCCTTGGCATTCGTTGCCTTCCACGTCGCGAAATCGCCCATGGCGGCGATGGAGTAGACCTCGAATTCCACGGTGCGCCCCAGGGCCGGCACCTCGGCCGTGACCCGCGTCCCGACCTTCAGTTCCTTCAGCAGGTCTTCCCGGACGGCGAAACTGGCCCAGGGGGCGTCGATGGTCACGATTGTCAGGATGGGGTAGCCCGTCGCGGCCAGTTCGCCTTCGTGCAGGACGATCCGGGCGATCTCGCCGTCCACCGGCGCCGCCTGGCCCCGTTCGCGGGCGTAGGACTCGACCTCGGCCAGCGTGCCTTCGGCCTGGCGGACCAGCGCCTCCAGCGCCTCGATTTCCTCGCTGCGGGCGCCTTCCTTGACCATGTGCAACCGCGCCTGGGCGATCGACAACTGGTCCTGGGCGGCCTGGAACTTGAACTCGACGTCGTCGAAGGTCGACTGCGGGACGCTGCCGTCCTTCACCAGTCGCCCCAGGCGGTCGTACATCTTCGTCGCCAGGTCCAGTTGGTGCTGGGCGGCATCGGTGGCCTTCTGGGCCTGCTGGCGCTCCTCGACCCGGGCGCCCTTGCGGGCCATTGCCAGTTTGGCCTTCGCGGCCTCGATGCCGGACGCCACCTGCGCGATCTTGGCCTCGATTTCCTCGCTTTCCAGGACGACCAGCGCCTGGCCCTTGGCCACCCGGTCGCCCTCGCGGATCTTCAGTTCCTTGATGCGCGCCGGGATCTTGGACGCGATGTCGATTTCCGTCGCATCGATCAGGCCCGTCACGACCCGGGTACCCTGCTCCTTCCGAACACCGCCGCAGCCGGCAACCGCCAGCGCCGCCACCGCCATCGCCAACGCCAGAACCGCTCGTCGCATCGTGCTCTCCTTGTCTTCGCCCGTGATCAGGCGCTGATTCCATCCAGGATCATCCGGACCGCGTGCTCCCGGAACTGCTTGGTACGCCCCGGTCGGGTCGGATCCTCGCCGAACAGGGAAGCGCCCAGGCGCCCGCGGAACCACCCGCTGCACAGGTGAACGATCCCCAGCACGACCAGTTGCGGGTCCAGATCGGCGCGGAACGTGCCCCGTTCGATGCCCCGCTTCAGGATGCCGTTCAGGTCCTCGAGCCCCTGCGCCAGGGCGTCGTCCACCCGGATGCCCGAGCGGCGGCCGTCGTTCAGGCTTTCCCAGGCCAGCAGGCGGACCACGCCCGGGTTCGCGTCCATGAAGTCCACGTAGCGCCGGATGACCTGGGTGGCCTGCTCCCGTGCGTCCGCTGCGGGGTCCAATTCCCCCCGGGTCGCGTCGACCAGGCGCACCAGGCAGTGCTCCAGCACCTCGTGCCACAGGCCGACCTTGTCCTTGAAGTAGGCGTAGATCATGCGCTTGTTCACATCGGCCAACCCGGCGACCTCGTCGATCCGGGCGCCGTCGAACCCCTTGCGCACGAACAACCGCTCCGCCGCTTCCAGCAGCAGCGTCTGGGTGGTGTCCCGGTCCCGCCGTTTGCGTCCTGCGGACTCTTCCAGCATGGCCAATCCCTCCACAAGTAACCGGATGGTTACCTGACTTCGACGCGCATAGTGGGGGTTTTGACGCACTGTGTCAAGGCTGGACATGGGAATACGCGGTCCCGAGGGGGGCCGGCCGCGGTTTCGGACCGCTTGCGTGCGGTGGGCGGGTCTTGGTAACGTTCGGTCGCACGGAGGTACACATCATGCGGATTCGTCGGGCCGGTCCGGCGTTCATCGTTCTGGCCGCGATCGCGTGGGGCTGCGGGGGTGGCGGCGGCGGTGCCGACGTCGGAGCGACGGACTCCATCGACGTGGCGCAGCCGTCCGACGAAGGCGCCGGCGACCCGGACTCCGTGGAGCCCGACGTGGCCGACGAGGACCTCCCCGCCCCGGTGGATGCCCGGATTGACGTCCCCGACGTTCCGGTGACGGCCGAGGCTCCCATCCTGCTGCTGGAAAAGAGGCTCGCCGACACGGCCTGGGGCGAGGACCCCCAGTTCCCCCTGGACGGCAGCAACGGAAGCCCCCTGGTCCGCGTGTCGGCCTGCGGCACGGTCGGCGTCCTGTTTCGCGACGTTCTGGCGGGGCTTGATGGCACCTTCGATTCGTCCGTCGTGGTCCAGATCTTCGCCGCCACCGGGGAATCGGCCCCGCCCCGGGGCTACCTGGCGACGGCGGCCGGGACCGTCGCCCCGCTGCCGATCTCGGGCACCGTGGTCTTTTCCGACGAGGCCGACGGGTGCAAACCGCTGGTGTGGCGCGCTTCCGATGACCGCCCCGGGTACGACCTCTGGACCCGACAGGATGACGGCACCTGGGAAGCCATCGCGCCGAACCTGGGCCTGGAAAAGGCACTGGGCAAGTCCCCGGCGGCCCTGCGGCACCTGGCGGCCGATGTCGATCGCCTGGGCCAGTTGCACCTGCTGTTCGTCGTGACATTTTCGGGGGGGGATTCCGCCACCGTCCACGCCTGGGTCAAGGACGGTGCCTGGACGGTCACGACGTTCCAGCCTCCCGTGACGGACAAGGGGTGCTTCGGATACGCCTTCGCCCCCATGGGGGCACTGCACGCCGTCTGCCGGCAGGGAGCGGACATCGTCCACGGGGTGCTGGAGGGTGCCCAGTGGACCTACGCGGTCGCGGTGGCGGCGCCCGACGCGGACACGGTCCTGATGCCCTTCTCCATCGCCCTCGGCGGGTACGACGTTCCCGTGATCGCCTATACCCGCCTGCAGCGGATCGAGGATGGGCCCGGCATGACACCGACCTACGGCTACGCGGACCTGGGCCTGGCGATCCGATCCACCGAGGGGATCTGGAGCAGCCAGGTGATCGTGCCGGAAAGCGACGGCTACCTGGGCGGGGACGGAAAACGGTTCACCGGCTGGGCCCCGATGGCCGTGGTCCCCAGCGGCACGGGCGGAATCCACATCGCGTTTTCCGACATCGCAGCCTACCGCGACGCGAACCAGGCCCAGGGCCTGGAAATCGGCCAGGCCCGGTACGCCTTCCGCACCGGCAGCGACTGGAAACTGGCGACCGTCCTCCCCCAGCGCTTCCTGGCCGACGACCACCGGTCGGGCCTCGGCTGGAGCCCGCTGATCGGCGTTTCCCCCAACGGCAGGCAGGCGGCCTTCCTGGTGCTGGAGCAGGAGCGGGCCAAGGTGCTGCCCCTGGAGGGCAAGGTGCCGGGAACGATCCGTCTGAAACTGGTCAGGACGTCGCGCTGAGGCTGCGGATCAGGCGACCCGCACGGGCGCCTTGCGGCTGGTCACGAGGGTCTTCACCTGGCCCAGATCCCAGACCGGCCCCGCCAGGAACGACAGAGGGTCGTCGGCGAACGCCGGGCGGTTCTTTTCGAACATGGCGTGTCCCACGATGTTCAAGGCCCAGCCCGTCCCGAAGGCCCCGGCCGCCACCCACCACGGGGGCGAGTACGAAGGGGCCAGCAGCAGTCCCACGGCGCCGCCCAGGATCATCGGGATCCCGGCGACGTGCAGGATCCGGTTCGTCGGGTCCTTGTGGGTGGATTCGTAGAACGACACCGCCTCGGCCCAGCGCGCTTTCAGATCCCCCTGGAACTCGGGGTGCGCCTGGCGCCAGGCGGCTTCCAGGTCCGCGACGCCCCCGGCAAACATCGTCATTCCCACGGCCTTGCTGCCGGCCAGCAGGGCGCCCATTCCGCCCACCGCCAGGACCACGCCGCGCTGCTTTCCCTTGGGCAACCGGTTCACGATGGCTTCCAGCATGAAAGTTCCTCCGCCAAGTAGATGGACGCACTGAAGGTAAGCACGGAGGCAGGCCGGTCCAAGGCCTGACGGACAAACATGCCGGGATGACAAGACTTTGGGCGCATCGATGATTCGGCGTCGGGGCGCCCGGGTGGAGGGTATAATCCCCGGGAACCCCTCGCGTCGGAGACCTGGATGCGCCGTCGCCCGCTTGCCGCCGTGATCCTGGCGGCCCTGGCCGTTTCCTGCGCGGGGACCCGCGTGTCCACCAGCGCAGACGCGGCCGCCGACGTTGCTGTCGCGGACGCCCGCGACCCGGGGGCCGCGCCGGATGAGGCGACCGATCCCGGCAATGCCGACGACGATGCGGCACACGACGATGCCGCGGACCCCGGTCCCCCACCGGATGTCCCCGATCCCGCGGATCTGCCTTCGGACCTGCCCGCGCCGCCCCCGTCCTGCTGCCGCGGCCCCGGCGACTGCGGCCCGGACGAGGTGTGCGCGCAGGCGTCCGGTTCCGGGCAATCGGGCTTCGGTGTCTGCGCGAACCGTCCCGAGGACGGTCGGTGCTGGACATCCGCCGACTGCGGCCTGGGCCAGGGCTGCCTGGGGGCCGGCCTCTGCCCCTGCCAGGCCGACTGCGACATGGAGTACGCCGGGACGGGAGTCTGTGCCCCGCTTGCCGGGCCGGGAGGCGCGTGCGCCACGGTCAACCCCGACTGGGTCGCCGAGGTCTGCGACGCCGCGTCGGTCGTGGTCTTCGACGGCGTGTCCTGCGTGGCCACCTGTCCGGGGTGCTGCGGCTGCGAACCGTTCTGCAGCCTGACGTTCCCGACGATCGGGGAGTGCGAGGCGCGATGCGTCACCCCCCCCGCATCGTGCCCGCCCTGGCTCGGCGCGCTGGCTGAGGGCCCCTTCACCTACCTGTGGGACGACGCGCCCCCGGGGGCCTGCGCCCGGATCGCGCCGCGCGACGAGCCCTGCCGGAGCGACGCGGAGTGTCCCGCGATCGCCCCCGGGGGGCGGGCCGGGTCCCGGTGCCTCTTCGGATCCTGCGTCGAGTGCGTCGATTCGTCCGGTTGCGGGGGGCCGGCGGTGTGCGTGATGGGCCGGTGCATCGATCCGGCGGGCGCGGAGTGTCCACCGCCGATCCACGGCACTCCGGGAGCCGGCTGCGCCAACGTCGGCCTCGGGGAGCCCCTGTGCGCCGCCTACATCTGCGACACCTTCTTCGGCCATTCGTGCTCGGGTGTCCCCGACTGCCTGGCGCTGGACGACAAGCCCTACCAGGCCTGCGGTCTGGCGCGCTGCAGCCTGTGCCTCACGGACGAACAGTGCCTGCCCGGCAGCCGGTGCATGACGCCCGGCATCTGCCTGCCGGCCGAACCGCACGCCTCGCGCCTGTACGGCGCCTGGCTGCTGGAGGTCGGCGGCAGTCCCACCCGGGCGGTCTACCTGCGCTTTGAATTCGACGGCGGGCTGCGCCGGGCCCGGTTCGAACCCTCCGGCGATTTCGTGGCCGACCTCCCTCCCCTGCCCTGCGTCGATCCGACGCCCGTCTGGCCCCAGCGTGGGACCTGGGAGCCCGTGTCCTCGGCCGGCGGCGTGCTGACGATCCAGGTGGCCCTGAACCTGTACTGCGACCTTCGGGACGGCTTTCGAGGCCGGTGGGACGTCACATTCCCGACGGGTGCCGGGGGTGCGGCCACGTTCCGGGACACCGGCACAGGCCTGGAATACACCGGACGGAAAGTGCCGGCCAGGCTGTGCCAACCCGACTTCGCCGACTGTCCGTCGCCGGGTGGATGACCCGCCGCCGCGACCGGCGCGTCAGTCCTGGCCGGGCGCGTCGTTGTGGTGCAGGTCCTTGTCCAGGGCGACAAGCTTGTTGTAGTGGATGGAGTACAGGTGCATCGGCGATTCGGGCGTGCCGTGCACACCGACGACCTCGCCGATGAACAGCACGTGATCCCCCGACTCGACGCGGTTCACCACGCGGCATTCGAACGCCACCGTCGCACCGTCCACCAGGGGCGGGCGGATGACCTTGGACGCCGCGGGGCGGAAACCGGCCATGGCGAACTTGTCGCCGTCGCGTCCCGACATCGAGCCGCAGATCCAGGCCCCGCGGGCCTGCTGCTCGGAGGGAAAGCAGAGGGCGAACTCGGGAATCGCGTCCAGGCACTCCCGCGAGTACTGGGCCTGCCCGATCGACACCGCCACCTGGGGCGGGTTCCACGACACGATCGTCCACCATCCCACCCCCATCAGGTTCGCCCTGCCGTTGGCGCCCAGGGTGGACAGGAGCGTGTAGGTGTGGGGCGAAAGGAGCGTGATGGCCTGGTCCCAGTCGATCGTCTTCACGTGGAAACCCCCGCGGCGTTTCAAGCGGCTACGGTAGCGCGGGGGGCCGTCGGGATCAACGGCCGTGTCGGGACTCCGCATGCTTGCGGCATGATCCGGTTGTCAGGGCATGGCGCGGCCGGGAGTCGGTTGCGCAGGTCCATGGACGCGTGGCGGCGCCGTTGCAGCGCGCCGTTGCGCAGAAGTGACGCCTTGGCACTTCCCTTGCTATTGTCTCGGGGCAAGGTTGTGCTGACGGGAGGATTCCATGAAGCGGTCGCTGGCGTGGCAGATCGGGGGCGCGGTCCTGGTGATGACGGCACTCCTGCCGGGCTGCGTGTTCCAGGACAAGGACCCGTCGGTGCTGGCGGGCGACCCGGGGCCCGGGGACCTCGTCGGGCGGGACGCCCCGGATGACGGAGTGCAGGGGGACGTCGACGCTGGCGATATCGTTGCGGATCCGGGGGGCGATACGGTGGTGGACATCGCGGACGACGGCGTCGAGGAGGACGTCGGTCCCGACTGCGGCCAGAGGATCTGCATCGACTGCTCCTGCACCTGTTCGGACGGCCGCTTCCTGCCCTACGGCGGATGCTTCGACGACTGCAACCCGCCGCCGCCCGTGCTGGACGGGTGTTCTGCAGACTGCCTTTCGATGTGCGGAATCGTGGCGCCCAGGGAATGCACCTACGAGGGCGTCCCGGGGGACTGCGATCCGGGGCAGGCGTGCGTCCGCGTTCCCTGCCCGCATTGTGGCATGCAGCCGCCCGCCTACTGCGTCAAGGTGTGGTGCGAGGGTTCGGGCTGCTACCTGGACGAGCACTGCGGCGAAGGGACCCGATGCTACGGCGCCTACATACCGGGCGGCCAGGAAGGAAATTGCCTGGCGCCACCCGTCGCCGCGGCGGGTTGCTGGACGGACCCTGAGTGCCCCACCGGCGCCCTGTGCTTCGGTTCCTCGTTCTGCCCACCGTGCTCGGCGTGCGCCGCGATCGATCGGGAAGGCGTCTGCGGCCTTCCGGAAGGCCAGGAGTCCATCGTGCTGTGGGTGCCGGGATCGCTGTTCAGTCCGGGCGAAACCATTCCGGTGGCCTGGTATGACTTCACCGCGACCGACATCTACCTGGCGGGGTGCTCCAGCTACACCGTGGAAAGGAAGGACGCGTCGACGGGCGACTGGATCGACCAGGGCCCGCCCGTGATGTGCGGCGTGGAAGGGGTCGCGCACCACGTCGTCGCCGGCCAGGGCTACCGGGATTTCCCCTGGACCGCCCCCACCGACATGGGCGCCTTCCCGACCTACCGGATGCGCGGCCAGTACTGGACCGGGTGCCTGCCCGACCGGCCGATCAGTTCCGCCCAGTGCACCGCCGGGCCGATCGACATCTACAGCGCGACGTTCAACGTGGGAGTGGCTCCCTAAGGGCGGGCGATCGGACCCGGGCACGGCGGCACCTGCGCCTCACTTCTGCTTCGCGATCACCTTCAGGCCCGCCTTCGCGGCCTCGACCAGGGGCTTCGTGGACAGGGGCCCGCCCACCGCGCCGCGCATCCACTTGTCGGGAGTCAGGCGCCCCTGGACGCACATGCGCTCCATTTCCGCGGCCAGGTTCTTCCCTTCGATCTGCCGTTCCATCTGGAACTGGATGAGGTGGCCGATCGGGTAGTCGGGCAGGTACAGCCCGTTCGAGATCATGTGGCTGTAGATCGCCAGG
>CAINDP010000223.1 GCA_903847405.1 uncultured Myxococcales bacterium | reverse complement strand
CAGCCCCTGGACCGCCCGCGTCACCTCCTCGAAACGGGACGCGATCACGGCGCCCGCGGGCTTGCCGGCCATGATTTCGTGGGAAAGGTTGGGGCCCGACAGGGCGCCGATCTTCAGGGCGCACGTTTCCCGCCGCAGGATCTCGCTCATGCGCAGGCCCGTCCCGATCTCGATGCCCTTGGTCGCGTGGACCACGATCTGGTCACCTTCCACGGTGTCGCCCAGCAGGCGCGCGACGTCCCGCATCGACCGGGACGGCACGGCGACCAGGACCACCGGGGCCTGCCGCACGGCCCCGGCGAGGTCCGTGGTCGCCCGGAGGCGCGCGGACAGCCGGAATCCCGGGAGGTATCGTTCGCACCGATGGCTGCGCCCGATTTCCCGGGCCGCCTCCTCGCGCCGGACCCACAGCAGGACCCGCCGGCCCTGCTCGGCCAGCAGGTGGGCCAGCGTCGTACCGAAGCCGCCGCCCCCCAGAACCACCGCATCCAGCCCGTTCCGGGGACTCACCGCAGCACCTCCCCGTCCACCCGGTTCCCGTAGTACAGCAGCAGGTTGCGGTCGGCGGCCACCAGTCGATCGCCGTGGCGCTCGAGGGCCGGCCGCCGGTGGTACGACGACAGGTGCGCCTGGGCCTCGCTGGAAACCGCCACCGCATCCCCTCCCGCCGCCGCTCCGTCCAGCCGGACACGCCCCTCGGCCGCCGCCCGACGCACCGCCCCCAGCACCCGGTCCAGGCGCTCGTAGACCTCCGGAAGAGGGATGCTGGGTTCTTCCCCGCCCGTCCGCAGCAGCCGGTACAGATCCATCGCGGGATTGCGGTCGCGCAACAGGTCGAACACGGCCCGACTGACCACGTGGGTCGCCTTCAGCACGGTGTCGCGACGGTACGAATCCGTGATGGCCCGGGCCAGTTCCCGCGTGTACTCCTCGTCCCGCTGCGGGTCCGCCCCCGGACCGTTGCCCTTGTCCACGTATAGGGAACGGTCGATGAAACGCCCGCGGGAATCCAGGGATCGCCCCTCGTCGTCCACGGGGTTGCCGAACACGTCCAGCGGCCGGCAGAACCGCACGTTGACGCGGGACTCCAGCGAGAACAGGCGCTGCACGAACTGCAGCACCTGGCGCGGCCTGGAAAACTCGTCGTCCTCGATGATGTAGCGGCTGCGCCCCACCTCCTTCAGGTGGTCGTCGATCAGGGTTTCCGCCTCCAGGACCAGTTCGTAGTTGATCGTGCAGGGCACCACGAAGATGTCGGGGTCCCGCTTCCGCGCACCCAGGTTGTGGATGTAGGCGTCCAGCCCCATGCCCAGGAGGCCCAGCTTCAGGTGGCGTTCCACCCCGCCGCTGCGGCTGCGCGTGCCCCCGGGGAAGAACAGGTTGTGGTACCCGGCTTCCATCGTGCAGCCGGCGTAGGTCTTCAGGACGTCCTTGTAGATTTCGGCCTTCTTCAGGCGGTCCACCCGGTAGGCGCCCAGGTGGGCCATGAACATCCCGATCAGGGGGTTCGCGAACAGGTTGAGGCCGGCGCCGTAGACGTACGGGGGCAGGCCCAGGCGCTGGATGGCATACCCCATCAGGATGCTGTCCAGGTTGCTGAGGTGCGTCGGAACGATGATGGTCGTGCCGCGCCGGGCCAGCCGCACCAGGGACTGGGTTTCGCCCTCGATGACGACCTGGTCGTCCAGGTGGCCGCCGCCCCCCGGCAGGCTGCGGATCAGGCGCAGCGGGCTGAGGGCGTTCAGCAGGACGTCCAGGGAGGGCGTCAGGACCGTGGTCGCCACCGCGTACCAGCGCGGGTCGAAGTGGCCCGCCACCTCGTCGGTGAAATGCCGCACCACCTCCAGCAGCAGGGCGCGCTGTCCGTCCACATCGGATCGGGTCGCGTCGGCATGGACCCGATCCCAGTACGCGCCCTGGCGACGACGCGACTCCTTGTCGCGAATCCCGTCAACCCGTCGCCGCTCCTCGTAGATCGTGTCGAACAGCGCCCGCTCGATGGTCCGCGGATCCTGCTCCCGGCGCTCCACCACGCGGAGCACGACTTCCCCGACGACGCGCCTGCTGTCCAGCGAGTCCACGGCGATGTTCCGAATTCAATGATTCACCATCGGATTTTTCCCGGATCCGCGCAAGCCGGACGGGGCGTTCCACTTGGAATACCAGGGGCTTAGTCGCAGGCGATCTTGAGGTACTGCACCGCGGTCGTCAGCACGATGTGGGTCGACGGTCCGGCGGCAGGGGTCGGGAGGGCCGCGCCGTCCAGGTCCAGCAGTTCCACCCCGGTCGCGCAGGCCGGCAGCGGCAGATCCAGGGCGTATGTCGTGTCCGGGCCGCCGTCGGTCGCCCCGTCCTCGGTGACGTCGGGCATCTCGCGGCCGTCCCACAGGGCCAGCGCGATCTGCCCGGCGTCGTCCACGAAGGCCAGCACGTACACGTCGTTCGGCAGTCCCAGGGCGGGGCCCAGGTCCCGGGCGAAGCGGTGCATGCCCAGCACGTCCAGGGCGCCGGTCGTGGCGTGCCAGGCCGGCTTGGCCCGACGCACCGAATTGTCGGGGCCCTTCCATCCATACATCCCGAAGTAGCCCTCGTGGGGCCGCAGCCCGGAGGTCGAGGGCTCGTTGTCCCAGAAGGTGTACCAGCACCACGCGTCCACGCCGTCCCGGGCCGTCAGCAGCAGGCTGCGGGCCGCGTACCGGGCCACCTGGGTCTCGGACAGTTCGTAGGAGGGCCAGCCCACCTCGGTGAACCAGATCGGCTTCTGCGCGCATCCGGCCGCCGTCAGCATGTCCCGCGCGATCTGCACCATGGTCGTCTGCGAAGGCCGGCTGGCGCCGTACCCCAGCCACTCGTCGTGCTCGGGCGGGTCGAACTGGAACCAGGTGTAGGGGTGCAGCGACAGCACGTCGAAGGAATCGCACAGGCCCGGGCGTGCCTGCAGCGCGCGCCGCAGGAAGCCCCACGTGTCGGTCAGGTCCACGTCGTCGTACGAGGACATGGCCCCGAACGCGACCTTGGCATCCGGGCAGACGGCCCGGATCGCGGCAGTGGATGCGATGACGAGGTCGGCGTACTTCGCGGGATCGGCCGCCGGCTGCCAGAAACGGGAGCCGATGTTCGGCTCGTTCCAGACCTCGTATTCCTTCACGCTGTCGCAGAACCGGCCGGCCATTCCTCCGGCGTAGGAGGCGAAGTCGTCGATGTGGACCGTGCCGTAGTCGTCGCCGTCCCGGGCCCATTCGGGGGCATAGTCCAGGCCCATCAGGACCTTGCTGCCGCCGGCCTTCGCGCCGTCCACCGAACCGCTGGCGCCGTCGAAGGTCCAGACGCCGTCCGCCTTTTCGACGTCCTCCCACCGGTGGCCGTTGCGCATCCGGAAGCCGGGATAGGGCGCGTACTGGGCGTATTCAAAGTCCCGGTCGGCGTTCGGCGGCGCCTTCGTGTCCATCTGGGACGCGACGCCCGCGATCTGCTGCAGGGGCAGGCCGGCCCCCTGGAGACCGGTCCACAGGGGAAGGTCCGGGACGTCGGCGGGCACGTCGGCGGGTGCGTCGGGCAGCACGTCCGCGCCCGGTTCCGCCGGCGCATCGCCGGGGACGTCGGGCACGTCCGTCCCCGCGTCGAAGCCCGTGTCCGGGACATCCTCGGCCGCGATCGTGTAGGTGCAGGCCGCAAGCAAGGCGGTCGCCAGGGCGACCACCGGAACGATCCGTTTCATGGCAGCATCCGAGCCAAAGACGGCGCGCAGTGTACCAAAGTCGGCCGCTTCCTCCGACGGCAAATGCCTGGAACCGGTCACCTGCCCGGGAGTCCGCCCCCGATCCGCCGATCGAACCGGCCACAGGCCCCGGCGGGTGGCGCCCCCGGGGTCCCGGCTTGCCCGGCCGGCCGCCGTCGGGGAGAATGCCCCGGAACGAGGCGCGACGATGTCCTCCGGGTTCGACATCCTGGTGGTGGGGGCGGGGCTGGCCGGCGCGGTGACGGCGCGGCGCCTGTGCGAAGGCTTCGGCCTGCGCTGCCTGGTCGTCGACCGCCGGGACCACGTGGGCGGGCTGTGCCACGACGGCACGGATCCCCGGGGCGTCCTGGTGCCGTCCTACGGTCCCCACTGGTTCCGCACCGACTCGACCCCTGTGAAGGACTTCCTGGATCGCTTCACGACCTGGCACGAAGTGGCGTTCCGGGTGGTCGCCTGGACCCGCGGGCGGCACTGGTCCTTCCCGATCAACCTCGCCACCTTCGAGCAGTACCTGGGCCGCCCGTCCACGACCGCCGAGATGGAGGCCGCGCTGGCCCGGTGGCGCCAGCCGATCGATGCCCCCCGGAATTCCGAGGAGTACGTCCTGTCCCGCGTGGGACGGCCGTTCTTCGAACTGTTCTACGAGGGGTACACGCGCAAGCAGTGGGGACGGGAGGCGCGGGACCTGGACCCGTCGGCGTGCGGCCGGATTCCCATCCGCACGGATCGGGACGACCGCTACCTGTCCCAGGGCTTCCAGGGGATGCCGACCGAGGGCTACACCCGGATGTTCCAGCGGATCCTGGACCACCCGGACATCGAGGTCCGCCTGGGGACCGGCCTGCGGGACATCCGGGACGCGGTCCCCCACCGGCACCTGGTCTGGACCGGTCCCGTGGACGAGTTCTTCGACCACGACGAGGGTCCCCTGCCCTGGCGCTCCCTGCGCTGGGAGCACGAAACCGTCGCGGCCCCGCTGGTCCTGCCCACGATGCAGGTCAACTACCCGGACGAGCACGACTACACCCGCATCATCGAGCCGAAGCACGCCACCGGCCAGCGCCTGCCCGTGACCACGATCATCCGCGAGTATCCGCTGGAGGCCGGACCGGGGAGGGAGCCGTTCTACGCCGTCCCCGCTCCGGACGCTGCGGCGCTGCATCGCCGGTACGTCGATCGCATCGCCTGCACCGCGGACACCACCTTCCTGGGACGGTTCGCCGAGTACCGGAACCTGGACATGGACCAGGTGGTCCTGCGGGCCCTGGACGCGGCACAGCGCCTGGGGACGACGCTGCGGCGCACCGAAAGCATCACGCTGCGTCCCGCCCCGATCCCGACGCCGCGTCCCCTGCAACGTCGTCGCGATCCCCTGGAACCGCCGGCCGCGGTGGAGGTCGAGGTCGTGGTGGCGCGCCACGCCGAGCCCGTGGCCTGGGTCCGGAACGTGCCCTCGTCCGCCCGGATCACGGTGTACGACAAGGGCGGCGACCTGGACCCCCGCCTGCTGCCGTGGGCCCGCGTCGAACGCCTGGAAAACGTCGGCCACGAGGCGCACACGTACCTGCACCACCTGGTCGAGCGCTACGACGATCTGGCCGAGGTGACGTTCTTCTGCCAGGGTCACCCCTTCGACCACGCCTGGGATCTGCACGACGCCCTGCGGAACGTGGCCTCGGGGCGCGAACGGGTGGACGCCTTCCGCTGGCTGGGCTTCGTCATCGACACCGACGATCCGCGGGGACGCCGCCTGTTCGTACCCTGGTCCAAGAACCGGGACGGCCGCGAACTGCCCCTGGACCGGTTCCACGAAACCCTGTTCGGCACGCCGGCGCCCCAGAGCATCGCGTTCTACCTGGGCGGGCAGTTCGCCGTGACGGCCGCCCAGGCCCGCACGCGCCCCCGGGACTTCTACCGGCAGGCCCTGGAACTGGCCCGCACCTTCCCCGACGCGGCCCACTGCTTCGAACGGCTGTGGGGCCCGGTCTTCGGGGTGCAGGGGGTCGACCCCGCGCTGCTGGGGGGGGAACTGCGCCGCTACCTGCGGTCGGTCCGCCAGCCGCGGCCGTGATATCGTCTGCGGCGAAACGGGAGGCATCATGGCCGGTCACATCGACTCCCTGCGGACGTCGTCCCTGTACCTGTCCCTGATCGTCGCGACGCTGGCCGCCCTGGGATCGGCCGGCTCCGCGGGATGCGGCGGCGACCGTTCGGCCGTCGGGCCGGATGCCGTGGCGGACGTCCCGGCCGACCTCCCGACGGCCGACGAGGCGCCCGACGCGTTGCCCGACACGCCCTCCGACACTCCCTCCGACACACCCTCCGACATCCCGGAACCCCCGCTGTACCGCACCCAGGCGGGGCGCATCGTCGATCGCCAGGGCCGCACCCTGATCCTGCGCGGCATCAACGTCGCGTCCGGCGACCTGGTCAACTGGGCCTCCGAGTTCCCGGAATTCGAAGCGAACGTCTTCCGGCACATCGCGGACTCGGGCTTCAACGCCGTCCGTTTCGTCATCAACTGGGACCGCATCGAACCCGAAAAGGATCAGATCCGGACCGACTACCTCGAAACCGTCCAGGCGCAGGTCCGCCGGGCGGCGGCGCAAGGCCTGTACGTGTTCCTGGACATGCACCAGGACATGTACGGGATCGGCTTCGGAAACCACGGCGCCCCCGCGTGGTCCTGCGACCAGGCAAACTACGACGCCTTCGAGCCCCAGGACATCTGGTTCATGACCTACTTCACCGCGCCCGTCAGCGCCTGTTTCGACGGCTTCTGGAAGAACCACGACCTGCACGCCCACCAGCAGGAAGCCGCCCGCCGGGTCGCCGAAACGGTCGCCGACGTGGATCTGGTCGTCGGCTTCGACCCGGTCAACGAACCCTTCCCCGGCACCATCGATTTCGACACCTTCGATTCCGACTACCTGTACCCCTTCTACGAGGAGTTCGCGGCCTCCGTCGGCACCGTGCTGCCCGGCCGACTGTTCTTCATCGAACCGGCGGTCACGTTCAGCGCGTCCCAGACGTGCTACATGCCCGGCCCGATCACCGCGTTCCAGGGCGTGTTCGCGCCGCACTACTACAACCCCGGCGTCGAAATGCAGAAGGTGTGGGACGGGGACGTCGGCGCCCTGTCGACGGCCGTCCAGACCGCCCAGGACGTCGCGACGGGGCTGGGCATGCCGCTGGCCTTCGGCGAGATGGGCGGCGCTCGGGAAACGTCCAACCTCGGCGACTACCTGGAAGCGTTCTTCGGCGAACTGGACGCGCGCTTCGCGGGTTCGTTCCTGTGGATCTACTCCCGGGGCACCTCGGGGTTCGGGATGATCGAATCGCAGACCGGCGGGTGGACGACCCACGCCAGGGCCTACCTGCGCCCGGCGCCCACGGCGGTGGGCGGCGTGCCGACGAAGTACTCCTGGGACGTGGACCAGCGGGTGATGATCCTGGAATGGGCGGACGACGGCAGGAACGGCACCGAGGTGATGCTGCCGGCGTGGATCCGCGCGGCGCCGTTCACCTGCGTCCTCGACAACGAACTCGTTGTTCCCGCCACGAACGCGGCCGGGAACCGCCTGCTGATCCCGGCCGCCCCGGCCGGCCCGCGAACCTTCCGGCTGACGGCGACGGCGCCCTGGCCCGGGTGATTCGCCGCCCGGGTCACCGTCACGGACCGTGGTGCCCGACCGCCAGGATCGCGCCCGACGCGTCGCTGCTGACCAGCAGGATGCCGGTCGGTCCGACGCGGACGTCCACGGGCCGATGGGGCCACCCCGCGCCCGTTTCCCCGGGGCCCTGGTACGCCAGGAACGGTTCGAAGCGCACGGGACGCGTCCCGCCCTCGAAGAACAGGCGCACGACCCGGTACCCGGTGGCCGGGCTGGCGTTCCAGGACCCGTGCATGGACACGAACGCGTCGCCGCGAACGTCCGCCGGGAACGAATCGCCGTCGTAGAACACGATGCCCAGGGGAGCGTTGTGCGCCGGCAGGGCCAGCATCGGCGCAACGACGCGGGCCGTGTCCCTGCACCAGGCGTCCGTGTGGGTCCCGTCCTCCACGAAGCCCGGGTCCGCCCACTGCGTCCCGGGGCCGCCGCCGATCCCCTGGGGCAGCGCAAACTCGCTGAAGCAATAGGGATAGCCGTAGAACCGGCCCGGGTCGCCGAAAAGGTTGACCTCCTCGGCCGGGTTCTGCTGGTGGATGTCGCCGCCCAGGTCCGCCCGCGACAGGTTGTCCCGCCCGTTTTCCACGCCCCACAGCCGCCCCGCGCCGTCGAACGCCAGGCCGACCTCGTTGCGCAGGCCCGACGCCAGGACCTCGCCGACCGCGGCGTCCAGTCCCCCGGCGGGCAGGTCCGTCAGGGTGAAGCGCCGGATCTGCGACCGCAGGGGATTCGTGTCCACGTTGCTGCCCGAACCCACGTTCACGATCAGGCGCCCCTGGCCGTCGAACGCCAGCGTACGCGTGTCGTGCCCGCCCCCGGGAAGGCCGTGCACCACGATCCCGGCGGCCCCCAGGTCCCGCCGATCCCCGGTCGCGTAGGGCCACCGGTAGACCGTCGTGTCGCTGGACGCGTACAGGAAGCCGTCCCGGATCGCGACCCCGTGGTTCAGCCCCTGGGCCGTGGCCAGCACGACGCGCTCCCCCGGCGCCGAAACGCCGTCGAGATCGTCGTCGAACAGCGCCGTGACGCGGGATCCGCTGCGCTCCACGACCAGCAGATCACCGTTTGCCGCAACCACCATCCCCCGGGGCGCCGACAGCCCGGAGGCCCAGGTCCACGCACAATAGCCGTCCGGAACGCCCGCATTGGCCAGCGCCGCGGCGGCCGGAGCCGTGCAGGTGTCCACCGGGACGACGACCTCGGGTCCCGGATCCGACGGCGTGTCCGCCGGGTCCGGTGCGTCGGAATCATCCGCCGAGTCCGGCGCTTCGGACTGATCCGCCGCCTCCGGGAGGTCCGCTTCCGGGGAGACGTCCACGGCCACCGGGAGATCCGGGGCATCGAAATCGTCCGCACCGAACCCGTCCGCGTCGTACGGCACCAGCGAGGTGCCGCCGCCGCCGCATGCCATCGCGCCGAAAAGGACCAGGACCGCCAGCACGCGAGGAACGGTCATCGCCTTTCTCCCCATCTTCGTGGGAGCACCCTGCTCACGGATTCGTCCGGGATCAAGCCCGCCCCGCCTGCCCGCCGACACGATGACCTGCCCGCGCAGCCAGTGGCCTCTCGGATTGCCGCGGAACGATTCAACTTCCCGTTGACACCCTCCTGCCGCGGGGGTACCGTTTGCCCACGACAAGGAAAACGTCCAAACCGCAGGAGCGCCGATGACGACCTCCAACGGCCCCGACACGGATACCCGTGCCTCGAAGGACAAGACCCCCGAAAAGAAGCGCATCAAGGTGTACATCGTCGACGACCATCCCGTCGTCCGGCAGGGACTGAACCTGCTGCTGCGGATGGAATCGGACATGGTCTGCTGTGGCGAGGCGGAAACGGTGCCCGAGGCCCTGCGGGGGATCGAGGCCGCGAAGCCCGATGTCGCGGTGGTCGACCTGTCGCTGCGGGACACCAGCGGGCTGGAACTGGTCAAGGACCTCCACGCCTACCACCCGACGCTGCCTGTCGTCGTCCTGTCCATGCACGACGAAACCCTGTATGCGGAGCGCGTTCTGAAGGCCGGGGCCAAGGCCTACCTGATGAAGGACGAGGCCCAGGAAGCCATCCTGGCCGCGATCCGGAAGGTCGCAAGCGGGGGCCTGTACCTCAGCGAGCGCATGTCGGGCCGCCTGCTGTCCATGTTCCTGCAGGGTTCGACGGGCCCCGGGGATTCGCTGATCGGCCAGCTCAGCGACCGTGAGATCGAGGTGTTCGAACTGATCGGGCGCGGCGTCACGACCCGGGAAATCGCCGGCAAACTGAACCTCAGCATCAAGACCGTCGAGGCCCACCGCGAGCACATCAAGAAGAAGATGAAGTTGTCGGACGCGACGGAACTGCTGCAGCACGCCATCCACTGGGTCCAGAACGAACGCCCGATCTGACGCCCTCGGGACGTCGATTCACCGAACCCGGCAATGAAGTGGCTGTCTAGGCGGCATTCAAGGGAAGGCTCTGCGGAATCCGGGCAGAAGCGGCGGGTTCGGTGGCTGGGAACGACGAAGCCGGCATCCAGGACGATGCAGCCTCGTCCCCCAACCCGCGGTAGGCCTGGTTCCCCAGCAGGTGGCCCGCGCCGATCACGACGGCGCCCGTCAGCGCCGAACGCGCGAACTGCTCCAGTTGCCTTGTCAGATCCACACCCGCGATCGCGATGGTCCGAACCACATGGCCGGTACCGACGACACCCTGCTGAAGGAACTGGTTCATCGGGGAACTCCTTGCGAGAGACCCCAAAGATGCAACGCAGCCGCATCGGCGTCACCAGGACTGGTGCAAACCTGCGAATGCGATTGGGGTTGTTCCGGCGGAACTAACGCCATGATCGCTGGCACTTAGGTCATTGCCCCATGCCGCCATGGGAACTTCCCCTAGGCCGGGCCGACCCGCACCCCCGACCGCGATTGCGGGAACAGGTCCAATTCCTTCATTGCACTCTATGAGCGACAAGGAGAGTCGAGGGGTTACAGAGCATTCCTTCCATTGCCCGCTCGGCCGTCGCAACCGGGAGGCCTATGCATCCTCTGGTGAAGCCGACTGAGCGCCTTGCACCGGTGAACGCTCATTGGGCCTGACACGCCGCGAACCGGCGGGCCAGGCAGGCAGGGGACGATGCGCGACGCAAGGGCATTCGACGGAATCGGTCAGCCCAGGGCTTCGGCCTGCTGGAACCGCGCTGTGCACGAACGCGCACTGGACAGCATCGCGACCCTTGCCCGGGACCGTCTGCACCACCAGGTCCTGAAGACTCTGCGGGACTTCCTGGACCGCGTCGGCGAACCCTGGTGGGCCGAGTGGATCCAGATCCGGCTGGAGGACGGCCGCTTCCCCGCAGCCCAGCGATCCTCGGCGCCGCTGACCCTGGACGACCTGGTCCTGGGGTCCGACCGGATCGACCGGGTGCCGCCGCACCTGCTGCCCTGGGCCAATTCCGTCCTGGATTGCCTGCGCTGCCTGCTGCGGCAACTGGAAGACGATCGTGCCGGTTCGTCCCGGGCCGACCATCGGAAGCCGGCCCCCTCCCAGCGATGCCTGGAGTGCGTCGCCAGTACGGCCGCGGAAGCGGACGAAGACACCCTGCACGTCGTCGTGCGACGGTCCGTCCAGCGGGCCTGCCGCGACGGCCGGTTCGACCACCTCCTGGTCCTGGGTCGCCTGGAAACCGACGAGTCCGAGGCCGGCGGGTCGCGGGCCACGGATCAGGCTGTTCCCTGAGATCTCCGAATCCCGGAATTCCCGATGCATCCCGCATCCGCAGTCGACTGAGCCTGGGTGCCCGGGACGGTCAGTACCGGACCGGCGAACGGAACCCGCCGGGGGATTTGTGATGGTGGTGGAACGCAATCGGGGCGGGGACGTGGCCCATGGAGGGGTCGTAGCCCTGGTCGTCGTCGGCGTCGAAACCGCCCCCGGCCTGCCCGGGTTCGCTGTGCGTGGCGCCGCCCCAACCTTCCAGCCGGGCATCGGAATCCAGCGCATAGTCCCGCCCGCGCCAGCGCACCGACGGGTTCAACAGGACCGCCGCCTGGGCGATCGGGGCCGCCAGCAGCAGGCCCAGGGGAACCCAGGCGTGGCGCAGCGCGACCGGGGCGCCGCCGAACGCCTGATGCAGTGTCGCGATGCTCCAGGCGATGGCGACCGTGCCCAGGAACGGCACCATCGCGATCAGCGGGTAGCCGGCCGCGATGGCCCAGACGCTCAGCACGATTCCCAGCCCGAACACGATGCCCCGCATCCACAGCGGCAACGTGAAGGCCAGGGGCAGCCCGGCCTTCTGGAAGAACAGCCAGCGGCGCATCAGTTTCAGGAACGTCGGCACGTCCATGCCGCCGGTCATGATCGGCAGCGGATGGTACGACGGGATGTTGCGCCAGCCGGCCTCGGCCAGACAGGCGCCCAGCCGCATGTCGTCCACCAGGTGGCCGTCGGCGCTGGCCAGACCGCCGATGGCCGCCAGCGCGTCGCGACGGAACAGCATCAACTGGCCCATGATGAACGGCAGGTCGCCCGTCTGGTACGCGGCCAGGGCGACCGCCGGGCCGTAAAGCCCGTTGATCATCAGGGCATACCCCAGGTCGCCGGCCTTTTCCGCCGGCCGGGGCACGACCACCGGGGCGAATGCGCACCCGGCCTTCGGGGTCGCCAGCAGCGTGTCGGCCAGGATCCGCAGGACGTCGCGATCCGGGCGGCTGTCCGAGTCCCCGAACGCCACCAGTTCGCCGCGAGCCACCCGCATGCCGGCCATCATGGCGTTCAGTTTCCCGGTGCGATGCGCGGGCGGATGGCCGCCGACGATGACCCGCGCCGTGCCGTGCCCGCCGGCCGCCTGGTGCGCGGCCACGGCATCCCGCAGCAGGGGCAGCGCCGGGTCGTCCAGGTCGTCCACGACGAAGATCGTTTCGACCTGTCCCGGATACCCGTTGTCCAGCGCGGCGGCAAAGTTCGCCTCCGCATCCACGTCGCGCCCCCGGACCGGCCGGATCACCGACACGGACGGATACCCGTCCAGCGGTTGCGGCGGCACGGGCCTGCGACGGATCGCGCGCAGGAACCTGACGTGCCAGTACAGGGCGTCCACGACCAGGGCGATGCCCAGCACGACGAAGAACAGCGGGCTCATGGCACACCTCCGGCGGTCGGAACCGCGGCCAGGCGAACCCGGGCCTCGGCACGCACCGCGTCATCCGGGTCGTCGGCCAGGGATACGAGGACGTCCCGGGCCCCGGGAACGGATCGCCGGGAAAGTTCGGCGAGGGCCACCATCCGCCGCTGCGGCAAGGGGTCCCTCGAAAGGCGGGTCAGCGTCGTCAGCCATTCATGATCCGGCAGCTTCGCCAGTTGCGCCCGGGCGGCCAGGACATCGCGGAAGACCGGGCTGGAAAGTCCCAGCACGATCTGGTCGGCGGTCAACGAACGCACCGGCGGCGGTTTCACGATCTCCTTGTCCACGCAACCGGCCCCACCGAACGCCAGGAACAGGGCCAGGATCCATCGCCGGGAGGACGTCCTCATGGCCCGCCCCCCGCCAGTCGAACCGCCGTCGCGCGCACGTCGGGGTCCGGATCCCGTGCCAATCGCGCCAGGATTTCCCGAACCCGCGGCACGGCGCGAACGGGCTCCATGCCGGACGCCGCCATCAGGCGGACCTCGGGCCGCGAATCCTTCGACAGCATCTCCAGCAGCGTCACGCGCTGGTCCTCGGGAAGGCGATCGATCTGCCTGCGTGCCTGCAGGCGTTCCTTGAAGTCGGGGCTGGCCAGCAGGACGGCGATGCGGTCGACGGACAGCACCCCGGAATCGGGCACCGCCGTGACGGCTTGCAGTTCCCGGGTCATCCGAACCCACGACCAGGCGCCCCAGGCCGCCAGGACCAGCACCAGGGCCGCGCCCCCGACCATCCAGCCGCGACGTCGGTTCATCCACGCTCTCCCTTCCCCTTTCGGGACACCGGGGAACGCCGGCCTGCCCCGGGCCGGTCACAACTTGCCCAGCAGGGCCCGTGCCGCAGCCTTGGCGCGGGCTTCCTCGGGAACCGCGTTCCGGGGATCGGGACCGTCCAGCACCGCCTGCAGATGCGGTCGCGCCGCGTCCCTTTCCCCCTCGTGGATCAAGGCCTCGCCCAGCCACAGCCGCGCCAGCGCACTGTCCGGCGCCAGCGTCGCGGCCATGCGAAGGTGCTGGACGGCCTTCTTCCTGTCGCCCTTCACGTCCCCCGGCATGCCCTCCGGGATCAGGTAGTACATGCGCCCCAGGGCCAGGTCCGCCCCGGCGCTCTCGAACCTGCGATCCAGCACGATCACCCGCTCCATTTCCCGCATCACGAAGGGCACCAGGTACAGGCTCTGGAACACGCCCCGGACCTCGCCGTACTTGCCGTACGAAGCCCCCAGCCAGAAATGGCACCCGGCGTCGCCGTCGTTGACCTCCACGCACAATTTCGCGTACTCGATCGCCTCCTTGAACCCGTCCTCGGCGGCCTGACCCTTCTGCTGCATGGCCAGCCAGAAGTACCCCCGGGCCGTTTTCCAGTAGGCGGATGACCGCGACGAATCCATGGCCAGGGCCTTCTGGTAGGCCTGGATCGCATCCTGCGCGTTGGTCCCGATCCCCCGACTGGCGTACAGGGCGTCCCCCTGCTGTTCCAGTTCCGCGGGATCGGCCTGCGCGGCCACAGACATCGACAGCGTGGCGACGGCCGCGACGACGGCCTTTCCGATCGCCCTCATGACGGCTCCTCCGACGTTGGTACGCAGACACGATGCGTCCGCGTTGCGTCCCTGGCAAGGGTCGGAGCGACGGGCGTCGCATACCATTACATTCCCGCAAGTATTGCGCTTTTCGGGGGGAGAGAGGGGGGAGGAACGACCCTCACGACGCCTGTTTCAGGAAGATCCGGGCCGTCAGGATTCCGTGGTCCACGGGGATCAACAGCCGCCCCGATTCCACCGGGAGGTCCCGGACATCCCGCTCCAGTGCATCGCACAGGACGGCACGTTCGATCTGCCGGCCGTCGTACGACACCCGCACGATCCCCGCCGCGGGATCGAAGGAAATCAGCCGGACCACCAGGCCCCGGCCGTCCTCCGCGGGCTTGACCGCCCGGACCCGCACGTCGGCGTGATCGGTCCGTGCGGGACCGTCGGGCCAGGCTCCCTCCAGGGGCAGCCTCGAACCCGGCGGGTCGTCCCACAACAGGCGCTCGGCCGTGATGTGCAGGCGGTTCGCCCGCCAGTCGCCTTCGGCCGTGAACGCCACGGCATAGTCGAAGCAGTCCACGTCGTCGTTCATGCCCGACGCGGGGTGGGCCGGCACCGGCAGGAACCCGAAGGCCCGTTCCTTGTGCGCGTTGCGCAGCATCACCCATTCCAGCCGGCCGTCCGCCCGCCCCGACACGCTGGCGGGTCCGCCCACGAAGGCCACGATCCCGCGCTGCGTCGCATCGTCGCGCAGGTGCACGAAGTTCTTGGCGGCCCAGAACGTCGGGTCGTACACCTTGACGAAGGGGCGCCGCACCACGCCGCCGGGCACGTCCATGTCCAGCCCGCTGCCCCGGATCCCCGTGACGAACCGGCAGGTGACCGTGCGCCGCCGTCCGGCCGCCCCGACCATCCGCATGCGCACCGCCGGCGTGTCCGCGCGGAACCACAGTTCGCGCAGGGTCGCATGGCCGTCCACCACCGCCTCCACCACGACCTTCACGGCGTCGGGAAGGGGCTCGACCCGCACCGTGGCGGGGCCGTGGCTGGCCTGCCGCCGCTTCCGGAAGGCCCCGCCGGCGAACTCGTGGCCCATCCGCCACAGGCCCCCCGTGTCCTTGTAGACCACCACGTCGTTCGACGGTCCCACGACCAGGTTTTCGCCGATGCCGCCCGCCCACCATCCGGTGATGCAGCCCCCCGCGCGCTCGTCCAGGCGGATGCGGTAGGCGTCGGTCTGCACTTCCACCACCGGCCCCTCGCGCGTCCAGGCCGGGAGCCCCGGCAACCGCGCGGCGACCACCGGCAACCGCCCTTCGGCCGCGTGCCCCATGGCCGTCGTGGCGTGGTCCTGGGCCTGCGTCAGCCAGCCGGTCTGCTCCAGGTGGAACACGCGGTCCGGCGTCGTGCCCGTGACGAAATCGTGATGGTTGCTGATGACCAGGCGCTCCCAGCCCCGGCGGATCGCCCGGAATCCCGCGGGATGCCCGATGCGCGCGCCGTGTGTGTGCGTCAGGGACCGCTCGGCCTCGACCAGGTCCCGCACCGTCTTGCGGACGCGCTGCTTCACCCGGGGACGCGTGGCGTAGAAGCCCATCCAGTAGGGGTTCGGATCCAGGTCGATCACGGGCAGCACCGGCGCCCGGGCCTCCACCAGCCGCAGGTAGTCTTCCAGGCCCGCGTTGATCGCGAAGATCCCGTTCTGCGGGAAGCGGGACCAGTTGTACCGGTCCAGCAGCTCGTGCAGGTTCGGGATCGGGTCGTTGAAGTCGCAGCCGATCGGGCAGAACAGGTACGGCGTCGATGCCAGCGGCGACAACTGCCGGGCGAAGGCCTCGATCTTCCGCCCCACGTTCCAGGACGTCCGGTCGTTCCAGCCGATCAGCCGGTTCATCCACCGGATGATCCCGCGGTGGGCCAGCATGTCCCCCTGGAAGTAGGTGAAGGGGTTCCAGTGGCACAGCACCTGGGAACCGTCGGGACCGCGCCAGAGGAAGTCGCACGTCTTCAGGTCCGTCAGCAGTTTCGCGCTGGACCCGGGGCGCGGGTACCAGCCCGGCAGCCGGTAGTCGTCGCCGATGAAGTGCATGCCGTCGATGCGCGACACGGCCGCGTACCGGTACCCCAGGGCCTTCAGGATCGTGGGCAGCGCGGGCGAGTTCCCGAAGTTGTCGGGCAGGTAGGCGACCGCGGGCTGCTGCGTGACGCCGTTCGCCCGCAGCCACTCGGCGCCGGTCAGATAGTCCCGCAGAATCGATTCCGCCCCCGGCAGCACCGTGTCGGGCGTGGTCACGCCGGTCCCCGTCAGCCGCAGGCGACCGCTGTTCATCAACGCGCGCAGGGCGTCGTGCCGGTCCGGGTTCCGGTCCCAGTACATTTCCAGAAAGAACGTGCACTCGATGGAAAAAACGCGCCGGGGCTCCTTCTGCAACTCGGCGATCGCCTTGTCCATCGTGTGGCGGACGCGCTGCTCGTAGTACTCCTCGGACGTCCGGATCCAGTTCGGATCCCAGTGGCTGGTTTCGGCGAACACGACGATCTGCCGGGCGTGGTCGGGGATGCCCAGCGAGTCGCGCAGGGCCTGTTCGGTCGTCCTGGCTTTCATCCTTCGGCCCCCTATTCCTCCAGCGTGCTGATGTCGCCGTCGGGAAGGCCCTGGGCGCGGGCCTTCAGCAGGCGCCGCATGATCTTCCCGGACCGCGTCTTGGGCAGCGCGTTGACGAACTCGATGCGCTCGGGCCGTGCGATGGGCCCCATCTCCCGGGACACGTGGGCGCCCAGTTCCTCGTTCAGGGCGGGGGACGCCGTGAAGCCCGACCGCAGGATGACGTAGGCCCAGATCGCGCTGCCCTTCACCTCGTGCGGCACGCCGATGGCCGCCGCCTCGGACACCGCCGCGTGGCTGACCAGCGCCGATTCCACCTCGGCGGTCCCCAGGCGGTAGCCCGACACCTTGATGACGTCGTCCACGCGCCCGATGATCCAGAAGTACCCGTCCTTGTCGATGCGCGCCGAGTCCCCCGTCAGGTACTTCCCGGGATACGTGGTCCAGTACTGCTGCACATAGCGGTCCGGGTCCTTCCACAGGCCCCGCATCATGGCCGGCCAGGGCGACGTCAGGACCAGTTTGCCCTCCTCGCCCGGCGCGACCGGCTGCCCCGCGTCGTCCAGCACTTCCGCCGTGATGCCCGGGAAGGGGCGCGTGCCGGACCCGGGTTTCAGCGGGAACGACGGCACCGGCGCGATCATGAACATGCCCGTTTCGGTCTGCCACCAGGTGTCCATGATCGGGCAGCGCCCACGGCCGATGACGCGGTGGTACCACATCCAGGCCTCGGGATTGATGGGCTCGCCCACGGACCCCAGCAGGCGCAGCGTGGACAGGTCGTGGCGGTTGGGCCACGCCTCGCCGAACCGCATCAGGCCGCGGATGGCCGTCGGCGCCGTGTACAGGATGGACACGCCGTGCTTTTCGATGATGCGCCACCAGCGGTCCGGGTACGGGAACGTCGGCGCGCCCTCGTACATCACCGACGTCGCGCCCAGGATCAGCGGCGCATACACGATGTAGGAATGCCCCGTGATCCAGCCCGGGTCCGCCGCGCACCACCAGCGGTCCTCCGGGCGCAGGTCGAACGTCATCTTCAGCGTGGTCGCCACGCCCACCTGGTAGCCGCCGTGGGTATGCATGATGGCCTTGGGCTTGCCCGTGGTGCCCGAGGTATACAGCATGAACAGGTTGTCTTCGGCGTCCATCAGTTCGGTCGCGCAGGGCTCGCCGGTGCCGCGGGTCGCCAGCGGCATGTTCATCAGGTCGTCGTACCAGTAGTCCCGGCCGGTTTCCATGTTCACGGGCTGGTTCGTCCGGCGCACCACGATCACGTGCTCGACGATGCCGGCCCGCTGCAGGGCCTCGTCGGCGATGGCCTTCAACGGGATGACCTTGCCGCGCAGGAAGCCACCGTCGGCCGTGATCAGGACCCGGGATTCGGAATCCTCGATGCGCCCGTGCAGCGATTCGACGGAAAAGCCGCCATAGACCACCGAGTGCACCGCGCCGATCTTGGCGCACGCCAGCATCGCGATGGGCAGTTCCAGGATGCGCGGCAGGTAGATCGTGACCCGGTCGCCCTTCTTGACGCCCATGCTTTTCAGCACGTTGCCGAACCGGCAGACCTCCCGGGCCAGGGCGAAGTACGACAGGCTGCGGACCTCGCCCGTCTCGCTTTCCCAGATGTAGGCCAGCTTGTTGCGCGT
>CAINDP010000222.1 GCA_903847405.1 uncultured Myxococcales bacterium | reverse complement strand
GGCGTTCGGGAACGCCGCCGTCCGCCGGTCGACTTCCTGGAGCGCCTGCATGCATTCCGGCACCCGCCCCTGGGCGCAGAGGACACGCCCCTTGGCCAGGACGGCGGCGCCCTGCACGTCACGATCCGTGTCGTCGTTCACGGGCTGGGAGGCCGCGACGGCGAACCGCCCGAACGCCTCGTCCAGGGACTGCCGGCTGGCGGCCAGGACGCCCAGGTAGTACTGGGCCCGTGCGTACTGCGCCGAACCCGGCGCGACCTTCAGAAAGGCTTCGACCGCATCGGACTTGCGCCCCCGGGCGTCGAGATACTTGCCGTAGGCGTAAAGGACCTCGGGCGTCGCGGCCTCGCCGGTCACCTGCCCTTCCAGATCCTCGACCGACGCGAAATCGTCCGTATGGACAGCGACCTCGAACAACCGCGCCAGGGCCGGACCGCGGTACCGGCCGCCCCCGGGCCCGGAAACCTCCCGGAAATACTGGCGGGCGCGGACGTAGTTGCGCTGGCGGTACAGGCTTTCGCCCAGTTGGTAGACCGACCGTGTCCAGCCGGGCTTCCCGCGGAACGCGGGGTTTTCCACGAGGTCGCGATAGAGGGTGGCGGCCTTTTCGTAGTCGCCGGTCTCGAAGAAGAGATCGGCATCGACGGTGCGCTGTTCGATCGGGAAATAGCGGGCCTGCGCCGCCAGGTTGCCCACGTCGCTGCGGGCCGCGGCAACGGAGTTCTCGACCGCGACGACATCCGCCTCGGCCCGGGTCAAACCCCGGCGCGCAGCCTCAAGGGCCTCGACCGGGTCCTGATCGCGAGCGGTGGCCCCGGCCGTCACGCCCAGCGCCACGACCAGCAACCCCACCGGCAGGAGTGGCCGCCGCATCGACTCTCCCGGGTCCGGGACTCCCCGCCCCGTCAATCACTTCCCGCTGTCGGTCGTCCCCGGTCCGGGAACGGCACCGGGCACCGCCCCGGCCGCACCTTCCACGACCTTCTGCTGCTGCATCTCGAACCGGATGGAGGGACGGTCTTCCAGGCGAGCCGCCGCGCCACCCCGCTCATAGGCGACGGACTTGATGCGTACCTCGCGCCCCTTCGTCGCAAAGAACGGGAACGACGACTTCACCCGGAACACGTACCCGCTGAGGTAGGTGAAGACCTTGCCGTTGCCCCGGTAGACCATCTCCACGTTCAGCAGATGGTTGCCCGGGGACACGCTGCCTGCATAGACGGAAAATTCCTTCTTCGACTCGAGCGCACCGTCGCGGTTCGACTGGTAGTAGATCTTTTCGTTGTCCAGGAAATACAGGACTTCCTCGAGGATGAGGGCCGAGGACGTATCGTTCACGTGAACGATCGACGCCCGGGCCTCGACGATCAGGTTCTGCAGGATCTGCTCGCGCAGAAGCATCAACTTGGTCTTGCTGTCGAACACCCGACCCTTGAGATCCTCGACCCGCTCCCGAAGCTGGCGAAGCCGGATGTCATACCCCGGCGCCGCCGCAGTACCGTCGGCCGGCGCGCCGGACGTCGCGGGCGCGGCCTCGGGCAACGCCGCCTCGGCGGACGGCGCCTGGCCGGGAGGATGGGCGGTCGGTCCGGGCACCTGCGCCAGGGCACTCACCGAGAGCCCCAGCACGGCCACCATCAGGACCCACGAGCATCTCATGGCGACCCTCCCCTGGAACCCGCAAAGCCGCGAAGAATCAAGGTCCGGACGTACTTCGCCCGCCGTGGCAGTGTAGTCGGACGAGGGTTCCATGTCAAGTTTGCACCCCCTCTGGACGGCCGGAACGGAGGGGCTGGAAGCGGGTCACACGGACTCGTTGCCGAAGCGATCGACGAACGTGCGCAGGGCGTCGGCGAGCTCGGGCGGGACGCCCTGGAACTCCAGACCCATGCCGCTGAGGCCCGGGGTCGAGGTGTCGTGAGGTCGGTTCCACGCGACGCGCGCGTTCAGCCGGGTGATCCGCTCGGTGCCCGGGAGATACAGGTCGACCAACACCTCGGCGCCGGGGGCGCGCGGCCGAAGGGTCCGGACGAACGCGCCGCCCTCGGAGATGTTCACGACGTATTCGTCGAGGAGCATGTCGGTCCCGAAGAAGCGGATCGGGATCACGTCCGAGCCGTCACCGGGGCCCTCGGAGGGCAGGGATCGACCGTCGTATTCCCTCTCCCGGAGGATGCAGGTCAGGACGAACTCGCGGATCGCGATTTCGCATTCCGGCATCAGGCGGGCCAGGAGGATCAGCATGCCGCCCAGCGTGCCGGTGGCGGGGTCCTCGGGCCGGGACCGGAGCACCTTGCCCTCGACGTCCAGCAGCTCGGTCTGGCCCGGCAGCGCGTACCGGAGGCGGATCGTGTGGCCCTCCGGGAACGGATCCGGCGCGTAGACATAGAGTCCCGACGAGGAAATCCGCTGGCAGCGGCCGATGACCGTCCGAGCGCTGTCGGAGACCTGGACCATGAAGGCGAAGTAGACGCGCCGGAAACGTCGTTTCTCGGCACCCGGATCCAGCTGAAGGTCCCCCATTCCGCACCTCCCACGCACCGGGATCCGGACCCGGCGCAAACATTCGGACTACTCGTCGTAGAACAGCGTGTCGTGCTTCTGGATGAAGGCGTCGATGGCCCTCACCGCCTCGTCGGGCAGCGACCGGAACTCGACGCCCATGCCGGGCATCAGGTCGGGCGACTCCGGGCGGAACGGCCGCACCCAGCGGACCTCGGCCTCGGCGACGACCGGATCGGCCAGCGTCGGGATGCGGAACCGGACCACCACCTTCGTGCCCACCGGCGGCGTCGAGCCGCCCGCGACGAAGACGCCGCCGTTGCTGATGTTGCGGACGAACCCGGTGAAGAACCGATCGTCGGACTCGACGTCGATCGACGCTTCGTACTCGACGCGGGAATGGTTCCGCTGTTCCGAAGAGGTCTGGTCGTTCATGGTCCCTCCACAAGGTCGCGCGTGTCGGCCTGAAGGTCGGCACCCCGGCGAGTCCGCATCATATCATCGCCCGGGCCGGCGCCCCAACTCACACCCCGAACAGATCCTCCTCGATCAGGCGCGCCAGGTACTCCCGCAACCGGCGGTGGTCCTCGTCCCCGACCTGCAGGAAACGGACTCCCATCCCCGATTCGTGGGCGTTGACGCCCGAACGTCGCCACCAGGCGACCTCGGCGGCCACCGAGAGGGGGGTGCCCATGTCGTCCAGGTAGAACCTCAACGTGATCGGGGTCCCCGGCGGGCAGGGGTCCTCGGCCTTCACGAAGGCGCCGCCGAGGCTGAGGTTCAGCATGAGGACCTCGGTCTCGTCGAGGTCGATGTCCCTGCGGAACACGCCGAACAGGCGGGTTCGAAAGCGCGGGCTCTGTCGCTGATCCGTACCTTCGTTGCCCATCCCGGCGGCTCCGTTCCGAAGGGTGGATTCTGGGCCCGGAAACCTCCGGACCGCAAGGCGACGACCGAATTCGGACGCCCCGGGGCGCGCAAAGGGTCAGTTCGATGACGGTTCCTTGCGCGGCGGCATGGCTGCGGGTTCCACGCGACGGAACGCGGTGGACACCACCCGGAGGGTCTGGGAGGTCCGGTGCGATTCCTTGCGCTGGCGCTTTTCCCGGTACATCGCCACGTCGGCCTGCTCCAGCAGCACGTCCGGGGAATCGGCGTCGCGCTGGTTCCAGAAGGCGATCCCGACGCTGGCCTCCACGCCCTCGGGGGCCGCGTCCGTCCGGACGTCCCGCAGCCGCCCGCGGATGCGTTCGATGGCGATGCCGGCGGTTTCCGGCGTGACGTCCAGGAGGATCGCCACGAACTCGTCCCCGCCGGTGCGCGCCACCAGATCGGATTCCCGCAGGGCGACCTTCAGGGCGCCCGCGACGCCCACCAGGACGTCGTCGCCCGCCCGGTGCCCGTAGAGGTCGTTGATGGGCTTGAAGCCGTCCAGATCCACCAGCGCGACGCCGAAGGGCCGCTTGTAGCGCCGCGAACGGATGCATTCCTCGTGCAGTCGCTCCATCAGGTAGCGCCGGTTGTACAGCCCCGTGAGGACGTCCGTCAGGGCGGCGCGCTGCATGCGGTCCCGGGCGTCCTTCAGGCGGATCAACTGCTCGTCCTGGTCGTCCAGGTCCCGGGCCACGATGAGGAAGGCATCGACCTCGCCGGTCCGACGCTCGTGGGCCGTGACGGTCGTGGTCACGCGGATGCGGGTGCCGTCGCCGCGCACGACCTCCACGTCGGCCGACACGCGCAGGCCCTTGGATGCCTCGTCGCAGACCTGGGCCGCGACTTCCGGATCGCCGAAGAGGTCCAGGAGCGTCCGGGGACCGCCCTCGCCGAGGAGGTGCCGGGCGACGTTGTTCCGGTAGACGATCGCCAGCGACCGGTCGGCCACCATCAGGGCGTCGCCCACCGAGTCCCCGACCGCCCCGGCCGATCGGGCGATGGCCAGGGGCAGGACGCCGCCGGTCAGCACCGCGATTCCGGCCAGGGCGGCGTTGAACGACGCCGACACGAACCCGAGGCCCGGGAAGTTCCTTGCCGCTTCCGGAGCGAATACCTTGAGGAACTCCATCGCGGCGATCGGGAGCATCGCGCCGAACAGGAACAGGGTCGCCGTGCGCAGGTCGATGGTCTTGGCCTCGCCTGCCGGAAAGCGGCCTCCGGTCCGCAACGCCGGGGCGTCCCGGGCCGCCACGGCAAGGTGCCGGAACGCCAGCAGGAAGACGATGGGCATCACGAATCCGTAGACGTTCTGGAGGGGAAGCAGCTTGTCCAGGCGCAGCGTGAGCTCGGCGGGCATCGGCTCGACGACCAGCGGCCCCTGGACCAGCGAAATGACGAACATCGTCGCGCCGACCATGACCACGGCGAGCCGCTCGATCCGGGACGACGTCAGCGGCAGGCGTCCGGTGAAGGACTGGACCAGGCCGATGTACAGCGCCGGGGAGAAGCAGTACGCCAGCGAGGCGAGGCCGCGGTACACGGCCGCGACGTCCCGATCCCCGGTGGACAGTTCCATGACCCACGCCAGCCCCCAGAGGATCAGCGAGCCTGCGTAGGACGCATAACGGAGCGAGACGCCCGAGGTCGGATCGCGCTGCAGCACGATCGCCAGGAGCAGGACGTTCACCAGGGCGCCGATGCCCAGCAGCATGGGAAAAAGGTCAGACAAGGGGTTCCTCCGCCGTAGCGTGGCTCATCGTCATCGTGTGGGGCTTACTTTAGTCCAAATCAAGGCGGAACGGCTATCAGACGGCCGCCTGATCGGCGTCCAGGCGTGCCCGGGAGGCGCAGATTTCACCCAGGGAACGAAGGATTTCGGGAAGGGGGGTACCCGGCGTGAAGACGGCCGCGACCCCGAGGGCCCGCATGCGCGCGCTGTCGTGCTCGGGGATGATCCCGCCGACCACCACGGATACGTCGTCGGCACCCAGCGCATGAAGCGCCCGGAGCACCGCCGGAACCAGGATCCCGTGGGCGCCGGACAGGATCGACAGGCCGACCACGTCCACGTCCTCCTGGACCGCCGCCGCCGCGACCATGGCCGGGGTCTGGTGCAGGCCGGTGTAGACGACCTCGAAGCCGCCGTCCCGGAGGCCCCGGGCAACGACCTTGGCCCCGCGGTCGTGACCGTCCAGCCCGACCTTCGCAACCAGCACGCGTCCCCGGCGAATGGTTGATCGACCCGAGGCGACCCCGCCTACGCGCTCGTGCTGTTCCATCGAGCCTCCTCCACCGGGCCGTTGCCCAGTCAGGTTGCCGGGGATTCTGATCGATTCCGTCGAAGCAGGCAAGAGAATTCCTGCACTTCCACCGCGAAATCCTGTCGTGGACACACCTTTCCGCGTGCTATGCTTGCGCGGCTCCCCTGGATCGTCCCGAGTCGGCTTCGGCTCCGGCGAGAGTTTCCTGCGGAAACCCATCGCCTGCGCCTGCGCGCTCGGGAGGGTCACTGGATCGTCCCGAGTCGGCTTCGGCTCCGGCGAGAGTTTCCTGCGGAAACCCATCGCCTGCGCCTGCGCGCTCGGGAGGAACAGCGGTCGCTGCCCCGTCCCGGGGGCGCCGCGGGGACCCGCCCGAACCGGAGGAAGGACCCAATGGCCCGCTGGAAGAACCCTCCCTTCATCGGCTGGTGGACTGCGGCGCTGCTCGTCGCCGGGCTTGCCGGCACCCATTGTGACGGAAGCGCGACCGGCGGGAAGCCGGCCACTCCGCCCGGATCCACGGGGACGCCCCTGGCCTGCGTGCCCGAGGACCTTTCGCCCGAGGCCCTCCGGAAGGCGGGCCTGGACCCGTCGGGCAACTCCGCCGTGCTGGCCAACGGGCGCGCGATCACCCCCGCAGGGACGCGGTTCGCAACCGGCGAGTTCCCGCTGGGCCTGGTCGTGAACGCGGACGGCACGCGGGCGTACGTGACCCACAACGACGATTACGGGCGCGCGCTGATGGTCCTGGACCTGTCGGCGGCGGCCCCGGGGATCGGACCGGCCTCGGCGCCCCCGGAAGCCCTGCTGCAGACCATCCCGCTGGGCTCGACGTTCCGCGGCGTGGTCCTGGCCCTGGGCGGGACGGTGCTGGCCGTCAGCGGCGGCAGCGCCGGCGTGGTGTGGTTCTTCGACGTCAACCCCGACGGCACGCTGGCCCAGCCCGGCACCTCGGTGGGCGTCAGCGGCTACGTGGCCGACCTGGCGGTGTCTGCCGACGGGGCGACGGTCCATGCCGTCGCCACGACCAACAGCAAGGTGTTCGTGATCGACGCGGCCACCCGCACCCTGACCGGGACCTTCGCCGCCGGCGGCGCCTATCCCTACGACATCGAGATTTCCCGGGACGGCGCCATCCTGTGGTCCAGCAACACGGCGGCCAACACCGTCACGGCCGTCGACATCGCCTCCGGGGCGATCGCTGCCCGGATCCCGGTGGGCAAGGGCCCGCAGGCCATGGCGCTGTCGCCGGACGGCACCCGCCTGTACGTGGCGTGCGCCGACGACGACCGGGTGGACGTCATCGACACGACGACCCGGACCCTCGCGGACACGTTCGACCTCACCGGGGATCCCGACGGCCTCCGGCACGGCAACGTGAACGGCCTGACCCTGTCCCCCGACGGGACGCGCCTGTACGTGACGGCGGCCGGCATGAACCGCGTCGATGTCGTGGACACCGCGACGGGCGGGACCGTGGGCGCCATCCCCACGGGCTGGTACCCGACCGAGGTCCGGGCGGATGCGAAGGCCCTCTACGTGGCGTCCAGCAAGGGCATGGGGAACCCGAATCCCCGCCAGTTGAAGACGATCCCCGGGTTCCTGGCGGCGATTTCCTGGCCCGACGCAGCCACGCTGGAAACCTGGACCGCGCAGGTGACGGCGAACAACCGGCGCTCGTCGGCCTACTTCACCGGCGACTGCCGGCCCGAGATGGTCCCCGTGCTGTCGGGGCCGGACACCTCGCCGATCAAGCACGTCGTGCTGATCGTCCGCGAGAACAAGACCTACGACATGGTCCTGGGCGACCTGAAGGATGCGCAGGGGACCCCCATCGGGGACGGCGACCCGGCCCTGGTGGTGTTCGGCGAGAAGTACACCCCGAACTTCCACAAACTGTCGCGCGAGTTCACGACGCTGGACAACTACTACGCGAACGCCGAGGTGTCCCTGCAGGGACACGAGTGGACGACGCAGTCCCACTGCAACGACTTCATGGAAAAGACCCATCTGGACCAGTTGCCCATCCCGGGCCTGGATCCCTCCCTGGAGTCGGGCGGCGAAACGCCGATGATCTTCGACCTGTGCTTCGCGAACGGCGTGTCCTTCCGGAATTACGGCGAATTCCCGTCCTTCGGCCTGGACATGCTGGACAAGTACCGCGACTTCTATGACCACAAGTACCCGTTCTGGACCCAGGGCGTCTGGGACGTGGACAAGGCGGCCGAGGTCATCCGCGAGTGGGAGCTGGACATCTTCCCGTCGTTCATCTTCATCGGGCTGCCGAACGACCACACCTACGGCACGAAGGTCGGGTTCCCGACGCCCCAGACCATGGTGGCGGACAACGACCGGGGAACCGCCATGCTGATCGAATGGCTGTCGAACTCGGTGCATTGGCCCGATACGGCCGTGTTCATCATCGAGGACGATCCTCAGGGATCCGGGGATCACGTGGAAGCCCACCGGTCGCTATGCACCGTCGTGTCGCCGTGGGCCCGGCGCAACCACATCTCGTCGGTGCACTACGACATTCCCAGCATCTACCGGACCATCGAGATGATCCTGGGCCTGCCGGCCATGGGCAAGAACGACGCCTATGCCCCCCCCATGACGGATGTCTGGGTGGACGGCGATGCCGTGGCGCCCGACTACACGCCCTACGAATCCGTGGTCGTGGACGTGCCCAACGCCATCAACGGCGTGGACGCGTTCATGGCGGCCGAGTCCGCGGCGTGCGGGGACCAGGTCGACGGGTGCGAAGGCCTTGGAAAGATCCTGTGGGGCGTGATGCGGGGCAACATCGAGCCTCCCCCGTACGCCCGCGGCATCGATCGATAGGAGGACCCCATGCGGCGGATGATTCGGTTCCTCCCGATCGCGATCGCGACGGCGACGATCGCCCTGGCCCTCGGATGCGGCGGCGGCGACGGGCAGGGCGGGCCCGACGTGGGGGACGTACCCCAGGAGGGTCTGCAGGACCTCCCGGACGGCATCGAGGACGGCGACATCACCCCGCGGCCCGACGTTCCGGGGGATCTGCTGCCGGACACGGAAATCCCGGGCGACGACGGGGGCGACCTGGTGCCCTGCGACGCCGCCGAATCCATCGCGAAGGGCCGGGAATGGCTGGAAAACGCCGAGCCCGGATTCGCCCGCAACGCCTTCGACGAGGCCGTCGCGATCTGCCCGGACGACGTCGAGGCGCGGTTCGGCGCGGCCCTGTCGGAAATGATCTACGGCAGCGAGCAGTTCGTGTCGGCGCTGACCGTGCTGAGCGGCCAGGGGACCGGCCCGCAACTGGCGGCGGTCCTGCCGGTCGAGGGGGACGAGGACGCCAGCCAGAACGAGATCCTGGCCGTAAGGCTCCATACGGTCTTCATGGGGCTGCGCGCCCATTTCGATCGGGGCCTGGCGCACCTCGAAGCCCTGGAGGGCCGGGACGTCGAGTTCCAGGTCGAGGCAGTGCCCGTCTATCTGGGGATCAAGCCGACCCTGCTGTTCCGCGGGACCTTCGACGAGGGCGACGTCCTGTTGATGCGGGCCGTCGGCAGCCTGATCGTCGGCATCTTCGACACCCTGGCCGGCCAGGACTTCAACTCCGACATTCTGTCCATCGTGTACATGGTCCGCGGAGGCATGGACAGCGACTTGAACTTCCCCACGATCTCCCGCTTCGTCGCATACCTGCTGGCCGAGGACAGTCGCTTCTTCACGCTGCACCCGGGGGACGGGGCGATGCTGTTCGCGGATGCCCGGAAGCGCTTCGCGGACGTCGGCCCCCTGCTGGACGCCGCCATCAAGCAGGCCCGCCTGCACGGCGCGGGACCGGGCGAGGTGTCGTTCGTGGAGGACCAGGCCGGGGCAGCCGTGCTGAACGTGCGCTCCATGGTGAAGCGGGCCGAGGACGGGACGACGACCGAGGAGCCGTGGTACCTGGTCCTCAGCGACACCACGATGCAGGCGTTCCGGGACGCCAGCCGTTCGATCCGCACGCCGGGCGATCGG
>CAINDP010000221.1 GCA_903847405.1 uncultured Myxococcales bacterium | reverse complement strand
TGTCCCCATTTTTCCTGCCCCCATTCTTTCCCCACTTTCTCCCGGCAGGGGACGGAAGACATGCTGAAGACGTTGCACGTGTCGAACCTGGGGGTCCTGGGGGATGTCGAGGTCGACTTCCCGGCGGGGCTTTCGTGCCTGACCGGCGAGACGGGCGCGGGCAAGTCCCTGCTGGTCGACGCCATCCAGTTGCTGCTGGGCGCGCGGGCCGATGCCGGTGCCGTGCGCCAGGGCCAGCGCGAGGCCGTCGTCGAGGCGCTGGTGGACGTGACGGACGTGCCCGGGGCCCGGGCGGCCTTCGAGGACGCCGGGTATCCCGTGGACGACGGCGAGATCCGCCTGCGGCGCGTCGTCGGGTCGGACGGACGCGGGAAGGCGTGGATCCAGGGCCGGCTGGCCACCTCGCGGGAACTGCGGGACCTGGGCGGCGCCCTGGTTTCCGTGGCGGGCCAGCATGCGTTCATCGGGCTGTCCCTGCCTCGCGAGCGCCTGGCGATGCTGGATGCCTACGCGGGCACGGCGCCGGACGTCAACCATTACGCCGATCGGTGGGCGGCCTACCGCGATGCGCGGGATGCGCTGGCCCGGTTGCGTTCCCGGCAGGCGGAGCGGGAGGTGCGCGCGGACTACCTCCGGTTCGTCGTGTCCCAGATCGAAGGCCTGGATCCGAGGACGGACGAACTGGAAACGTTGACGGCCGAGGCCCAGGTGTTGCGCGGCGCCGAGCGCCTGCGCGAGATGGCCGCGGTGGTGACGGATGCCCTGTACGAGGGTGCGCCGTCCGCCTGCGACGGGCTGGCCCGGGCTCTGCAGTCGGCCCGGGAAATGGCGCGGATCGACGATCGTGCGGCGGCGTTCGCCCAGCGGCTGGAACTGCTGCAGATCGAGGCCCGGGATGTCAGCCGCGAAGTGGAGTCCTATGCCGGTTCCGTGGATCTGGACCCCGGGCGCCTGGCCCTGGTCGAGGATCGGCTGGATGCCCTGAAGGGGCTGGCCCGCAAGCACGGCGGCACCCTGGGGGCGGTCCTCGAAACGCTGTCCGCGGCCCGGGCGGAACTGGCCGAACTGGCCGGCACCGACGAGGCCGCCGATCGGCTGGAGGAAGGGGCCGCGCGGCTGCGCGCCGAAGTGGATGCCCTCGCCGCGGCCCTGTCGGCGGACCGTCGGACGGCCGCCGTCGCCATGTCCACGCTGGTCACCGAGGCGGTCCGGGGCCTGGCGATGGCCGGCGCCACCCTCGAGGTCCGCGTGGACGCAGCCGAGGCGGGCGACACGGGAACGGATCGCGTGGACTTCCAGGTCGAAACGAATCCCGGGGAGGGCTGGGGGCCTGTCGCCGACGTGGCGTCGGGCGGCGAACTGTCGCGCATCACCCTGGCCCTCTACTCGGTGCTGTCCGCGTCGGTCGGCACGCCGGTCATGGTCTACGACGAAATCGACGCCGGCGTGTCCGGGGCCGTCGCGGAGCGCATGGCTGAAGTCCTGGGCCGTGCGGCCAGGCACCGGCAGATCCTCGTCGTGACCCACCACGGGCAGGTCGCCGCCCGGGCGGCGGCCCACTTCCTGGTGGACAAGGCCACGGCGGACGGGCGTACCCAGGCGTCGATTCGCCGCCTGGAAGGGGACGATCGGCTGACCGAAATCGCCCGGATCATCGGCGGGCAGACCATCACCGAGGCCGTCCTGCGCCACGCCACCGAAATGCTGGGCATGCCGTCGGGCGCCCCGTCCCAGCGCGATCTGCTGTAGCAGCACGTCCACGAGCAGGTCCACGGTTCCGGTGGGGAGGCCGCGGCCCCCGGAGGCCGGGAGGGCACCCCGGGGGCCGCGTATTCGAAACGACCGCCGCAAATCGGGCGGCGGCCGGGACGGGGCCCCTTTCGGAACCCCGGAATCCCTGGATACCGTCTTCCCCCGCGTCACGCACGGGGCGGCGCGCGCCGACCCTTCCCGGTCCCCGGATCGGGTGCTAGCCTGAATCCAGCCCAACCACAGTCGCGCGGCCGACGCCGCGGGGAGGTAGCCATGCCGACCTATGTCCTGATGACCAAACTGACATCCAGCGTCGTGGGGGATCCGGCCCGTCGTCGCCAGTACGGCCGGGAGTGGAAGGAAGCGGTCGATCGGCTGTGTCCCGAGGTGAAGTGGGTGACGCACTTCGCGCTGCTCGGGCCGTATGACTTCCTGGACATCTACGAGGCGCCGAACGAGGAGACCGCCGCCAAGGTGTCGCTGATCACCCACGCCAGCGGCGCCCAGAAGGCCGAATCCTGGCCCGCCATCCCTTACGGCCGCTTCGTCCACATCGCGCAGGAAGTGGGCGAGCACCTGTAGACGCCTGCTGCGCCTGGTGATGGTGTACCGCCGTCCCGGGACGGGGACGACCCTGCGAAACCGTGTTTCACGATATACCTTTTATTCGCCTGTACTTGCATGCCTCCAAGGTTAGGGTGGAAAATGCCGATGCGCGAGCCCGGATTCCAGTCCGGGTCTTCCGACCGCAGACCGCATTGTTCAGTGATTCAATCCGAGCGGGCCACGTCCCCACGATGTGTCCCGGTCCTGGAAGGTCGAGGGCGCTTTGCGCCAGGTGACCGGGCCTGTTCTGCCAGGAGGTAGCGCCATGTCCCGCAGGTTCATGCTGGTCGTTTCGGTGTGTCTGTTCGCCGGCCTGGTCTCCTGCAAGGGTGGACAGGGGGCGCTGTCGTTGGAAGTCCTCTGCGGCATCGATGTCCCGGCGGTCGAAACCGACGTCGGGGACGCCGACGGGGTCGCGCCGGAAGATCTGGCGGGGCGGGACCTGCCGGACGTCGCGGTGGATGACCTTGCCGATCCGGGGCCGCTGGACACGCCGGACGTGCGTCCCGCCACGGGGGAGTTCGGGGCGCCCTGCCAGGGCAACCTGGACTGCATCAGCAGTTTCTGCATCGAGGGCGCGGACGGCTTCGTGTGCACGCAGATCTGCGTGACCGAATGCCCGGAAGGCTGGGCCTGCCGCACGTACACGGTCGGCCAGGACGTCCAGTCGCTGTGCTCGCCGTCGGGCGTGAACCTGTGCAAGACCTGCAAGGCGGACATTCAGTGCGGGGACGGTCTGTGCCTGGACCTGGCCGAGGGGAAATACTGCGGCAGGGACTGCACCAGCGGGGCGTGCCCGTCGGGGTACGAGTGCTCGGACGTGGTGCAGGCGGACAACAGCGTGGCGCGGCAGTGCAAGCCCCAGAACGGCACGTGCACGTGCCGGATCACCAGCGACGGCCAGGAGCGGCCGTGCCTGCGCGAAAACCTGCTGGGGCGCTGCCTGGGCTTCGAGACGTGCAGCCCGGCGTTGGGGTGGATCGGATGCAGTGCCCGTGAACCTGCGGTCGAGGACTGCAACGGCATCGACGACGACTGCAACACCGTGGCCGACGACAACCCGGTTCCGCCCGGCCCCACCTGCCTGAACACGATTCCGGGCGTGGGCAGTTGCACGGGCGCCTACGTCTGTCGCGGCGAGGCCGGATGGAACTGCGCGGGCCCCAGCCCCGCCGTGGAGGCGTGCAACTACCTGGACGACAACTGCGACGGCCAGACGGACGAACCCTTCAAGGACGAAAGCGGCCGCTACGGGTCGCTGGAGAACTGCGGGCAGTGCGGCGTGTCGTGCGTCGGTCGGGTCCCCTTCGCGAAGACCGTCATCTGCGATCGCATCCCGGCGCTGCCGGTGTGCGCCGTGACCGAATGCGAGCAGGGCTACGTGAAGGTCAACAGCCTGGTGTGCGCCCCCGAGGTCAGCAGCCTCTGCGTCCCCTGCACCGAGGACGCGAACTGCGGCGCCGGCGGCGCGAACCGGTGCCTGTCGATGGGCGGAGCGACGAAGTTCTGCGGGCGCGACTGCGGCGCGGGCGCCCTGATGGGAACGGATTGCCCCCTCGGCTACAAGTGCCAGGACTTCGGTGACAGCGTCCTGCAGTGCATCCCGTTGTCGGGCACGTGCGAGTGCACCACCGCCAACGCCGGTATCGTGCGCCTGTGCCAGGTGACGAACGCGGCCGGCGTCTGCTCGGGTACGGAAACCTGTGACTCCGCCCTGGGATGGGTCAACTGTACGGCCCGCACGCCGACGCCCGAGTTCTGCAACGGCGTGGACGACGACTGCAACGGGTTCGTGGATGACAACGTCGTTCCGCCGATCGAGCCGTGCGCCGTGTCGTGGACCGATCCCGGGAACCACACGTTCACGTGCACCCAGCCCTGGACCTGCCAGGAATCCGGCCTGGGCGTGAAATGGGTGTGCAACGCCCCGACACCGAAGGCCGAGGCATGCAACGGCCGCGACGAGAATTGCGACGGCCGGATCGACGAGGACTTCAAGGTTCCGGGGACCGACAAGTACGGCGTCTTCGACAACTGCGGCGCGTGCGGCGTGTCGTGCGCGGGCCTGGTACCCAATGCGACGATGAAGTGCAGCGCGCTGCCCGCCGTCCCGACCTGCGTGGTCGACACGTGCGACACGGGGTTCTGGAAGTCGTCCGACCTGTCATGCTCGGAATTCCCGCAGAACGCCTGCCAGGAGTGCGCGTCGGACCGGTCCTGCCAGGTGCCGGGCGACAGTTGCGTCGCGGAAACGACGGGCGGGCGCAAGCACTGCCTGTGGGACTGCTCGCCGGCCTCGCTGCACCCGGTGGCGGACCCGGTGCGGGGCACCTGCCCCGAGGGGTACACCTGTCGACAGACGGACGCCCTGGGCAACCCGTTCCTGAAATGCGTCCCGACGTCGGGGACCTGCGACTGCCTGGCGGACAACGCGGGCGACATCCGCATCTGCGCCATCGAAAACGCCTTCGGCCGCTGCACGGGTCAGGAAGCGTGCGCCCCCGCGCAGGGCTGGACGGGTTGCACGGCGCTGACGCCGGCGACCGAGCGCTGCAACGGCGTGGACGACGACTGCAACGGCCTGACGGACGAAACGTGGCCGTCGTTGAACGCGGTGTGCATCGTGGGCCGGGGCCACTGTCTGGCGACCGGGACGTTCGTGTGCGACCCGTCGACGGGCAATTCCGTGAAGTGCAGCGCCACTCCCGGGGCGCCCATCAGCGAGGTCTGCAACAGCATCGACGACGACTGCAACGGGTTGGTGGACGACGCTCCGGCGTTTGCGGACAAGGGCAAGACCTGCTTTGCGGGCCTGGGCGAATGCCTGGCGGCGGGCGTGCTGGGGTGCAGCCGTGACGGCCGATCGCTGTCGTGCAGCGCGGTGCCGCTGCTGTCGAATTCCGAACTGTGCAACGGCCGCGATGACAACTGCAACGGCCAGATCGACGAGGACTTCGTGCTGAAGGGGAAGTTCTGTACCGCGGGTGCCGGCGAGTGCGCCGCCAACGGCGTGTACCAGTGCTCGGCCGACGGGCTCGGGGTCGTGTGCGACGCGGTGCCGAAGGCCACCCGGACCGAGGTCTGCGACGGCCTGGACAACGACTGTGACGGCGCCACCGACGAGACATGGCCGGCGAAGGGCGACGTCTGCACGGTGGGCGCCGGCGCCTGCCTGCGGACGGGGACGCAGGTGTGCAACGTCCTCGGGACCGGGCTGACGTGCAACGCCACGGCCGGCGTGGCGACCGCGGAAACCTGCAACGGCGTCGACGACAACTGCAACGGATCGATCGACGAGACCTGGCCGGACAAGGGTCGGGCGTGCCAGCGCGGCGTGGGCGAGTGCCTGGCAAACGGCGTCAACGTCTGCCGGGCCGATGGCAGCGGCATCGACTGCAATGCGGCAGGCGGGACCCCGACGGCCGAAAGGTGCGACGGGCTGGACAACAACTGCGACGGCTCGATCGACGAGACCTGGACGCAGAAGGGCACGACCTGCTCCGCGGGCGTCGGCGCGTGTCTGCGCAACGGCGTGAACGAGTGCCGGACGGACGGCACGGGCATCCAGTGCAGCGCGGTGGCGGGGACTTCCGCGACGGAAGCGTGCAACGGGTTGGACGACGACTGCGACGGCGCCATCGACGAGAACTGGCCCACCAAGAACACCTCGTGCGTCGTGGGCCAGGGGGCCTGCCTGTGGAACGGCGTGCAGGTCTGCGCGGGGGACGGCAGCGGGTTGCTGTGCAACGTGACGGCCGGGACTCCGACGGCGGAACGGTGCAACGGGCTGGATGACAACTGCGACGGGGCCATCGACGAGACCTGGGCGAACAAGGGGCAGCCCTGCGTCGCGGGCGTGGGCGCGTGCCAGCAGGCGGGGATCCTGGCCTGCAAGGCCGATGGCAGCGGTGTGCAGTGCAGCGCGGCGGCGGGACCGCCGACGGCGGAAACGTGCAACGGGATCGACGACAACTGCGACGGGGCGATCGACGAGACCTTCACCACGAAGGGGCAGCCCTGCTCGGTCGGCCAGGGCATCTGCTCGCGGACGGGCGTGAACAATTGCAGGACGGACGGGAGCGGCGTCGAGTGCAACGCGACCCCCGGTGCCGCCGGCGTGGAAGCGTGCAACGGGCTGGACGACAACTGCAATGGGCAGATCGACGAAACGTTCACGACGAAGGGGCAGCCCTGCACCAGCGGCCAGGGCGTCTGTCTCCGGACGGGCGTGAACCTCTGCAGGGTGGACGGTACCGGCGTGCAGTGCAACGCGGTGGCGGGCACGGTGGGGACCGAAACCTGCAACGGACTGGACGACAACTGTGACGGCGTGGTCGACGATCCCTGGCCGACGAAGGGCCAGCCGTGCTCGGCGGGCGTGGGCGAATGCCAGCGCGCGGGCACCCTGGTGTGCAAGGGCGACGGCACCGGCCTGGCGTGCAACGCGGTGGCGGGCGGCGTGGTTGCGGAAACGTGCAACGGGCTGGACGACAACTGCAACGGTGCCACGGACGAAGCCTTTGCCACGAAGGGCACGGTCTGCACTGCGGGCGTGGGCCAGTGCGTCCGGACGGGCACCTACGTGTGCACCGGCGACGGGCTGGGTACGTCGTGCAACGCCGTGCAGGGCGCGACGGGGACCGAAACCTGCAACTACCTGGACGACGATTGCGATGGCACCACCGACAACACGTTCAAGGATCTGGTGACGGGCCGGTACAACCGCGATTCGGCGTGCGGCAACTGTTTCACGGACTGCACGTTGATCTACGCGCTGCAAGATGCGTTCGGCACCTGCGACGCGACGCTGGCGTCGCCGACATGCCGGCTGAACTGCACCACGAACCACTTCAACCTCAACGACGTTCCGGACGACGGCTGCGAATTCTTCCTGGACCCGACCGCCGTCTACGTTTCGGTGAACGACCCCCTCGGCGTGAACGACGCAACCTGTGGCCTGGGGCCGACCGGCACCGGGACGGGCAACCACCCCTGCCGCTCGATCGCCCAGGGCATCGCGCGGGCGACGGCCTTGACCCGCGGGAAGGTCCTGGTCGCCGACGGCCTGTACCAGGAAACCGTGACCCTGACCAACGGCAGGAGTCTCCTGGGCGGCTACCGGGCGGACACCTGGGAGCGGCACGTGGCCAGCACGATGACGATCATCCGGGGCCAGGCCTCCACTCCGTCGGCGCCGGGCGCCGTGAACGCCATCGGGATCACGGGGACGGCGGGAAGCACCGTGCTGGACGGGTTCAACATCCTGGGCCCGAACAACCTGGCGACCGGCGCCAGCAGCTACGGCTTGTACGTGCGCAACAGCACCAGCGCACTGACCGTTTCGAACAACCTCATCGAGGGCGGTGTGGGTGGCGCCGGCGCCAAGGGCGCCGACGGGTCCAACGGCCTCACCGGGGTCGGCGGGACCGCCGGAGGCACCTCCTACGGTGCGGCCACGACGACCTGTTCGTCACTGACCCCGTCCCTGCCGCGTGCCGGCAGTGCGGGAGGCGTCCGGACCTGCGGCGGATCCACCGTCGTCAGCGGCGGCGCCGGCGGGGGCAATACCTGCCCGCCCGTGTACAACGCGGCACCCGTGGCCTACGAGAACGGAAGCGCCGGGACAGGCTCCGCGCCGGGTGCCGGCGGTTCGGGCGGCTACGACCGGGAGGCGTGGTACTGCAGCACGATCCCGCCGGACGGGGAATGCCACCAGCCGACCGGCGGGAGCGAGGTGGGGAACCCCGGAAGCCTGGGCGGAGTCGGATCGAACGGGACCACGGCCGGGGCGAACGGTTGTTCCTCGGCGGGGCAGGTGTCCTCCGGACTGTGGCAGGGCACCTCCGGCCTGACCGGGGCCGCCGGGACGGCCGGGAGCGGCGGGGGCGGCGGCGGCGCGGGCGGCGGGGCCCGGAACGGCTCGGGCTGCACGGCCCGGACCCAGATCGGTGGC
>CAINDP010000220.1 GCA_903847405.1 uncultured Myxococcales bacterium | reverse complement strand
GGGTCGTTCACGGCGTCGGCCACCTGGCCGAACCACGCGGCGATGCGGGCCATTTCGGGGGCCTTCATGCCCCGGGAGGTCACGGCCGCGGTGCCCAGGCGAACGCCGCTGGGATCGAAGGGCTTCCGGGGGTCGTTCGGGACCGTGTTGTAGTTGCACTCCAGGCCCGCGCGGTCCAGGGCCTGGGCGAAGGCCTTCCCGGTGATCCCGCGGGGCGTCACGTCCATCAGGATCAGGTGGTTGTCCGTGCCGCCGCTGACCAGCTTGAAGCCTTCCGAGGCGAGGCCCTCGGCCAGGGCCCGGGCGTTCGTCACGATCTGGTGGGCGTAGTCGCGGAAGGCGGGGGTCGCCGCTTCCTTCAGCGCCACGGCGATGCCGGCCGTGGTGTGGTTGTGCGGGCCGCCCTGCAGCCCGGGGAACACGGCCTTGTCGATGTCCTTCGCCATCGTGTCCTTGCACAGCAGCATGGCGCCCCGGGGGCCGCGCAGCGTCTTGTGGGTCGTGGTGCTGACGACGTGGGCGTGGGGCACCGGGCTGGGGTGCGCCCCGCCGGCCACCAGGCCCGCGATGTGGGCCATGTCCACCAGCAGCGTCGCGCCGACCTCGTCCGCGATGGCGCGGAAGGCCGCGAAGTCGATGATCCGCGGGTAGGCCGTCGCGCCGGCGATCATCAGTTTCGGCCGTTCGGCCAGCGCCAGCGCGCGCACCTCGTTCATGTCGATCAGGCCGGTCGTGGCGTCAACGCCGTACTGCACGCTGCGGAAGAAGGCGCCCGTGATGCTGACCTTCCAGCCGTGGGTCAGGTGGCCGCCGGACGGCAGCGCCATGCCCATGACCGTGTCCCCGGGCTTCATCGTCGCGAAGTACACGGCCAGGTTCGCCGGGCTGCCGGAGTACGGCTGCACGTTGGCGTGGTCGGCCTGGAACAGGGACTTCGCGCGGTCGATGGCCAGCGTCTCCAGCGGGTCCACGCACTGCTGGCCTTCGTAGTAGCGCTTGCCGGCGTACCCCTCGGAGTACTTGTTCGTGAACACGCTGCCCGTGGCTTCCAGGACCGCCCGGGACACGTAGTTCTCCGACGCGATCAGCCGGATCGTTTCGAACTCGCGGCGTTCCTCGGCCAGGATCAGGCGGGCAACCTCGGGATCGCTGTCGCGCAGGATGGGATCGGACATGGGCGTGCCTCCATTCACTTGATGCCGGCCTCGGGGCGGAGCACCGGCGCCGCGTTCCGCATGGCGCAGAACTTCGGGCCGCACATCGAGCAATACGGGCTGTCCAGGTGCTCGGGGCCGGGCAGCGTCTTGTCGTGATACTCGCGGGCCCGGTCCGGGTCCAGCGCCAGCGCGAATTGGCCTTCCCAGTCGAAGTTGTAGCGCGCATGGGCCATCGCGTCGTCCCGGGCCCGGGCGCCGGGGTGGCCCCGGGCGACGTCGGCCGCGTGGGCGGCGATCTTGAAGGCGATCAGGCCGACACGCACGTCCTCGACGTCGGGCAGGCCCAGGTGTTCCTTGGGCGTCACGTAGCACAGGAAGTCCGCGCCCGCGACGGCCGCCATCGTGGCGCCGATCGCGCCGGCGATGTGGTCGTACCCGGCGGCCAGGTCCGTGACCAGGGGCCCCAGGACGTAGAACGGCGCCCCGTCGCACTGATCCTTCTGGCGCCGCATGTTGTCAGCGATCTGGTCGAAGGGCATGTGGCCCGGCCCCTCGACCATCACCTGCACGTCCCGCGCCCAGCACCGGCGGGTCAGGTCGCCCAGCGTGGACAGTTCCGCGAACTGCGCGGCGTCCGAGGCGTCGGCCAGGCAGCCCGGCCGCAGCCCGTCGCCCAGGCTGAGGGTCACGTCGTGCCGCGCGGCGATGTCCAGGACGCGGTCGAAATGTTCGAAGTAGGGGTTTTCGCAGCCGTTCTTGTCCATCCACCGGGCGATCAGGGCGCCCCCGCGGCTGACGATGCCGATCTTGCGCCCGCGGGCCAGGGGCAGGTGCGCCCGCAGCGTGCCGGCGTGGATGGTCATGAAATCGACGCCCTGGATGGCCTGGGCCTCCACGACGTCGAAGAACGCGTCCAGCGGAAGGTCCGCGAAGTCGTCGACCTCCTCGGCGGCCTGGTAGATCGGGACGGTCCCGACCGGCGCATGGCAGGCCGCGAGGACCGCCCCGCGCACGTCGTCCACGTCCGGGCCGGTGGACAGGTCCATCACCGCGTCCGCGCCGTGCTTCAGCGCGATCCGGACCTTTTCGACCTCCTCGGACAGGCAGGATTCCGAGGTGGATCGGCCCAGGTTCACGTTCACCTTGACCGTCAGGCCCGCGCCGATTCCGACGGGATGCAGGGACCGGTGGGCGGGGTTCGCGGGGATCACGACCTTGCCGGCCGCGATCGCGTCGCGCAGCACGAGGGGATCCATCCCCTCGTCGCGGGCCACGATTTCCATCTGCGGCGTCACGATGCCCGCGCGCGCCGCAGCCAATTGCGTCCGTACCGGCGACCCTTCCAAACCATCCTCCGCATTCAAGCGCCCGATGCGACCGCGGCGCGAGTCGGCAATCTATCGCCGCTCCCTTGCGATGGCAAGGAAGCGGCCATCTGGTACAATCCGCGCCATGAACGTGCTGGGAATCGAGTCCTCGTGCGATGAGACGGCGGCGGCGGTGGTGACCGACGGGCGGGCGATCCGCAGTTCGGTCATCTGGTCCCAGGTGGCGATCCACGCGCCGTACGGCGGCGTGGTGCCCGAAATCGCCTCCCGGAACCACCTCCAGTCGATTGTGCCCGTGGTCCAGGAGGCCCTGTCCCAGGCCGGCATGACCCTGGCGGACATCGACGGCCTGTCGGTCACCATCGGGCCCGGCCTGATCGGGTCGCTCCTGGTGGGCGTCCAGTTCGCGAAGGCCCTGGCCCTGGCGACGGGCCGGCCCCTGGTGGGCGTGAACCACCTCGAGGGCCACGTGATGGCCGCGTTCCTGGTCCCGGACCGGGAGCCGCCGGCCTACCCCTTCGTCGCCCTGGCCGTATCCGGGGGCCACACCAGCCTGTACCTGCTGACGGCGCCCGGGCGCATTACGCTGCTGGGGCGGACGCGGGACGACGCGGCGGGCGAGGCCTTCGACAAGGCGGCCGCCGTCCTGGGCCTCCCGTACCCGGGGGGCGTGTCCATCGACAAGGTGTCCCAGGGGCGCGATCCGGCGACGGTGCGGTTCCCGCGATCGATGATCGCCGACGGGTCCGACATGTCGTTTTCAGGGCTCAAGACGGCCCTGCGCCGACACCTGGAACTGCTGGGCCACGTGCCCGGCACGGACGAGGTGGCCGACATCGCGGCCGCGTTCCAGGAAGCGGTCGTGGACGTGCTGGTGTCGAAGACGGCCGCCGTGGCCCGCGAGCATGGCGTCCGGGACGTGGTGATCGCCGGGGGCGTGGCCGCCAACCGCCGCCTCCGGGCGCGGATGGCCGAGGCGATGGCCCGGGACCGCCGGACGCTGCACGCGGTGCCGATCTCGCTGTGCACCGACAACGCCGCGATGATCGCGGGCCTGGGGCACCTGTACCTGTTCGGCGACCTGCGGGATGCCGACGCCCCTCGCGGCCTGGACATGGATCCCTTCGTTCGCCGCGTCGACGACGGCTGGTGACGACGGGTCGGGAGGAGGTCGTGGCGCGTTCCCCCTCGAATCGTTTTGCGAAATCGATCTTGGTCGTCGCCCTGATCCTCGCCTGCTGGGCCCCGGCCTGCGACTCGGGCACGACCGTGTCGCAGGACCTTGCCGTGGACGGCTCCGACCTTCCGGACGTCCCCGACGGCTCCCTGTCCGACGCCCCGCGCGACGGTGCCCTCGACGAGGGATCGGACGTCGACGTGCCGAAGACCTGCGAAAACCAACTGGAACCCTGGCTGTGCCTGGACGCGAGCCACTGCGCGGCGTGGGAGGACTGCACCGGCCCCCAGACGTGCGATCTGCCGCCGTGCTGGGGCGAGTATTGCCAGGACTTCCCCGGCACCTGCGTCCCGCGGCTGTCCGAGGTCACCTGTACCAACCGGTCGGATTGTGCGGAAGGCCAGAGCTGCCCGGCGGTTGTCGGGGGGGCCAGCCCGCAGCCCGCCGTCTGTCGCGGCCTGCCGGTCGTCCCGGGGGCCTGCTGGGGCGACCTGGACTGCCTGGCCGGGCAGCGCTGCGCCGGCGAGACCCGCTGCGCCCCGGACCGCCTGGGCGCGTGCTTCGAATCCCCGGGGCGGTGCGCCCCGGCCCCGGTCGGCTCCAACTGCCTGGAATACGACGACTGCGGCGCCACGGGGGTGTGCAACGGCGCGGTGCTGTGCCAGGCCACCGATTCGGGCTGCGCGGACGTGGTCGGCACCTGTGCGGCAGGCCCTCGTCCCGGGTGCCGGACGGACGCGGACTGCCAGGACGTGCCGTCGGCCCCGGTCTGCGTGGGCGTCCGGCCCGAGGCCGCGGGGTTCTGCTCGCCGGCCCCGGGGAAGAACGGCGGCGAATGCTGGGAGGACGCGGATTGCGGCGCCAAGGGCGCGTGCCTGAGCGCGGCGCCCTGCCCGCCCGGCGATCGCTGCCGGGCCGGCGCGCTGCATGCGGGCTTCTGCGGCCCGTTCCCGCCCGACGCGCCGGGCGGGGTCGTCGTCACGTACGTCCCGGGTGCCGCCGCGTTCGAGAACTACCTCCGTGCCGAGGACCGGGCCGTGATCCACAACCGCTTGCCGGTGGCCATCGCCTACCCGGCGTGCCAGGCCCTGGGGTTCCAGACCCAGCGGAACGGCGAGTGGGAAGCGGGCGTGTTCAACGGGCAGATGGACGACGCCCTGTGCCCTTCGCCCAGCCAGGAGATGCTGCTGCGCATCCCCGCGGGCGGTTCCCGCGTGCTGGTCGGGCTGGCGGCCGACTTCTGGCTGGAGGGGGAGGGCCGCATGAAGCGCCTCGTCCTGGTCTATCACGTCGGCTGCGACTCGGCGGACGCGACCGCCGAGGGGTGCCGGGTTCTGGAAACCCGCAGCGTCCTCTCCGGGGAGTTCCAGTGACCCCTCGGCCCGATGCTCCCGATGCCCCGGCCGTGCCCCGGGGCGACCGCAGCCCCCGAAAGTCCCTGGGCCAGCATTTCCTGAACAGCGGCAGGGTCGTCCACCACATGATCGACGCGCTGGCCCCGGGCCCGTCGGACACCGTGGTCGAAATCGGCCCCGGGCGCGGTGCGCTGACCCACGAACTGGCGGCGGCCTGCGGGCGCCTGGTGCTGGTGGAAAAGGACGAACGCTTTGCGGCCGAGCACGCCCGTCGGTACGCCGGGGACCCCCGGGTCCAGGTCCACGAGGACGACGCGACGACGTTCGACCTGGCCGGCGTGGCCCCTGCGGGGGCGGGCCTCCGGGTCATCGGCAACCTGCCGTACAACGCCGGCGGCCCCATCCTGTTCAACCTGCTGCGGCGCCGGGCGCACATCGCCCGCATGGTCCTGATGTTCCAGCGCGAGGTGGCCCTGCGGCTGTGTGCCGTGCCCGGCGACCGCCACCATGGCGCCGTGTCGATCCTGGTGCGGTCCATGGCGGGGATCCGCCTGCTGTTCGACGTGTCGCCGGACAAGTTCATCCCGCCCCCGAAAGTCTGGTCGTCGGTGGTCCTCCTGGACCCGGCCCTGGCGGACCCCGCGGCGGCCTCCGTGGCGGACGACCCGTCGTTCGGGGCCTTCGCGCACGCCGTGTTCGCCCAGCCCCGCAAGACGGTCCTGAACTCGCTGGCCGACGGGCTGGGCCGGCCGAAGGGCCCCCCTGGGGCCCGCCCTGGCCAGCGCCGGGATCGACCCGACGTCGCGGCCGGCCATCGTGACCCTGGACCAGGTGGTGCGCCTGTACCAGGCCCTTCGCGGGCCGTAGCCGGGGGTGGCCGTGCGACCCGCCTTCAAGCCGCCGATCAATCGCGCCGTGCCGTGGCTGATCTTCGGGGCGGTGCTGATGCCCGCCCTGGCGACCACCGTGGTCGGCATCGTGATCCTGGCCCTGTGGAGCGTCCCCCGGGACATCGTGCTGGGGGTGCTGACGCTGGTCTTCAGCGCCTTCGCCCTGGCCGGGTCGATCCTGGCGGTGACGATGCTGTGGCGCCAGCACCGGCTGGCGCGCATGCAGGCGGAATTCGTCGCCCACGTGTCCCACGAACTGCGCACGCCGCTGGCCTCGATCCGGATGTACGTCGACACCCTGCGCCTGGGGCGCGTGACGTCGCCCCGGGAAACCGAGGAGTTCCTGGGGGCCCTGGCTCGGGAAACCGCGCGCCTGTCCGCGCTGGTCGAACAACTGCTGGGCTTCCGGGCCGCCTCGCTGGGCACCGCGGGGCCCCGGGAAGCGGTGGTCCCGGCGGACCTTCTCCGGGAAACCCTCGAACCCTTCCGCCATGATCCCTCGGTGGGGGTGCGGCTGACGATCACGATCGAACCCGGCCTTCCCGGGGTCCTCGTGGACCGGGAGGCGTTCCGGGGGGCGATCGCGAACCTCGTGCGCAACGCCGTGGCCTACGGCGGCGACGGCGAGATCGCGGTGACGGCGCGCCTGGTCGAGGGCCGTGTGTCCTTCGAGGTCCGCGACCGCGGTCCGGGGATCCCGCAGGACGAGCAGCGGCGGATCTTCAAGCGGTTCGAGCGCGGCAGCGCGACGGCCGACCGGGGCATTCCGGGCCTGGGCCTGGGGCTGGCCCTGGTGAAGCAGTTCGCCGACGCCCACGGCGGGCAGGTCACGCTGGACAGCGCGCCGGGCCGGGGCAGCACGTTCGCCATCGGCCTGCCGCCGGCGGGGGAGGGCGACGGAACATCATGAGCGACACCCCGCAGAAGGAAACGATCCTGGTGGTGGAGGACGACGAGTCGCTGGCCCGCGGCGTCGCCCACAACCTGCGGTACGAGGGGTACCAGGTCCTGGTGGCCGCCGACGGGGAGGAGGGCCTGCGCATGGCCTGCGACGCCCGGCCGGACCTGGTGATCCTGGACCTGATGCTGCCCCGGATGAAGGGCCTGGACGTCCTGGCGGCACTGCGGGAGGCCGGCCTGGCCATGCAGGTGATCATCGTGTCGGCCCGGGGCCAGGAGGCGGACAAGGTCGCCGGCCTGCGGGGCGGGGCGGACGACTACGTGACCAAGCCCTTCGGCGTGAACGAACTGCTGGCCCGCGTGGAGGCGGCCCTCCGTCGCCCCCGGGAAGCGCGGCTTCGGGAGGCCGAGGCGACGCTGGACTTCGGGGACGTGACGATCCTTCCCGGACGCCGGCAGGTGCGCCGGGGCGACGGGGAACTGCGCCTGACCCCGCGGGAGTTCGACCTGCTGTACTTCCTGGCCACGCACCCGGACCGGCCCTTCGACCGGGACACGCTGCTGCGGCAGGTCTGGGGCTGGGACTACGAAGGGACGCCCCGCACGGTCGACAACTTCATCCGCGGGCTGCGCCTGAAGATCGAGGCCGATCCCTCCGCGCCCCGGCACCTCCTGACGGTGCTGGGCGTCGGGTACCGGTTCTCGCGGGGGGCCGGCGGGTCGTGAATTCCGGCGCGGGCGTCCGGGGGGTTCACCGGGTCCGCGTCCGCCTGCCACGGCCCAGGACGGCCAGGCAACCCAGCATCGCCAGCAGGCCCCCGGGCAACGCCCCGTCGGATCCCGCCCCCCCGGCCGCGCACCCGCCCTTGTGGGCCTTCCCCCGTTCGTCGGAGGTTCCCGCGGCGTCGTCCGTGCCGGCGGCCAGGTCGAGGGCCTCGGCGGCCGGCAGGTCGGCCGGCGCCTCCTCGGGGGCGCAGGCCGGGGACCCGACGCAGGTCCCCCCGCCGTCGCACCGGTCGTCGGCCGTGCAGGAATCGCCGTCGTCGCAGGCGGTCCCGGCCGTCGCGGCGGCATGGGTGCAGGCGCCGGCCTCGCAGGCGTCCGCGGTGCAGGGATCGCCGTCGTCGCAGGTTCCGCAGGACGTGCCGCACCCGTCGTCGCCGCAGGCCAGGCCCTCGCACGAACACGCGAGGCAGGCCCCGCCCACGCAGTGGGTCTGCCCGGCGCACATGCCGCAGACGCCGCCGCACCCGTCGTCGCCGCACACCTTGCCGCCACAGTCCGGGGCCACCAGGCAGACCTTGAACGTCACGCCCTGGGAGTCTTCGGCGACGTCGTAGACCCGCAGCGTCACGGCCGATCCGTCCTGCAGCGTCGGCCGCGGGTTCGTGACCTCGTTCATGCGATCGCGTCCCGTGAACGCTCCCATCGGGGCGTTCCCGACGCTGCCGCGCGCCGCCGGCCCGCCGCCGGGTCGGAACACGTACACCTCGTCGGGCGGGCCGTTGCGGTTCCCGTCGCCCGCCAGGGACTCGTCGACGCGATAGGCCAGCAGCCCCGATCCCGGCAGGGAGGACTCGAAGGCCCCCTCGGCGCGCCGGTACTCCAGGATGAACCACTGGGACGACACGCCGCCGGCGGCGATGCGCACGGCCTGGGCGCCCTGGTCCCACGAGGGTGTCAGGCGCACCGTGTCGCCGTGCATCGCCTGGGGCAGGTCCGTCACCCAGCCCAGGTACTTCCACTTCAGGTACGCCAGCATGTGCTGGGGCGGCGAGGCCGTGTTCTCCATGAGATCCCAGGGGCCCACCGGCATCAGGTCGTCCTGGTTGTAGTGGTACAGGTCGGGGGCGCCCAGGGTGTGGGACATCTCGTGGGCGAAGGTGCCCGTGGCCAGGGTCATCAGCGAGGTGAACTGCAGGTTGTACCCGCGGACCCGCACCCCCTGGATCCGGACGTCCTCGAACATCTCCCACATGTGGGGCCACAGCAGGCTGGCCCAGGGGTCGGCGGGGAAGCCCTGGACCATGAAGATGACGTTGTCCGCCTCGCCGTCGCCGTCGGCGTCCAGGTCCGCCTCGGGGGGAATCGTCGACTCCACCGCCAGCAGGGCGGCCTTCAGCAGGGCGTGCTCCCGCTGCTCGGCCTCGGCGTCGCCCTGGTAGCCGATGGGGTTCGCCGTCGCGTGGTACAGGCTGTAGTACGAGCGCGAATGCGGGTCGGTGTATGCCGTGGCCCAGCCCTCGGCGTCCGGGGGAGGGACGAAGGCCGTGTCGATGTCGATGGCGCCCCGGGAGGCTTCCCGGAAGAAGGCCCGCAGCGAGGTGGACTCCGGCTGGACCGAGTTGAACTCGCGGTCGTAGTCGTCGATCCGCTCGATCAGTTCGTCGTCGCCCTCGAAGCGCACGAAGACCATCAGGTTCGTCAGACGCCCGCTCGTTGGCGCGGCCGGCCAGGACTGGCGGGCGATCCGCACCGGGCGGGCGCGTTCCTCGACGCGCTTGAGGTCCTCGTCCAGCCCCGGCGGCAGCCCGGCCGTGCGGGGGTCGGCGATGCCCAGGGCCAGGCCCGTCGGCACCAGGGCCGTTCCGACGCGGTCGGCGTACACCAGCCATCCGGTCACCGGGTCCCGGACCACCGTGAAGCCCTCGGCGTCGTGCACGCGCCGGTGGTGCTCGTCGCCGGTGGCGAAGACCGTGACCTGCGTGCCGTCGGGCTGGGACAGGGCCAGGGGCAGGTTGCGCAGGGGCGCGGGGAACGCGGGCGGCGTGGACAGGACGACGGTCATTGCCAGGAGCAGGGCGGCGGGCATCGGGGAGCGCATGGCATCTCCGGCCGGAAGGCGTCCGGAGTGTACCGTGTCAGTGGACGGCGCGGAACCAGCGACCTGGCGGCCACCACAGGACCACGGCGCGGCCCTTGGCGTTTTCCACCGGCAGGAAGCCCCAGAAGCGGCCGTCGCTGCTGTTGTCGCGGTTGTCGCCCATCGCCAGGACGTGTCCCTCGGGAACGGTTTCCTCGGGCAGCGCGCCGGATTCGTCCCCGGGCGACGGCCAGTCGGGGTTGTTGATGCACCCGATCGTCGCGTTGACCGGCGGGGGCGCCAGGTGCTGGGTGACGTACTCGACGTCGCCCAGGCGCTCCTTCTGCCGCACGCACCGGCATCGCGCGAAGGTCGCGTCGTCGCAGGCCGAATCGCCCGAAACCACCTCGGTCGGGATCTGGACGCCGTTGATGACCAGGCGGTTGCCGGTCAGGCGGACCCGATCGCCGGCGACGGCGACGATGCGCTTGATGAAGTCCTTGCCGTGATCCTCGCCGGGGCCCGGGTACTCGAAGACGGTGATGTCGCCCCGCTGGGGGCTGCCCCCGTCCACCAGGCGCCAGTGGGTGAAGGGCACCCGCAGTCCGTAGACGTACTTGTTGACGAAGATGTGGTCCTCGATCAGCAGCGTCGGGATCATGGACCCCGTCGGGATCTTGAAGGCCTCGAACACGAACGCGCGGATCAGCAGGGCCACCAGCACGGCCGCGCCCAGGGACTGGACGTACTCCAGCACGGTGGCGCGCTTCAGCTTTTCGTGGTGCTTCCCCAGGCCGGCACGCACGGCCTCGACCGCGACCGCCAACTGCTGGTCCTCGTAGCCCTTCGCCAGGGCCTGGTCCAGATCCTTCAGGCGCGCCAGGAGGACCTGGAGGTCCGCCGCGGCGAGCCGGCTGCCGCGATACTTCAGCATGCGCGTGGTTTCGCGGGCCAGATGGATCGCGTCCTTGCGGAGCGGGGGACGGGGCACGGGTGCCTCCGGGCGGTCCGGGGAGGGAGGATACGGCGCTGGGGGTAGGGTGTCAAACCTGGCGGCCGGTCGATGCCGCCGCTACACTTCGATGAGCCCGAGGCGACCCTCGGTGCCGGAGGTGTCGTCCATGGGCCGGAGGCTGGTCGTTGCGATCGGAATTGTGCTGGCGCTGGCGCCGGCGATTCCCGAGGCCGTCGGGCGGCCCCGCGTCCCGGATCCCGTCGCGGTGCCCCTCCGCGTCTGCCTGGACCCGGGCCACGGCGGCCTGTCCACCGGCGCGATGGGGACGGCCGGAATCTACGAAAAGCACGTCACGCTGGCCCTCGCCCGCAAGGTCCAGGCTCTGCTCCAGGGGGAACCCGGCGTGTCCGTCGTGATGACGCGGGAGGACGATGCGGACCTGGACCTGCCGTCGCGGCCGATCCGGGCCGGGGCCCTGGGGGCGGACATCTTCGTCAGCCTGCACGGGAACGCGTCCCCGGCCGTCGAGGCCCGGGGGATCGAAACCTTCTACCTGGGCGCCGCGTCGGACCCCGGCGCCGACGAGGTGTCCCGGCGCGAGAACGCCGAAGCCGTCACCCCGGAGCCGCTGGCGGACGACCCCGCCGTCGCCGCGATCCTGTCGGACCTGCGGCGCAACGGGAACCTGTCCGAGTCCGCCCTGCTGGCCGAGGCCATCCACAACCGCCTCTCCGCCGCCTGTTCCGACACCCCCAGCCGCAAGGTGCGGCAGGGCAACTTCGCCGTGCTGCGTCGCGCGTCGATGCCCGCGGTGGTCGTGGAGGTCGGGTTCCTGACCCATCCCGTCGAGGGCCTGCGCCTGGTCCAGCCCGCGTACCAGGATCGCCTGGCCGCCGCGATCCGCGACGGGATCCTGGCGTTCGCCCGCCGGACCGCCCCGGAGCGGGCGGCGCTGGTGAGGTAGGGGCGTCGGCGCCTATCGCGCCAGCATGGCCGTCAGTTTCCGAAGGACCGGCTGCAGGGTGGCGGGGTCGGTCGCGCACGTGAGGATGCCGTCCAGTTCCAGGGCCCGGGCCGCCAGCGTCGCCTTGTCGCGCACGCAATCGGCCTTGTTCAGGACCAGCAGCACCGGGCGGTCCCCGAAGTCCAGTTCCGCCAGGATGCGCTGCACGGCGGCCACCTGGTCCTCGATGTGCGGGTCCGACGCGTCCGCGACCAGCACCAGCACCTTCGCCGCGTCGATTTCCTCGAGGGTCGCCCGGAACGCCCCGACCAGTTCGTCGGGCAGGTCCCGGATGAACCCCACGGTGTCCACCAGCAGCGCGACGCTGTCGTCCTCCAGCCGCATCCGGCGCACCGTCGGGTCCAGCGTGGCGAACAGGCGGTCCCGGGCGATGACCGACGCCCCGGTCAGCGTGTTGAACAGCGTGGACTTCCCGGCGTTCGTGTACCCCACGACGGCCGCCATCGGGATCGCGGTCTCGACCCGCCGCCGCCGCCGCTCGCTGCGTTCGGCCACCACCGACTGGATCCGCTTTTCCAGGACGGTGATCCGCTGCCGCGCCGCCCGGCGTCCCATCTCCAGGGTGGTTTCGCCGGGCCCCTGGGCGCCGATGCCGCCCGTCAGGCGCGACAGGGCGTCGTCCTTTTCCGACAGCCGCGGCAGGTTGTAGCGCAACTGCGCCAGCTCCACCTGCAGCTTGCCCTCCGGCGTGTGGGCGTGCTTCGCGAAGATGTCCAGGATCAACTGGTTCCGATCGATGACCCGGACATCGGTGGCCTCGGCGATGGACCGTTGCTGGGAGGGCGTCAGGGCGCTGCCGAAGACCAGCAGGTCCGCGCTCTTGGCCAGGCCCAGCATCGCGATTTCCCGCACCTTGCCGCGGCCGACCAGGAACGTCGGGTCGGGCCGGGACCGGCGCTGGACCACCACCGCCGCCACCGCGACGCCGGCCGTGTGGCACAGGGCGGTCAGTTCGGCCCGTTCCCACTCCTCGTCCACGGTCCGGTCCAGGACGGGAATCACGATGATGGCCGCGTCGCGCGCCTTCCGGCCATCGCCGAAGCCCCGGTTCCGCAGGTTCGCCGCGTCCCGGCGCAACTGGGTTTCCAGGTCCCGCAGGGTGAGGTCCAGCCGCGCGTCCATCATGGTCGCGTGGCGT
>CAINDP010000219.1 GCA_903847405.1 uncultured Myxococcales bacterium | reverse complement strand
GCAGTGGTCACCGTACGTGCACGCGTCGTTGTCATCGCACAGGGACGCGATCCCCGGCCACGTCACGGCGCACTCGGCCGTCCCGTTGCAGGTCCGCCGGGCGCCGCACAGGCCCGGGTCGTCGGCGCAGTTGGCCGCCGTACCGGTGCATCCGCCCGCGCCGTCGCAGTGGTCCCCGTAGGTGCACGCCTGGTCATCGTTGCAGGACGTCGCATCCCCCGGGTTCGCGACGTCGCAGACCGCGGTGCCGTTGCAGGTCCGCCGGGCCCCGCAGACGCCCGGATCGTTGGCGCAGCCCGCCGCTGTCCCGTGGCACGCCCCCGCCAGGTCGCAGGCGTCGCCGTACGTGCACAGGTTGGCGTCGTCGCATCCGGTCCCGACCAGGGGCACGTAGACGCAGCCCACGCCCGGATCGCACGAATCGGTGGTGCAGGCATTGTGGTCGTCGCAGCCCTCGGCGCTGCCGGTGTGCAGGCATCCGGCCACGGCGTCGCAGGTGTCGCCGGTGCAGGCGTTCCCGTCGTCGCAGGCCGCGTTGTCGGGGGTGTGCTCGCACAGTCCCACGGGATCGCACCGGTCCGACGTGCAGGCGTTCCCGTCGTCGCACAGGGCCTCGTCGGTCGCGCCGTCGCAGTCGTCGTCCTTCCCGTCGCACACTTCGGCGCAACCCGGGCACACGGTCCGGTCCCGGGGATCGCAGTCCTGGTCGTTGCCGACCCCGTCGCCATCGATGTCCGCGTCGCAGGCGTCGCCCAGACCGTCGCCGTCCAGGTTGTCCTGCGGCGGGTTCGCCACGAAGGGGCAGTTGTCGAGTTCCTGGGCCACTCCGTCGTTGTCGCAGTCCTCGTCCGTCGAACCGTCGCAGTCGTCGTCCTTCTGGTTGCACGATTCTGCGGCCGGGGGGGCCGCGTCGCAGGCCGAAAGTCCCACCGCCGAGCACGTCCGGCGCCCGGAGCACGTCCCGGCCGCGTTCGTCACGTCGCACCCGGTGGACTTCCCGGCGGACATCGTGCTGCACGTGCACTCGGCGCCCCCGCGCAGGATGCACTGCCGGGCGGTGCTGCCCTCCAGGACCGGCACGTCCCGGCACTCGTAGCGCGCGGGGCAGTCGGCGTCACCGGCGCACGCGCCGCCGCAGAAGTGCCCGACCTGCGCGCCGTACGCGATGCACAACGCGCCCTCGCCCGAAAACGGGCCCTTGCACGCGGTGCTGGTGTCGCAGGGGTGGCAGATCAGGGGGTGCGTCGGCATGCACTCGAAGGATAGGTCGGGGCCCGTCGCCACCTGGGCGCAAACCCAGCCGGTCGGGCAGTTTTCGACGCACCCCTGGGTGCAGGCCTTTCCCTCGGAGGTTGCGACGCAGTATCCACTCAGGCAGTCCGCGTTGTCCCCGCAGGGGCACTGGAAGGCCGCAGGACGCAGGCAGGATTCCCCCGGGTCGGTGCCGGCGTCCGGCACGTCGGTTCCGGCGCCGTCGTCGTCCTGTACGTCCTCGATGGGCGTGTTTTCCTCGGTCGCATCCCGCGCCGTGGTCACGTCGGGCGTGTCGCGGAAAACGATGTCCAGCGGCGCCACGTCGGTCTGCACAGCACTGCCGTCGTCCGCCGCGGGGGCGGTGGAACTGCCTCCGCAGGCGACGGCCGCAACGGCCAGGGCCGCCAGGAACCATTGAAGGGCCCCGAGTCGGCTTCGGCTCCGGCGAGAGTTTCCTGCGGAAACCCATCGCCTCCGCCTTCGCGCTCGGGGAAGCGGCAACGCACGCGCACCCGATCCCGACATCCGGCGCAGGACCCGTCCACCCACCACGACGTACCTCTCCGCTCGCTCCGACGTTTTCGCACCGGCCAGGGCCCCCGGATCCCGTTTCGTCCTCGCCGGAAGGCTGCCCGGAACTTGGTCGGGTGAATCATATCCGAGAAAGCGCGAAGTTTGCGTTTCGTGAGTTCGGGCCCGCCGGGTAAGGCGGGGCGCGGTCCTGGTGAATCCCGGGAGGTTCTAGTCGCGATCGAGGTGGTAGTGGTCCGCCAGGATCCGCTGGAACAGGCCTCCGGGGAGGAGGCCCTGCAGGACCGCGGCCAGGCGCTGGTCGGGCTTGCCCACGGTGGTCCGAAGGGGCGGGTCCCGGTCCTCGACCACCCGGGCGACCACGCGGGCCGCGGCCAGGGCCGGCACGCCGCCCCGCTCGTCGCTTTCGATCTGCCCCAGGGCCCGCAGGAAGGGCGCCCGGTAGGCCGAACCCTCGGCGGATGCCGCGGCCAGGCGTCGCGCCGCGGTGAAGCCCGTCGCCACGTCGCCCGGTTCCACCAGCGTGACCCGGACGCCCAGCCCGCGGACTTCCATGCGCAGCGATTCCATCATCCCTTCGATCGCGAACTTCGAGGCCGCGTACAGGCCCTGGAACGGCAGGCCCATCCGGCCGCCCAGGGACGACACGGTGACGATGGCGCCGTCCTGTCGCCGCCGCATCCCCGGCAGCACGGCCCGGCACACCCGCAGCACCCCGAAGACGTTGGTCTGGAACAGTTCCATCGCTTCCTCGACGGACGTGTCCTCGACCGACCCGCCGATGCCGAACCCCGCGTTGTTGATCACGGCGTCGATGCGGCCCGCCTGGTCCAGGACCGCCGCCACCGCGCGCTCCACCGACGCGGTGTCGTCGACGTCCATCTGCACGAAGGTGACGCCGTCGGCGCCGGGGCCTTCCGGGACGTGGCGCCCGGTGCCGAAGACCGTGTGGCCGCGCTGCGCCAGGCACTTCGCCGTCGCCCCGCCGATGCCGGAGGTGGCGCCCGTGATCAGGATGACCTGGGGACGAGGGGTGGCCATGGAAGGCTCCATTTCGAGGGCAGGGGTAACGGTACCACCGTCGTCCTCCGCCGAACAGGGTCGCACCCCCCGCAGCCTCCTTTCCCGGAATGGCGTAGGGCCGCCCCGCGCCTGTTCGACAGCCTGTTCCCGCGTCCCGCCTGCGGTTGGCCTTCCATCGCTGCCGTCCGGTCCCCCCGTCGCCTACAATGAGCATCCTGATCGTTCCCCGTTACCCGGAGGTCCTCCGTGCGGTTTCGCCCCTCGATCCTGGAGGTCCACGAGTACCGGCCGCCCCTGCACGGCCGGAAGTCCTCGGGCGAGGTCCTGCTGGACTTCAACGAGCGGACGGACCCGCTGCCGCCGGCCGTGCTGCGGGAACTGGCGGACTGGTTCCTGGAGGGCGCCACGCAGGTCTACCCGGAGTACCCGGGCCTGCTGGAGGCGCTGGCCGAAACCACGGGCATGCCCCAGGACCACCTGTTCTTCGGCGTGGGATCGGACCAGTTGATCGACTGTGTCTTCCGCGCCGTGGTGGACCCGGGCGACGCCGCCCTGATCCCCACGCCGTCCTTCGCGATGTACGCCCACGCCGCCGCGCTGGCCCAGGCGGACGTGCGGACCTTCGACATGCTGGCGGACGACCTGGCCCAGGCGGCGGACGAGGCGCTGGCGGCCCGGCCGACGCGCATCGCCGTCTTCGGGCAGCCCAACAACCCGACCGGGGGCCTGATCCCCACCCTGGCCCTGCTGGACCTGGTGCGCGACAACCCCGACACCTGGTTCCTGGTGGACGAGGCCTATGCCGAGTTCTCCGGGGAAAGCCTGCTGTCCCGCGTCGCCCGGCAGTACCCGGCGAACCTGATCGTCGCGCGCACCTTCTCGAAGGCCTACGGACTGGCCGCCCTGCGCGTGGGCTACGTCGTCGCGTCCCCGCCCATGGTCACCCAGTTGGCCAAGATCCGCGGGCCCTACGACCTGTCCACGGTGGCGTCCCACGCGGTGCAGGTCGTGCTGCGGCACCGGGACGACGTGCTGGCCTACGTGCGCGAGGTGATGGACGTCCACAAGCCCCGCGTCGAACTGGCGTTGCGGGTCCTGGGGATCCCCTTCCTGCCGTCCCGGGCGAACTTCCTGCTGATCCCGGACGGCGTCGCGCTGCTGGCGGACCGCCTGAAAGCCCACGGGATCCGGGGGCGGGTGATGGGGCAGCCCGAACTGAAGGGATGCCTGCGCATCTCCATCGGCGGCGCCGAGGCGACACGCCGCCTGCTGGACGCCCTGGAGGGTTGATGGAAACCGCGATCGTGATGGTGCGATGCCCGGACCGGAAGGGCCTGATCGCCCGCATCACGGGCCTGGTGGCGTGGCTGGAGGGCAACGTCGTCACGGCCGATCAGTACACGACCGCGCCCGAGGGGGGCGTGTTCTACATGCGCCTGGAGTTCTGCTTCGACCCGGCGGGGACCGGGTGGGACCGGGTGGAATCCACCTTCGCCGCGCTGGCCGTGGAACTGCAGGGCGAGTGCCAGGTGCACCGGTCCGGCGTTCCCCTGCGGGTGGGCATCCTGGTGTCGAAACAGACCCACTGCCTGGCGGACGTCCTGTTCCGGCAATCCCTGGGCGAACTGCCGCTGCAGGTGGCGCTGGTCGTGGGCAACCACCCGGACGGGGGCGCCCTCACCCAGCACTACGGTGTCCCGTTCCACCACGTGCCGTCCCTGCGGGAAAACAAGGCGGAAGCCGAAGCGCGCATCCTGGAACTGGTGTCGGGCACCACGGACTGCCTGGTCCTGGCGCGCTACATGCAGGTCCTGTCGGGGGATTTCCTGCGGGCCTACGGCGGGGACGTCATCAACATCCACCACTCGTTCCTGCCGTCCTTCAAGGGCGCGCGGCCTTACGAGCAGGCCTGGGAACGGGGCGTGAAAGTCATCGGGGCCACCGCCCACTTCGTCACCGAGGACCTGGACGAGGGGCCCATCATCGAGCAGCAGGTCCAGCGCATCTCCCACCGGGACGACGCCGAAACGCTGAAGCGCAAGGGGCGCACGCTGGAGCAGTTGGCCCTGGCGTCCGCGCTGGAGGCGTACGCGCGGCG
>CAINDP010000218.1 GCA_903847405.1 uncultured Myxococcales bacterium | reverse complement strand
GTACTGGAGGTACGTCACCAGCGCGGGCTCCGCGTCGTTGAGGAAGAAGTCCACGGGCGGGGTGTCCTCGCTGAGGTGGATGAAGCGGATCTTCGCCTGGGGCGGGAGCGGCGGCACGTCGATGCCGGGATCCCCGGGCAGATCGACGGAAACCTCGGCGGGGACGTCGGTCGGCACGTTGGCGGGAACGTCGGCCGGGGTGTCGGGGGTGACGTCCGTGGGGACGTCCGTGGGGACATCGGCCGGCACGTCCGTCGACACGTCGGTCGCACCCCCCGAACCGGAATCGCAGGCGGCGCCCCACGAGGCCACGACCAGCGCGGCGATGAGGATCCACGGGAACCGGCGGATGTTCGTCATGGCGACTCCTTGCCCCCCGGTAATTCGGGGGTTTGAACGCAGGTGGGACTGTTCCGGGCCGGCGCCAATCTAGGGGTGTTCCCGGAAGCCTGTCAACCGGTACCCGACCATCGGCCGCCATTGCCCCCCCATCGCGACGGTGGCGGAGAGGTCCGGAATCGATCGGGGATTCCATCGCGATGGGGAGGGGGGGGCAGAAGTCGCAGCCCGATCAAACGCCCTTGGGCGCGGCGATCGTCAGCTTGATCAGCACCTCGTCGCGGATCAGGTCGTCCGGCATGCCGGGATACACCAGGCCGAAGTCCTTGCGGTTGATGCTGAACTCGCTGTTCGCCTTGAGGTCCTTGTCCGTCAGCACGGCGTTGGCCGGGAAGGTGATCGACTTGGTGACGCCGTGCAGCGTCAGGTTGCCGGTGATGGTGAAGGCGTTCGGGGTGCCTGCCGGGGCGATGGCGGTCGATACGAACGTGGCCTTGGGGAACTGGACCACGTCGAAGAAGTCCGGCGACTTGAGGTGGCCCGCCAGCTTTTCGGGCTCGGCCGTCAGGGACGCGGTGTCGATGGCGATTTCGATGCGGCCGTTTTCCAGCTTGCCGCCGGGGATGTCCACCGAGCCGGTGAACTGGGCGAAGGCGCCCTCGTGCTTGCCCGTGACCTTCGAGCCGACGAACTCGATCTTCGAGGCGCCGGGGGCGACGGCGTACGGAATCGGGCGGGCCGTGGACGGCAGGGCGGCCTGGAGGACGGCGGGTTCGGCCGCGCCGGCCTTGGGCTTGTCCTTCGCCGGATTGGCGCACGCGACCGCGATCAGGGCCAGGGCCAGGATCGGGAAACCGAGGGTGTTCCGCGTCATGATGTCTTCCTCCGAAATGGGGGGATGCACCCCCCGGGGTGTTCAAAGTTCACGAAACGGACTGTGGGTATCCATGTTGCGGCGGTCAAGGGACCGGGGGAAGGCGAGGGGGATCAATCTTCGGGGTAACCCTCCGGATTGCTGGACTGCCAGCGCCAGGCGTCGGCGCACATGCGGTCCAGATCGCGGGTGGCGTGCCAGTGCAGTTCGCGGTTGGCCCGCGTCGGGTCGGCGTAGCACATGGCGGCGTCCCCGGGACGGCGATCGGTGATGGTGTAGGGGATCGGGCGACCGGAGGCCGTTTCGAACGCCTTCACGACATCCAGCACGGACCCGCCGCGCCCGGTGCCCAGGTTGTAGGGGACGATGCCCGGGCGATCGGCCAGGCGCTCCAGGGCCTTCAGGTGCCCTTCGGCCAGGTCCACCACGTGGATGTAGTCCCGGACGCCGGTGCCGTCGGGCGTCGGGTAGTCGCCGCCGTAAACGCGCACGCCGGGCAGGCGCCCCACGGCCACCTGGGCCACGTAGGGCAGCAGGTTGTTCGGGATGCCGCGCGGATCCTCGCCGATCCGCCCGCTTTCGTGGGCGCCCACGGGGTTGAAATAGCGCAGCAGCAGCACGTTCCAGGACGGGTCCGCATGGTGCAGGTCCCGCAGCATGTCCTCGATGACCAGTTTCGTGCGCCCGTAGGGATTCACGGCCGACAACGGGAAGTCCTCCGTGATCGGCACCGCGTGGGGGTCGCCGTAGACCGTGGCCGACGAACTGAACACCAGATCCTTCACGCCCGCGGCGGCCATGGCCTGCAGCAGGTGGATCGTGCCGGTCAGGTTGTTGTGGAAGTACATCAGCGGTTGCGCCACCGACTCGCCCACGGCCTTGAGGCCCGCGAAGTGGATGACGGCGTCGAAGGGGGAACCCGCGAACACGCCCCCCAGCGCCTGCCGGTCCAACAGGTCCACCTGGTGGAACGTCAGGGAGCGGCCCGCGATCTGCTGCACGCGGCGCAGGGCCTCGGGCCGGGCGTTCACCAGGTTGTCCACGACCACGACGTCGTGGCCCGCCTGCAGCAGGCATACGCACGTGTGGCTGCCGATGTAGCCGGCGCCGCCGGTGACCAGGACCTTCACGATGGGCCTCCGTCGAAGGGGGTGTTTCAGGTCAGTTCGTCTTCGCGTGGTAGACGCAGTACGTGGGGAACGACGCGGGCAGGCCGGCCGCGAAGGGCGACGTCGTCGTGCCGCGCGGGTGGGCCTTGAAGAAGTCGATGACGTAGGCGGCCGGGCTGTAGCCGGGGGGCAGGTCGTGGCCTTTGGTGTGCGGGCACAGGATGACGTCGTGCCCCAGCCCGTTCAGCCACGGGACGTCGTTTTCGTTCCACACGTTGAACCGGGCGGTGAACATCGCTCCCATGGACCACTGGTCGGCGACGCCGCCGTGGAACGCGACCTGCACGTAGCCGGACGAGGGAACCGGATCGGGCCAGTAGATGGGGAAGGTTTCGTCGTAGTTCGCAGGGGCCCCGAGGTAGGCGCCCGACCACGTCAGCACCGACGCGATGCGATCGCCCCGGGTGACGCCCAGCAGGTCGCTCATGATGCCGCCCGCGGAAAACCCGACCGAGTGGATGTGGTCCGGGTCCACGCCGTACTTCGCCTCCAGGCAGGCCAGGACCGCGTCGAAGAACTGGACGTCGGGGTTCGGCTGGCTGACGTCGGACGGCGTGATGTTCCAGTCCATGAAGGCGGAACCGTCGGCGTACGGTGTGACCAGCAGGAAGGGCATGCGGGCGTCGTTGACGGCCGGGCCCATGATCTGGTTGTGGAACAAGGGGGCCTGGGTGGCCTCCATGCTGTCGGGGGTGGAGGCGCCGACGAACCCGTGCCACAGGAAGACCAGGGGCCACTTTCCGCCCGGGCCCGTGGCGCCATTGGGGACGGACAGCAGGAAGCGGCGGGCGACGCCGGCGACCGTCAGCGTGTTGATGGCGCCGGTGTTGGGCGTGATCGCGGCGCACTCGGGCGTGATTTCCAGCGGGACGTCCGTGGGCACGTCGGTGGCGACCGGTACGTCGTCGGCCGGCGCGTCGCGTTCCACGTCCAGGGCGGGCACGTCGTCGCCGGGCAGCGCGGTGTCCTCCACCGAACCCGGGTCGGTGGCGGGCGTGGTGTCGGTGGTGCTGGAACTGCTGCTGCAGGCGAACGCGAACATCGCGGCCAGTGCGATCGGGCCCAGGACACGCCGTACCACGTCAACCTCCGGGGAAAACCAGGCGGGGGCAAGGATACCGTGATGCGGCCGACGGCGGAAGGGGCATCCCCGGCCGGGGCCTCAGCGCTTCGCCGTCGGGGACAGCAGCGCGCAGTCGCACCCCCAGGACGCGGGCGCCTTGGCGCAGATCCGTGCGGCGATGATGCGGTGGCCGTCCTTGTTCGGGTGGATGTGGTCGAAGGAGCGCAGGTCCTTGCGCAGGTACCAGCGCGGGATCTGGCAGGCCTGGGACAGGATCCGGGCGCGTTCGGCCGCGCGGCGGTCGGCCGGCACGTCCTCCAGCGTGGTCCTCACGTCCGGATCGCCGTCGATCCGCGCCGCCAGGGGGCCCTCGGGGCGCGGTTCGGCCGCGCGGTCGCGCAGGTCGCTGTCGTAGAGGTCCACCGACACGTCCGGCAGGTCGCCGGGCTGCCACGCGCCCTGTCCCGCGGCCTTCTTCCCCAGGGCCTCGGCCGGCGACAGGCGTCCCATCACGAACTCGCAGGCCTTGCGCGTGTTGTTCTGGCGGCGGATGCCCGCGAAGCCGGCCCAGCGCTTGTCCGACTCGTCGCCCCAGGGGCCCAGCGTCAGCCCGACGACCTTCAGGCCCGCGCCGTGGGCCGCCCGGTAGATGCCCAGGACGTCCAGGTTCGTCTGCTCGGGGTTGCCCACGCTGTTCAGTCCGCCCATGACCAGCGTCCAGCGCTCGCCGGCGCCGCCCCAGCCCTTGGCCAGGTTCGGGTTCTGCAGGACCTGCATGTCGAAGCGGTTCTTGATGGCCGCGGCGCCCAGGCGGGCCTTGGCGATGTTGACGATTTCCACCTTGCCGCAGGCGCCCTGCAGTTGTTCGGCGAAGCCGCCCGGGAACTCGGCGACCGACCCGCCCACCAGGACCGCCTTCACGGGGCGGTCGGTCGCGAAGGACCAGGTGCCGATCGTTTCGCCTTCGCCGGGCTTCGCGGTCGCGATTCCCGCGGTTGCCGGGAGGAGCAGGGCCAGGGCCAGCGTCGTCGCCAGGAATCGGATCACGGTTGCCTCCCATTCAACGCCCGTCCGGCCGAAAGGATAGCCGAAGGCCGCGGCCGGTGCCGCATCGGTGTCGGGCTCGCAGGATTCCCCAAGGATTCCGGCGGCCCTGTCGTCCGCTTGGCGCTGCCCCCGGACCGGCGTTTACAATCGGGCGCTCGCCTGCACGGTCCGACGGGGGGACGGTTCAGGCCGGGCGACGCCGGCAGGGCGTTCCCCTACCAATGAATCCAGGCACGGTAGAATGCTGTTCCACAGCCTCGATTACGTCCTCTTTCTCGCCATCGCGGTCGCGGGTTTCTGGGCGCTGATCCGCCACGACCGCTGGCGCCTGCTGTTCCTGTTCCTGATGTCGTGCCGGTTCTACATGGTCTGGAATCCCTACTACGTGGGCCTGGTGCTGTCGAACATCGTCATCGACTTCGTGGCGCAGCGGAAGATCGCGGCGTCGGACGATGCCCGGCGGCGCAAGTTGTGGCTGGGGGTCAGCCTGGCCTGGAACCTGGGCGCCCTGGGGATCTTCAAGTACTTCAACTTCTTCGTCGGCGCCGCGGCGGACTCGCTGGCCTTCATCGGCCTGGACGTGCCTCGGCCCGTCCTGAACGTGCTGCTGCCCGTGGGGATTTCCTTCTACACGTTCCAGACGATGTCCTGCGTGATCGACGTCTACCGGCGTCGCGCCCCGCCCGCCGAAAGCCTGCTGCACTACGCGACCTACCTGCTGTACTTCCCGCACCTGGTGGCCGGGCCGATCGTCCGCGGGCACCTGCTGCTGCCGCAGTTGCTGACGCGTCCGGCCCTGACGCCGGAGATGGTGGGGCAGGGCCTGTTCCTGATCCTGAAGGGCCTGCTGAAGAAGGTCGTGATCGCGGACTTCCTGAGCGTGAACCTGGTGGACCGGATGTTCGACAATCCGTCCGCCTACACGTCCCTGGAGGTCCTGGTCGCGCTGTACGCCTACACGATGCAGATCTACTGCGACTTTTCGGGGTACACGGACGTGGCCCGAGGGTCGGCCATGCTGATGGGCTTCACGCTGCCCGAAAACTTCGACCGGCCGTACCTGTCCACCAGTCCGGCCGCGTTCTGGCGGCGGTGGCACATGACGCTGTCGTCGTGGCTGCGGGATTACGTTTACTTCCCGCTGGGCGGGTCCAAGGGCTCGACGTTCCGGACCTACTTCAACCTGTGGCTGACGCTGTTCCTGATCGGCATCTGGCACGGCGCGTCGTGGAACTTCGTCATCTATGGCGCGTTGCACGGCGGCGCCATGGTGGTGCACCGGTTCTTCTACAAGCGATCCGGGCGGACGGCCGACACGCGGGACGCCACGTGGCTGATCGTGCTGAAGATCGCGGCGACGTTCCATTTCGTGGTGCTGTCGCGCATCCTGTTCCGCTCGCCCAGCCTGGGTGCGGCAGAGGTGGTGACGGCGCAGTTGTTCAAGGGGACCAGTTCCCTGGCCCAGGTGTCGTGGACGGTCTGGGCGGTGCTGATCGTGTCGTTCGCGATCCACTGGACGCCGAAGCGGTTCGTGGGCCTGGCGCGGAACTTCTACGTGGGCCTGCCGGCGCCGGCCCAGGGCCTGGTGCTGGCGATGGCCGGCGCGGTGATGATGCGGATGGCGTCCAGCCAGGTCGTGCCGTACATCTATTTCCAGTTCTAGTTCCATTCCTGTGCGGAGCAGGGTGATGGCGGACGAGAACCCCCAGGACGAAGCGGCGCCGACCGGCGGCTCGATCCGCACTTCATCGGCCCGGGACGCGGTGCAGGCCGAGGCGGGCTTCGGGGCGCAGTACGCCCAGGCGGCCCTGCCGAAAAACGAACTGAAGCTGCCCGTCCCGCCGCCGGACCGGGGGTGCGGGAACTGGCGCTCGCGCTGGCCGGCCCTGCGGCACCTGCTGACCGCGTCGGGGACCTTCGCCGCGATGGCCATGGTGACCTACGCGATCCCGGGACTGGACGAGCTGCGGCCCTGGATGCCGGGCGAACCGGTGCCTATGGCGAAGCTGCTGTTCCTGCCGACGGGCGGCGCGCCGGCGACGGGGGCGAACGGCGGCGCGGCGGAAGGCCCGATGACGCCCGACCAGGCGCGGGCGGCGGCCGAGGAGTCCCTGGGGGCTGACCTGGCCAAGAACCTGTCGCCGGAAACGCTGGCCGCGGGCGAGGGCGCCGAGGTTCCCGACGTGCCGGAAACGCACGCGGGCATCACGATCGCCGCCGAGGAACTGGAAGGCCTGGTCCGCCCGATCGAGGACCCGTCGGGCCGGGCGATGGACGCGTTCTACACATCGCTGGCCCGGACGGCGAAGGGCGCGCCCGAGGCCGTGACGCGCATCGCCCACTGGGGGGATTCGACGATCGCGGCCGACGACGTGACCGGGACGCTGCGGCGGCGGTTCCAGAAGCGCTTCGGCGACGCGGGGCACGGCTTCCTGCTGGTGGGGAAGGGCACGCTGCCTTACCGCCACAAGGACGTGACCTGGGACGAGCCGCGGAACTGGAACGTGCACTCGGTGATTTCCGACGACCGGAAGGACGGGCGCTACGGGTACGGCGGGTTCCTGCAGCGGGCGACCGCGGGCGCAAAGGCGACGTTCGGCACGGTGGACACGGGGCCGGTGGGCCGCAGCCTGTCGCGCTTTGAACTGTGGTACCAGGCGCACCCCGAGGCGGGGACCATCGAGGTGGTCGTGGACGGCGGTGCGCCCCAGGCCGTGCCGATGAAGGCCGGCGCGGTCGAGGATCGCTGGTGGTCCACGGAACTGCCGGACGGGCCGCACCAGGTGACGCTGAAGGTGGCGGGTGGCGGCGATGCCCGGGTCTACGGCGTGGCCATGGAGCGTCCCGGCCCGGGCGTCGTGTACGACTCGCTGGGCATCGTGGGGGCCCGGGCGAACCGCCTGCTGAACGCCGAGCCGACGCACCTGGCCGAGCAGGTGAAGCACCGGGCGCCGGACCTGCTGGTCATCGCCTTCGGCGGCAACGAGGCGGGCGACGAGCGGATGAACATGGAAAAGTACCGCGAAGGCCTGGTGAAGGTGGTCCGCGCGCTGCGTGCCGGGCGTCCGGACGCGTCGTGCCTGCTGCTGGCGCCCCTGGACCAGGGCGAGGTCGGGCCCCGGGGCGGCGTCCGGTCCATGCCGACCATCCCGAAGATCGTCGAGTCCCAGCGGCAGGTGGCGGCGGACGAAGGCTGCGCGTTCTTCGACACCTGGAAGGCCATGGGCGGGAACGGCGCAATGGGGCGCTGGTACAAGTCGCGGCCGCGCCTGGGGTGGGGCGACTACCGCCACGCCTCCCCGGCGGGGTACGAGCTCATCGGCAACCTGTTCTACAAGGCGTTGTTGAAGGGGTTCGCGGACTGGCTGGCGCGGCCGGACGCAGCAGTTCCCGCAGCAGCGCCGATCCCATGACCGCATAGCCTTCGGGCGTCAGGTGCACGTGGTCCGACGACCCCAGGGGCGGGTTGGCGGCGACCCACCGCAGCATGCCGCCTTCGCCCCCCATCAGCCCCGCCGCATCGAAGAACGCGCACTCGGTTTCGGCGGACACGCGGCGCTGGACCGCGGTGATTTCGGCGCGGCGGGGGCGCGGGGCGTAGCCGCCTTCGGGGAGGGGCAGGGGGCGATCGGTCGGGCCGATCAGCAGGCAGGATGCGTCGGGGGCGGCGGACCGGACCCGGGCGACGGCGGCCCGCAGCGCGGTTTCGTAGTCGGCGATCGGGACGTCGTCGTCGCCGGCCTCGTTCGTGCCGTAGGACAGGATCACCAGGTCGGGCCGCCGGCGCGCGACCTGCTCGCGGAACAGCGTCTCGTTCCACTGCAGGATGTTTTCGGCCCGGGACCCCGGGATGCCCACGGTGTCCAGGACCACGCCCGACTTGCGCCGTTCCATCAGCACGCCGAACAGGCGCACCTCGCCGTCGCCGACCGGGCGGATTTCGAGGGTGTGGCCGGCGTCCCTGAGGGCGAAGGTTTCGTAGCCGGCCGCCGTGGATTCCGCGGCGGTGGCCACGCGGCGGGCCTTGCGGCCGTCGATGCGGACGTCGAAGGCGCCGCCACCGGGCTGCTTGAGGTACCAGGCCTCGACGACCGCCGCCTTCCGGCCCACGGGGTTGTCCCGGGTGGTCGACACGCGGACCCAGTCGGCCGGGCTGTCGCTGCGCACGCTGGCGCCGGCGATCCCGTACAGGCCGTCGGCGCGGGCGTCGGCCTTGTCCGCGCGGTCCGTGATCCAGCCGTCGGACGACGCCAGGTTGATGTCCGAGTGGCGGTAGTGACGCCACGGCTTTCCGGGCAGGACCAGCCCGTGGCCCGCGTCGCCGAACCGCTGCTGCAGTGCCCGGCGCAGGAACCCGGTATAGAAGTCCCCGGCGGTGTGGGACGCGCCCCAGGCCAGGATGTGCGTCTGGCCCCGGCCCGCGGCGGCGCGGCGAAGGCCGGCCGCGAAGGTGTCCAGGGCGTGTCCGGACGGATCCTCGATGGGCGTTGGCGCCGCGACGGCGGGCAGGGGAGGCGGGGGCGGCACCCGGGGGGACGGGGACCGGGCCGCGACGGGCGCGCAGGCCAGCAGGGCGACCGCGAACAGCGTGCCTGCAACCCGGTTCATGTCGGCCTCGTCAGGGGTTCGGGGGTCAGTCCGCGAGGGCGGCCCGCACGCGGTCGCAGTCCAGCACCGGGTGGGCGTCGGGGTGCCGGAACGGCGAGGCGCAGAAGGACAGGACCGCGCCGAGGTACCGGAACGCGAACCCGCCGCCGCCCGGATCGAAACTGTACTCGCCGTCGGGGGTGGCGGCGTCGAACACGTTGTAGCCGGGCTTCGCACCTTCCGTCAGGTAGGCGGCGTGGGCGTCGCGGATCCGGTCCTGGGCAAAGCGGACTTCCCGCCAGGTCAGGGGGACGCCCACCGCGTCGGCCATGATCATCAGTTCGCCCAGATCCTCGTCGCCGGGGCGCGGCGGATCGCCGTTGGCCGGGTCGCCGTCCAGGATCTTGTCGATGCGCAGCGCCAGGCCCGGCAGCAGGGTCGCCACCAGGTCGGGCCGGCCCTTCACCCGCGCCAGGGCGATGGCGGCCTCGTGGTAGGAGCGCAGTTGCTGGCCGTTGCTGGGCTTCATGCTGACCACGTCATCGATGATGCTGATGCCGTTTTCGCAGTCCAGGGTCCCTGCGTCGCCGCGACCCATCAGGCGCGTCGCCAGCGCGACGTCGCACTCGGGATCGATGCCGTTGACGTCCATGATGTAGTACGCGAGGTCGTCCTCGGGGAACCACGGCGCCAGATCCTTGTCGTAGGTGGCGATCCGCCAGCCGTCGTCCTCGACCTGGCGGCTCCACTTGCCGTACAGGTCCAGCAGTTGCGCCCACTCCACGTTCAGGTCCGGGTCGTTCGCCGCTTCCACCGCGCCCTTCACCAGCGCGATGCTCAGCAGCAGGTGGCCGATGTCGTCCTTGGACCGCTTGTTCTTGACCCAGTAGTCGCCCCAGTAGGGGTTGTCCGGGATGTGCACGTACTGGCACGCGCCGTTGTCCTCGCCCGGGTGGTTCAACGAGTAGTCGATCGTCACCTCGCGGCCGCCCCAGGTCCACGTCGTCGACGGGGGGTAGGAGGCGCGCGTCATCATCGTGATGCCCTCGGGCTGCGACGTGCGCTCCATCGCGAGGATCCACGAGTTGTACCCGCGCACCAGGCGGCGCAGCAGGTGCAGGTTTTCGGCCTTGCCCCCCAACTGGTGGACGAAGGCCGTGCCGACCAGCATGGGGGCCGTGCGCATGCCGTTGTTGTCCGCGCCGTCGGGCGAATGAAGGTAGGTCACCTTGCCGTCCGCCTTGAGGATCCGGACGCCGCTCCACCAACTGCCGTACCAGTAGCCCTGGGCGGGGTCGCTTTCCGGCCAGCCGTGGACGCGCTCGTCCAGCAGGCCGAAGTAGTTCATCTGCGCCAGGAGGTCGAGGTAGAGGTCCGTGACCGTCGCGGTTTCCTCGGCCGTCACCGGGTCGCCCTTTTCGGGGCGGATCCACGGCACGTCGGGGACGTCGGCCGGGACGTCCGCGGCAGGCGCGTCGCCATCGTCCACGGAATCCGGGGCCGGCACGTCGGCGGTGTCCTCGGGGGTGTCGGGCGTCCCCGGGTCGATCGCATCGGCGATGTCGGCGGGCACGTCCGCTGCCGGATCCCCTGCCACGTCCTGCGCGTTCCCCGTCCCCGAACTGCCGCACGCCGCGCACGTCAGCGTCAAGATTGCCAGCACCGCCATCGAACGCCGCATGGACGCCTCCCTCCGAAGTCGCGCAAGGATACTGCATTCCGCGGCTTGTGGCGCGGTGCGATTGACCCTAGACTGCGCCCCGTCCTGTTCCGGAGTCGGCCGTGCTGGGCGAAATCGCCTCCTTTTCGCTGCTGGCGTTCACGTCGATCTTCTTCATCGTGGACCCCATCGCGATCCTCCCGGTCTTCCTGGCCCTGACCTCGGGCCAGACGCCCGAGGAGCGTCGCCGGACGGCGTGGCGCGCCGCGGCGGTGGCCTGCGGGGTCCTGATCGTGTTCTCCCTGCTGGGCATGCTGATCTTCAAACTGTTCGGCATCACGATCGGGGCGTTTAGAATCGCGGGCGGAATCCTGCTGCTGCGGGTGGCCCTGGACATGCTGCACGGCCAGACGTCGCGCACGAAGTCCACGGAAGAGGACCGCATCGATGCCTCGGCCCGCGAGGACGTCGCGATCACCCCGCTGGCCGTGCCCCAGTTGGCGGGCCCGGGATCGATCGCCACGGTGACGCTGCTGGCGAATCCCGGCGAGTTCTCGTGGAAGGTCATCCCGGTCCTGGTGTCCGTGGTCGTGACCTGTGCCGCCGCGTGGCTGCTGATGGCCGGCGCCCAGCGGTTCCAGCGCTGGCTGGGCGACACCGGCACCCGCATCCTGATGAAGCTGATGGGCCTGCTGCTGGCCGCGGTCGCGATCCAGTTCATCGCCCAGGGCATCCAGGAACTGCTGCCGTCGATCCTGTCCGCGGCGAAGGGAAGCTAGCCCCCCCCCGCCTGTGATGACTCGAATACCCAAGGGATTCCGGGCAATTTTGACGACCTTGCGTCCCCCTCCCGGGGGTTGCCTCCTATCGTCGTGAACGGTGGTCCAGAACGCTGGGCCGCGTGGCGATTCCTGACGACAGGAGGAGGGATCCATGAAGGTCAACCGATTCTTGATGCTTGTGGCCGCCATGGTGATGGCGGGCGCCTGGAGTGCATGCAGTTCGTCGTCGAGTTCTTCGGACATGCCCGACACGGTGACCGATGCGCCGATGGACGTGCCCGGCGACCCGGGCATGGATCCGGGCATGGACGTGCCGACCGATCCCGGAACCGATCCGGGCGCAGACGTTCCCCCGACGAAGGCGCGCCTGCGGGTGATGCACCTGTCGCCGGACGCGCCGGAGGTGGACGTCTTCGCGAACGGTGGCGCCACGGCCGCGGTGAAGGCCCTGGCGTTCCCCGACGGGACGCGCTACCTGGACCTGGACCCGGGCACCTACACGTTCGCCGTGGCGCCGAAGGACGCGGGCATCGGCGCGAAGGTGCTGGAATTCACGGATGTGGCCCTGGAAGCCGGAACGTCGTACACCGCGGTGGCCTACGACCTCCTGGCGTCGATCAAGGGCATGGCCCTGGTGGACGATTACGCCGGCCTGGACGCGGGGAAGATCCGCATCCGCGCGGTCCACGTGGCCGCGGGCATTGGGGTCGTGGACATCCTCAACGTCGCCGCTGACGGGACGGCGTCCGCGCTGATCTCGGACCTTGCCTACGGAGCGGCCAGTGCGGCCCTGGACATCCCCGCCGGCACCTACAAGGTCGGGGTGGACCTGAACAACGACGGCACGCCGGAAGTGGTCTTCCAACTGCCGCCGCTGCCCGCGGGAATCGTTGCCACGGCGTATGCCGTCAAGAGCGGCGCCGACGTCTTCCTGGTCGCCGAACTGGCCGACGGGACCACGGTCCGCATCGACCCGGTTCCGCCCCCGGCAAAGGCGCACCTCCGGGCGATCCACCTTTCGCCCGACGCGCCCGCGGTGGACATCTTCGCGAACGGCGGCGCCACGGCCGCGGTGACCAACCTGGCGTTCCCGACGGGGACCGCGTACCTGGACCTGGATGCCGGCACCTACACGTTCGCGGTTTCCGCGACGGGCACGGGCATCGGCGCGAAGGTCCTGGAACTGACGGACGTGGTCCTGGAATCCGACGTGTCCTACACGGTCGTGGCGTACGATCTGGTGGCCGCGCTCAAGGGCATGGCCCTGGTGGACAAGACCAGCACCCTGGGCGCGGGGAGCATCCGTGTCCGCGCGGTCCACGTGGCCGCGGGAGTGGGGCAGGTGGACATCCTCAGCATTGCGTCCGACGGCACGCCGTCCGGGCTGATCGCGGACCTCGACTATGCAGAGGCCAGTGCGGCCCTGGACATCCCGGCCGGGACCTACAAGATCGGGATCGACGTGGACAACAACGGGACGCCCGAAGTGGCCTTCCAGCTGCCGGCGCTGGCCGCAGGGACGATGGTCACCGCGTTTGCCGTCAAGAGCGGCGCCGACATCTTCCTGATCGGCCAGTTCGCCGACGGCACCACGGCCCGCATCGATCCTGCGATGTAGCCCGCGTCTTCCCTCGTTGGAACCTGTCTTCGACGACAATCCGCAGTTTTCCGGTACAAAGCCATGCTTGTTCGATTCGCGCGCAAACGGGTCTGAGGTATCATCGCGCCCGGAACTTTCGAGGGTGACCCATGCGCGGTTTCGTTCAGACCCGTTCGTGCCTGCTGATCGCGGTGCTGGCCCTTCCCCTGGCGGCGGGGTGCAGCATGGGCTGGACCCAGGGCTGGAAGCTGGATGCGGCGACCCCCCTGAAGGGCACGCCGGACGTCGAGGCGCTGCGCCTGGCGGCCCGTGCGGCCGATGGCGCCGCGGTGGACCTGAAGGGCGTCGAGTCCCTGGTCCGCGCCTGGAAGGACGTCCTGCGCGCGGTCCCCGAGGACTACGAAGCCCTGTGGAACCTGTCGTCCGCCTACACGCTGATGGGCGCAGGGTACTCCCGTTCCGTCGGCGAGAAGGGCGAAATGTACCGCAAGGCCCTGCAGAGCGCCGAGCGCGCCATGGCGCTGGACGAGGGCTTCCGGAAGGAAATCGATGCGGGCGCCGAAACGTGGGACGCCATCACGGTGCTGCCCGCCGCCCGGGCCGATGCCGTGGGCTGGTGGGCCACGGCGATGATGCGGATGTACAACGAGTGCCTGTCGGGCGTGGTGCAGGAAACCCGGAAGGTGTGGATCGACCGCGACCGGAAGGTCCTGGCGCACCTGCAGACCCTGGCCCCGTCCTGGAACGGCAGCCTGGCGACCTACGACACGGCCGTCACGGCGGCGGTGATGCCGAAGCGGGCCGGCGGCGACCTGGCGAAGGCGGCGGCCCTGTTCGACGAGGCGATCGCGGCGTCCCCGGAGTTCCTGCGCAACCGTTGGGGGCGGGCCCGCTACCTGGCGACCGCGAAGGGCGACCTCGATGGGTTCCGCGCGGACCTGGAGTGGGTCGTCGGACGGGATCTGAAGGCGTCGCCCGGCCAGAACGGGTGGAACGTCCTGATCCAGCGCCAGGCCGCGGACTTGCTGGCCCACCCGTCGAACGGATTCTGACGCTCCCCGAAAAGCATCCCGAAGATGATCGTGCGGGTGTGAAACTGCGTCGGGATCGATCCTACGGGCACGGTTCGAAGTAGCGGACGACCACCTGGGCCCCCGGGCCGGGGAAGCAGGGGCCGGCCGGGTCGAACACGATGGCCGAAGGGGCGGCGGACCAGATCCACCCCTGCGTGCAGGCAACGTCGTCCACCGTGACCGCCAGGGATTCCTGCCAGGGCCGTCCCGACAGGGGGAACTGGATGCGCGGCACGTAGGGCAGGTCGCCCAGCGCGGTCAACGCGGCGTCGAGGCTGGGCTGGCAGATGCCGGTGAAGGTGCCGCCGGTGGCCTCCACGATCTGGCTGTACCGCGTCCCCGGCGCAGCGTAGTCCAGGGTCGTGTCGCAGCCGTTGGGGAGGTCGCCGGCGATGGCGTGCAGGCGAACGAGCCCCGCGCCGCCCCCGCCCTTCAGGCCATCCAGGAACGTGGCGTAGGCCGCGACCGGCTCGGGCGACTGGTCGTCTTCGTCCGAGACGATGACCACGTCCAGGGCGGCGTCCGGTCGAAGGAAGCCGCGATTGGCCCCCCCGCAGGCGCCATCCACGCACCGGTGCCCTTCCGCGCAGACGTTGTCCAGCGCGCACGATTGGCCTTCGTCGTCGATCCGGGGGGGCGACAGGGCCAGGCGGACGGCCTCGAGGCCCGCCTCCCTCATCGAGGCGTCGCAGGAGGAGTCGTCGAACATCGCGGCCACGGTGGTGGCAACCGAGTCGAGGTCGGCCGGGTCCAGGAGCCGGGGCGTCCCCTGCAAGTTCGCGGTGGTCGCGCAGGCGGGATCCATGCCGATCCCGATGATGCCGAACCGGGTGTCGGTCCCGGCCTTCTTCGCGGCCTTGACCAGGGCCGGCAGGGCGTCGACGAAGCGGGGGAGGGTGTCCAGCATGGACCCCGTGGTGTCCAGCACCAGCAGGAGGTCGGACTTGTGGGCCACCTGGACGAACCGGTCGGTCCGGGAGCCGTCGGAGGACGAAGTTCCCGCAAGGGGCACCCGCAGCGTCGCGGACGTCGGCGAGCCGAGGGTGACGAGCAGCGCGCAGTTCGATGGGCCCGACGAGGTCGGGACGAAGCCGACGAAGGCGTCCAGCCACGCGCCGGGGACGATGTCCGTCGGCAGGGGGGAGGGCGCGGCCAGCGTGAACGCGGCGAGGTCCGGGCAGGCGGGGTCCAGGGCGACCGACGTCATCCGCACGGTGACGTCGCCCGTGTTCTTCAACCGGACCCGCGTCGTGGGGGATTCGCAGCCCTGCAGGGCGTCGGCGAAGAGGACCTCGGAGGGGGTCGCGGTGACCGCGGGCACGCCGACCACGACGCCGAGGTTCGGCGGGCACGGCGCCGAGGGGGCGCAATCGGTCGGGAACGTGTAGGGCTGGGAGGCGGGGGCCCCTGCGGGACAGCGCCAGGCGATCGCGTACCGTCCCGGAAGGTCCGGGAGGAGGGTGCTGCCGGCCGCGGGAACGTTCACGCGCACGCGGATCGACGTGTGGCTGCCGGGGGCGACGACGGACGCGGCGTCCGGGGCCAGGGCGATGGACCACCACGGCGAGCCCCCCAGGAACGAACCGCACGTCACGGTTCCGTCGAGGGTTTCGCAGTGGTTGACGGTCAGGGTGTCCACCTGGAGGGGGCTGTCCCCGGTGTTGACGAGGTTCATGGGCAGTTCCCGGGTGAACCCCTTGGCGACGGTGCCGAAGTTCAGTTCCGCGGGCACCAGTTCCAGGCTGCACGTGGGGGCCGCGGCTCGCCGGGCCGTCAGGACGACGTCGAACGTGGGGGTCGTGGGGTCGTCGGATGCGATGCGCAGGACACCGTTCATTGCCGCGGAATCCAGACCGCCGTTCGTGGCCGACACGAGGATCCCGATCGTCACGCCGGGGGCGATGGGGCCGGCGAGAACCGCGCCGGCATCGGCCGTGAATTCGCCGGCGGAATCGTCGGGCAGGGTGACGGCCGACACGGACAGGGGCGCCGTCCCGCCGTTGCGCACGTTCACCGTGCGCTGCACCGCGATCCCCTGCGCGGCAAAGCCGAAGTCGACGGTGTCGGGGAGCACGGTGATCCGCGGTGTGGCGAGGATGTCGGGTTCCGCGTCGGTCGGGGATTCGTCGAACGGGAGGTCGGGAAGGACATCGGGGGTGTCCGTCGTGTCGAGCCCCGGGTCGGCCCTCTGAACGTCGCGTTGCCCCGGGTCCGATAGGGGCGTCAGGTCCATGACGCCAACTCCCGGGTCCGAGGCGCTCCCTGCGCACGCGACCAGCGTCGTCAAGGCCAGGGCGAGGAACCTTCGGGAAGGGTGCGTCATCATGGGCCTCTGCGATTCGGACCCCTGGATTCTAGCGGCCTGGGGCCCGGGATGCCAGGAGGGGACGAGGGGGCGGGGCTACAACTTGAACGCCGCTCCGACCATGAAACTGGCCGACGGCCACACGAAGGTCCCGCCGGACGCGGCCCGGATCGACGGGCCCACGTCGATCGGAGTGACCCACAGGTTGATCTTGGGGGTCAGCGTGAACTCCACGCCGGCCCGGATCAGGATCGGGATCCGCGCCATGAAGCCCGGTGTCACCCAGAACGTCACCGGCATGTGCATCCCGAAATACACCGCCAGCCAGTTCAGCGGGCGCACGGTGGCCGTGACGTCCGGTTCGACCCGGATGCCGAAGGAAAATCCCGAGTGATAGGTGCGGCTTGCACCGAAGGCGAGGCCGCCATAGCCCCCTCCCCAGTACCCGAACACCAGGTCCAGGCCGGGGTTGACCGCCAGGTTCCAGATGCCCTTCTGCATCACGTTGATCTTCACCTGGGCTCCGATCGAATTTCCCACGTTCAGGAACAGGTCCTCCCCGTAGAAGAACGAGAAGCGAGGCACGATTTCGAGGTTCGTGGCCAGGGGGATGTGGACACCGACACCCAGTTCGGGATACCCCGCCCATGCCTCCACGGCAATCGGCCCCGGTTTCAGCAGTTCCGCCCCCTGTGCGGTGTAGTCCCCGGGCGCCGGGACCGCCCACGCGGAACTCGCGACCAGGACCGCGGACAGAAACGACAATAGGAAAGTCTTGCGCATGGACGCCTCCAGTCGAACCCAGCGGTGGTGACGATGGGGTTCATGCCGGGATCCGCAAGGGAAGGCTTTCGGGGGGCGGGGCGGGCGTCGGGTGCGGGGCGTCCTACCCGCGGATCATGGTCAGCAGCATCTTGAAGCGCTGGCGGGCGTTCACGGCGTGGGGGACGTTCGCCGGCATCAGCACGGTTTCCCCGGCCTTGCACGTCACGGGCACGCCGCCGATGACCAGTTCGCCGACGCCGTCCTGGGCGGTGACGTAGGCATCGTAGGGCGCCGAGTGCTCGGACAGCCCCTGGCCCTCGTCGAAGGCCATCAGGGTCAAGGTGCCCACCGGAGTGTTCGTGAGCGTCCTGCTGACGATCGACCCCGGTTGGTAATCCACCAGGTCGGCCAGGCGGATCGCGGTCGCGGGCGGGATCCCGCCGGTCTGCTTCTGGGTCCCCATGTTCAGGCCTCCTCGGTTACGGGCGCGATCATCGCACCCTTTGCATCAAAAACGCGTGCCGAGTTCACTGTGGGGATGAAATCGAAAAATGGGGACAGACACCGATTTCCGAAAAATGGTGCCGGCCTCTGCCCTGGAATCGGCGACGAACCCCGTTCGTTACGGGCCCGCCTGCTGCGCGTTCGCACCTCCGCGCGGAAAATCGGTGTCTGTCCCCATTTTCGGGGAAAGGGTGAGGGAACGCATGAGCGAATTGATCGACAGTGCGCAGCGGCGGAAGGAACTGCTGAAGCACATGATCCTGCAGTTGCACGACGGCACGGCGCCGGAGGAGGTCCGGCCGCAGTTGATCCGGCTGCTGGGGCAGGTGCCCTACGGCGAGGTCGTGGAGGTCGAGCAGGAACTGATCGCCGAGGGGCTGCCTGTGGCCGAGGTGCTGCGGTTGTGCGACATCCACGCGGCCGCGCTGCAGGGCGCCATCAGCCAGGAAGGCGCGAAGGTGGCGCCCCCCGGCCATCCGGTCCACACGTTCCAGCAGGAAAACCTGGCGCTGCGATGGGAACTGGAGCAGTTGTCCAAGGCCTACGACGAGGTCGCCGGGCTGGCGGACGGTGCCGAAACGCTGGGGGCCCTGGATCGCATCCGCGTGCGGTTCAACGCCCTGATGGACGTGGACAAGCACTACCGCCGCAAGGAGTACCTGCTGTTCCCGCACCTGGAAAAGCACGGGATCAGCGGGCCGCCGACGGTGATGTGGGGCAAGCACGACGAAACGCGGGCGCTGCTGCGGGGCGCGTTCGACGCCCTGGCCACAGCGGGGTTCGCGTCGGTCGAGGCCCTGCGCGGGCTGGTGCAGACGGCGTTCCGGCCGGCGTCGGATGCGGTCGGCGGCATGATCGACAAGGAGGAGCAGATCCTCCTGCCCATGTGCCTGGATACCCTGGAGGAAGGCGAGTGGCTGGAAATCGCCCGCCAGTCCCACGAGATCGGCTTCTGCCTGTTCGATCCCACGGTGGAGTGGCTGCCCGAGGGCGCCGCTGCGGTTCCGGCCGCCAACCCCGCGGTGGAGGGGCGCATCCAGCTGCCCAGCGGGTCCTTCACCGCGGCGGAACTGCAGGCCGTCCTGAACACGATCCCCTTCGACCTGACCTTCGTGGATGCCGACGACACCGTCCGCTTCTTCACGCAGGGCAAGGAGCGGATCTTCGACCGCAACCGCGCGATCCTGGGCCGCAAGGTCCAGTTCTGCCACCCGCCGGCCAGCGTGCACGTCGTCGAAAGCATCCTGGCGGCGTTCAAGGAGGGGGCGCAGGACGCCGCGGCGTTCTGGCTGACCCTGAAGGGGCGGTTCGTGCATATCGAGTACTTCGCGCTGCGCGACGACGCGGACGCGTACCTGGGCACCCTGGAGGTCAGCCAGGACCTGACGGCCAAGCGGGCGTTGCAGGGCGATCGTCGGCTGCTGGCCTGGCAGGGCGACGCCGCGAAGGACGTGACGACGGACGGGGCCGCCCATGACTGACGGTGATGAACGGTTCCAAGGGGTTTCAGCGAGGGGAATGACATGGCGAAGCCGGATTGGGTGAAGGAACCTGTGCAGACGCTGGACGCGCGGCCGATGCTGGCCGGTGGGGAGCATCCGCTGTCGAAGGTCATGGCCGGGCTGGCGACGCTGGGGGCCGGCGAGGTCTACCTGCTGGTGACGCCCTTCCCGCCCGCGCCGCTGGTGGACGTCGCGAAGGGGCAGGGGTTCGTCGCATGGACGGATCCGTCGGACCCGGGCGCCGTGAAGACGTATTTCACGAAGGCCGGGTAGGGGCGAGGGGCGCCGGTCGGGAATCCCTATATCCCCCGCATTCCGCACGGATCGCTGTCGGCCACCTCGCTGAACGTCAGGCAGTGTCCGGCAACGCACGCCCGGCTGGCGCAGTCGCGGTCCGAGGTGCAGGCGTCGCCACCCGCGAACTCGTGCCAGTACTTCTGGCAGGTGCCTTCGGTCGAACCGCCGGTGCAGTCGCCGCCAAACAGGCAGGGGTCGCCGTCGTAGTGCTGGCAGGTCGCGCCCTCGGGCAGGCCGTCCCCGCAGATGCCCCCGATGCAGACCAGTCCCATTGCACAGGGGACGGCGTCAATGCAGGTGTCGCCGCGGCCCGGCGTCGCGACGCAGGTGCCCTGGGTTTCGTCGGAAGGCATGCGGCACCAGGTGCCTGCAGGGCAGACGTGGTATTTCCCGTCGTCGCCCACGATCGAGCACGGGGCGTTCGGGCCTCCTGCGGGGACCAGGGCCCGGCACGTCGCCGGCCAGTAGAACTCGTCGGCTGGCGTGGCGTCGCACTGGGTTCCCGCTTCGCATCGGCCCTGCATGCAGAGGGCCTTGCCGGCACAGGAGTCGAGCAGGTCACATTCGGCGTCCAGGGGCAGTTTCTTCCTGCAGGCGCCCGGACAACCCCCCGAGGCCCAGGCGTCGCAGTAGAAGCCGGACCGGCACTCGAACCGGGATACGCAGGGGGCGCCTTCGTCCCCGTTCGCGACGAGCGCCGCGGGGCACGCGTCGAAGGGCGACGACCAGGGGGCGAACGAGTAGAAGGTCGCAAACCCCTCGCACCCCGAGGTTGTGCGAAGGCGCGCCGCGCAGGCTCCCAGGGCCACCAGGTCGATCCGGAGGGCGCCCCGGGTCTGGGCGGCCGTTGCTGCGGCCGAGGCGGCTGCGCACCATCCGTTGGCGAGGGCCCATTCCAGGGAAGACCGCGCATCGTTGCCTTCGTTCCCGTCGCGACTGTACAAGGTGAGCGACGCGCATTGCGACATGGAATCGGCCCACGCTTCGCCCAGTTGGATGCAGCCCTCCTCCACCGACGATGGGGTTGCGCCGACTGGCGTCGTCGTGCCGCCGTCGCAGCCCAGGACGCCCAACGCCAGGGCCGTCGAGATCAGCAGGACCCTGCGCGATGCGGCGTGTAAGGTCGTCACGGTGGCGCCTCGTGGTCGATGGGGGGGAGGATACCCGATCCTTCGGCCTTGCCGCGCCTGTGTTCGCGTTGTAGAACCGGGCGTGTCGCGGAGGATTGCCCCATGGGACGTGTGAATCGATGGCTGGTGCTGGCCCTGACGACCGGCGTTGGCGTGTTCGCGGACTGGGGGACGAAGGCGCTGGTACTGCGCGACATCGAGCCGGACTCGCTGCACCCGGTCCTGGGCGATGTGCTGCAATGGACGCTGGTCTACAACCCGGGTGCGGCGTTCAGCATGGATCCGGGCCGGTGGATCCCGGGGTTCCCCACGAACGCGTTCTACCTGGGCGTGTCGATCGTCGGCATCATCGTGCTGACCGCGGTCTGGGCCCGCCTGGACGCCGCGACGAACCGCCTGACGCGACTGGGGCTGGCGACGATCCTGCCGGGGGCGATCGGCAACTTCATCGATCGCGTCGTGGGACGTCCCGGCGTGGTGGACTTCATCCGGGTGGACCTGGGCTTCCCGCCCGTCGACCCCTGGCCGATCCTCAACGTCGCGGACATCTTCGTCACGGTGGGCGTGGGCCTGGTATTTTTGGACCTGCTGCTGGGCGAGTTCCGTCAGTGGAGGGCGAAGGGCAGGGCGTGAACCCCTACTCGGCTGCGGCAGCGGCGGCGCGGGCGTCGGCGGCGGCCAGCAGGCTCGCCACGGTTTCGGCCAGCTTCTCGGGCTTGACGGGCTTCTCCAGCATCGCTTCCGCCGGCCACTCGTTCCCCAGCACGAACTGGAACTTGTCCATCTTGTCGGCCAGGTGCTCCTGGAAGGACGACACGATGATGACGGGCAGGCCGCGCAGGGTCGGGTCTTCCTTCAGCTTGTACGCCAGCTGGAAGCCCTCGGTGTCGTTGTCCATCATGATGTCCAGCACCAGCAGGTCCGGCTGCCAGTCGCGGATCTTCGCCAGTCCGTCGACGCTGTTCCGCGCGCCCTCGGCTTCCCAGCCCCGGGCTCGCAGCAGGGCGGTGGTGGACAGCACCAGGTCTTCGTCGTCGTCGATTACCAGGATCCGCTTCGCGTTCGCCATGGTCGCTTCCTCCTAGGAGATTCCCCGGATCGTCGAACCTCGCCGTCCGCACCCGCGGACCGCGGTGAAATAGTTGTGAAAACGTTCACAACTTGGGTCAACAAAAAAGGACGCAAGCCGCGTCATTCCTCCACCTTGCTCAGGAAGGAGAGCATTTCCAGCGTGGCCGAAATATCGACGTCCTCCACGTGCACGCCCGGGGGCGCCGGGATGCGCCGGGGCACGAAGTTCAGGATGGACTTGACGCCGGCCTTCGCCAGGTGGTCCACCACAGCCTCGACGCCCACGGGGCCGCACGCCAGGATCGCGATGCGCGCGCCGTATTCGGGCAGCACCGTCTGGATGTCCTCCACCGGGTGGCAGCGGCGTCCGGCGTACACGCGCCCGACCTTTTCCCGGTCCTTGTCGAAGACCACGCCTACGTGGAAGCCGCGCTCCTCGAAGCCGTGGTAGGTCAGCAGGGTGCGCCCCAGGTTGCCCAGGCCGACCAGGGCGACGGTCTGCTGGCGATCCGTGCCCAGCAGCCTGCCGATCGTCAAGGACAGTTGGTAGACCTCGTAGCCGCGGCTGATGGAGCCGAACGAGCCGAAGATCGACAGGTCCCGGCGCAATTGCGCGGGGTGGACGCCGGCCAGTTCCGCCAGGCGGTGCGAATAGACGTTTTCGACGCCCTCGGCGTGCAGTTCTGCCAGGACCTTTCGGTACACGGTCAGGCGGGCCACGGTCTGGGGCGGAACCCGACCGGGTGTCTTTTCCGTCCCATCGATCGGGTCCAGCGGATCCACGGGAGCCTCCGTCCGGGGAGCACCGTTCTGCGTCCCTGGTGTGCTGTTACTACATTCACAGCAGGGTGGTTGTCAAGCCCGACGTGTGTCGGTGGTGTCAGGTCGGCGAAATTGGGGACTGCCCAAAAATGGGGACAGACACCGATTTCCGTGAGCGGGGTAGGGAAGTTCCGCCACGTCCGCCTCCATGCTCACCAGTGCGTTGATGTCGAGTTCCGCGCCGGATCGGGAGGGCAGGCGTCGTTCTTGCGGAGGAAGGTGGCTGGCCTCCGTCTGCCCGCTTGGGGTGAGGGCGAGTGGAAATCGGTGTCTGTCCCCATTTTCTGTCCCGCTCTTTTGCGGCGGGGAGGTGGCGGAACTCCCCGACACGAAGGGGGGAACCACGCGGATCTTGACAACCCGGGCCGTCGCGAGCAAACTCCGCCGTGGCTGTGAACGGAATCACAGATGGAAAACGTGAAAGTGCTCGCCGACGACAATGCTGAACAGAACGGGGGCGGATCGTCCGGCCCCGGTGGGAAGGGGGCGAAGGTGGAAGGACGAATCGAAGAGGTGCTGTCCCGTCATCCGGGCGCGGGTCGGGACGCACTGATCCCGATCCTCCAGGAGGTCCAGGAGGCGGAAGGCCACCTGTCCCGGGAGTCCGTCATCAAGGTCGCGCGCCACCTGGCCCTGCCTCCCAGCAAGGTCTACGGCGTGGCGACCTTCTACAACCAGTTCCGGTTCCAGGCGCGCGGGACCTACAACGTCCAGGTGTGCCGCGGGACGGCCTGCCACGTGAAGGGCAGCGCCGCGGTCCTGGACGCGATCAAGCGCATCCTGAAGGTCGAGCCCGGCGAAACGACCCGCGACGGCATGTTCAGTCTGGAAGTCGTCGCCTGCATCGGGGCCTGCGGACTGGCGCCGGTGATCGCGGTCAACGGGGAATTCCACGCGGGCGTGGCCCCGGAAAAGGTCGCCGCCATCCTCAACTCCTACAAGAGGAGGACCGCCGCATGAACACTGCACGCGAACTGACCCGGGACGGCGACCTGCCGCGATCCGAGATGCGGGCCGTCCTGATCGGGGCGACCCGGAAGTCCGACGAGGCCCGCGTGAAGCGCCTCGAAGACGCGATGCGCCGGCTGCGGCGCGATGACGTGGACCGCCCGACCGTGTTCGTCGGGACCGGGACCTGCGGCCTGGGCGCCGGTGCGGGGAAGACCCTGGCCGCCGTGAAGGAACTGCTGGCGACCCGCGGGATCGACGGCGACGTGGTCGAGGTCGGCTGCATCGGCCTGTGCGCGTCCGAACCCATGGTGGACGTGCAACTGCCCGGCCGGGCCCGCCTGTCCTTCGGCGGCGTGACCGCCAAGTTCGTCCCCGAGGTCCTGGGCGGCACGCTGGACGGCACCCCACCGGTGGACAAGGCCCTGTACCAGTTCCGTGGCGAAGGCCAGGCGGCCTGGGACGGCGTGCCCTTCCAGAACGAACATCCCTTCTTCCGGCCCCAGATGCGCTGGGTGCTGAAGAACTGCGGCGTCATCGATCCGGCCCGCATCGAGGAATACCTGGCCGGCGGAGGCTACGCGGCCTACGCCAAGACCGTCCGCACCCTGACCCCGCCCGAGGTCTGCAACCTGGTGGAAAGCGCGGGCCTGCGCGGGCGTGGCGGCGGCGGCTTCCCGGCCGGCACCAAGTGGAAGACCGCCCTGAACTCGCCGGGCGACCGCAAGTACCTGGTGTGCAACGCCGACGAGGGCGATCCGGGCGCGTTCATGGACCGGGCCGTCGTCGAGGGCGACCCCCACCGGCTGCTGGAAGGCCTGGCCATCGCGGCCTACGCCATCGGCGCCACCAAGGCCTACGTGTACATCCGGGCCGAGTACCCGCTGGCCGTGGCCCGCCTGCACGAGGCGATCGAGCAGGCCCGGTCCTGGGGATTCATCGGAAAGGACATCCTGGGCAGCGGCGTGGACCTGGAAATCGCGGTCAAGCAGGGCGCCGGCGCCTTCGTTTGCGGCGAGGAAACGGCCCTGCTGAACAGCATCGAGGGCAAGCGCGGCATGCCCCGCCCCCGGCCGCCTTACCCGGCCGTGTCGGGCCTGTTCGGCAAGCCGACGATCATCAACAACGTCGAGACGCTGGCGAACCTCCCGGGCCTGATGGCGGGCGGCGCCGAGGCCTTCGCGGCGATCGGCACCGCGGGCAGCAAGGGGACCAAGGTCTTTGCACTGTCGGGGCGGGTGACGCGCACGGGGCTGGTCGAGGTCCCGATGGGCACCAGCCTGCGCGAAATCGTGTACGAAGTGGGCGGCGGCGTGCCGGACGGCAAGGCCTTCAAGGCCGTGCAGATCGGCGGACCCTCGGGCGGTTGCATCCCGGAATCGCACCTGGACACGGTGGTCGACTACGAATCCCTGAAGGCCGTGGGCGCGATGATGGGCTCGGGCGGCCTGGTCGTCATGGACGAAACCACCTGCATGGTGGACCTGGCCAAGTTCTTCATGGACTTCATCCAGCGCGAGTCCTGCGGCAAGTGCATCCCGTGCCGCGAGGGCACCCGGCGCATGCTGGAAATCCTGCAGCGCATCACCCGCAGCCGTCGCAACGAAAAGGCGAACGAGGCGCTGGAGCGCTTCCAGGGCGTGCTGTACCTGGAGCGCCTGGCGGGCGTCATCCAGGACACCAGCCTGTGCGGCCTGGGCCAGTCGGCGCCGAACCCGGTCCTGTCCACCCTGCGGTGGTTCCGGGAGGAATACGAGGAGCACGTCTTCGAGCGGAAGTGCCGCGCCGGGGCCTGCACCGAGCTGCTGACCTTCAGCATCGACGTCGAAAAGTGCAACGGGTGCGGCCTGTGCGCACGGTCCTGCCCGACGGCCGCCATCCTGGGCGCGCCCCGGGCGGCCCACTACGTGGTGCCCGAAAAGTGCATCGCGTGCGGCCAGTGCCGGATCGAGTGCCGGCACCACGCGGTCCTGGTGGCCTAGGCGCGGACCGGGTTCGGGACCAGTACGGGAAGGAGGGAACCATGCAGATCACTGTCAACGACAAGACCCTCGAGGCGAAGCCCGGCGAAATGCTGCTGGCGGCGTTGCGTCGCGGCGGCGTCCACGTTCCGACCCTGTGCGCCATGGAAGGCCTGCTGCCCACCGGCGCCTGCCGGATGTGCGTGGTCGAGGTCGAAGGTACCCGGGGACTGGTGCCGTCGTGCGCGTTCCCGGTCCGGGACGGCATGAAGGTCCAGACGCACTCCCAGCGTGCGGTCCGGGCCCGCAAGACCATCGTGGAGCTGCTGCTGGCGAACCACCCCGACGACTGCCTGTACTGCAGCCGCAACAACAACTGCGAACTGCAGAACCTGGCGGGCGAACTGGGCGTGCGCCAGCGCCGCTACCAGGGCGGTCGGACCCCGGCGCGCCTGGACATGTCCAGCCCGTCCGTGGTCCGGGACCCGGACAAGTGCATCCTGTGCGGCAAGTGCGTGCGGGTGTGCGAGGAAATCCAGTCCGTTTCGGCCATCGACTTCGTGGGCCGCGGGTCCAAGACCCACGTGGCGCCCGCGTTCAACGTCGGCCTGAACGTGTCGTCCTGCGTGGACTGCGGCCAGTGCATCCTGGCGTGCCCGACCGGCGCGCTGACCGAGCGCAGCCACTTCAAGGACGTGTTCGACGCCATCCGGGATCCGAAGAAACTGGTCGTGGTCCAGCACGCCCCGGCGGTGTCCGTGACCATCGGCGAACTGTTCGGCGCGCGGCCCGGCGTGGACGTCGCGGGCGTGCTGAACGCGGCCCTGCGGCGCCTGGGGTTCGACCACGTGTTCGACACCTCGTTCGCGGCCGACCTCACCATCATGGAAGAGGCCCACGAACTGGTTCAGCGCGTCAAGAACGGCGGCGTGCTGCCCCTGATCACCTCCTGCTGCCCGGCGTGGGTGGACTTCGCCGAGCAGGAGTTCCCGGACCTGCTGCCGCACCTGTCGTCCTGCAAGAGCCCGCAGCAGATGCTGGGCGCCGTGCTGAAGAGCCACTTCGCCAAGCGGTCGGGCGTGCGGCCCGAGGACGTGTTCGTCGTGTCGATCATGCCGTGCACCGCCAAGAAGTTCGAAGCCAACCTCCCCGAGCGCCGGCACGACGGCCTGGCGGACGTGGACGCGGTCCTGACCACCCGGGAACTGGCGCGCATCATCAAGATGCGGGGCCTGGACCTGCGCGACATGGACGCCGAGGGGCCGGACACGCCGTTCGGCGAGCGCAGTTCCGCGGGCAAGCTGTTCGGGGCGTCGGGCGGCGTGCTGGAGGCGGCCATCCGGACCGCGCACTTCCTGGTGACCGGCGCCGAAATGGACGCGGTGAAGGTGCGCGAGATCCGCGGCCTGCAGGGGCTGAAGGAGGCCCGCGTCAAGCTGGGCAGCCTGGAAATCGGCGTGGCCGCGGTGTCGGGCCTGGCGAATGCCCGGCGGCTGATGGTTGAAGTCCGCGCGGGGCGCAGCGACCTGGCGGTCATCGAGGTCATGGCGTGCCCGGGCGGGTGCGTCAACGGCGGCGGCCAGCCCATCGGCGCGGACCTGGACGCGGTGCGGGCCCGCATGAAGGCGCTGTACGACATCGACCGGGACTCGGCCCAGCGGACCTCCCATACCAACGTGCTGGTCCAGCGCCTGTACGACGAGGACCTGGGACACCCCGGCAGCGAGGAAGCCCACCACCTGCTGCACACGCACTATCACCCGCGCGACGCCGAGGTTTGACCTCGACGGGGGCGGTCACGATACTGGGGGCGTCCGAGGCCGGAGGCGGGACGTGACGGGCATGCTGGCAAGACCGTTGATCACGACGATTCGCGAGCGGTGCCGCGTCTGCTACGGCTGCGTCCGCGAGTGTCCGGCGAAGGCGATCCGCATCACGGGCGGCCAGGCCGAGGTCATGGCCGACCGGTGCATCGGCTGCGGCAACTGCGTGCAGGTCTGCAGCCAGCACGCCAAGCAGGTCCGCGACAGCCTGGGCGAAATCGAGCCGTTGCTGGACGCCGGGACGCCCGTGTCGATCATGGTCGCGCCGTCGTTCCCCGCGGAGTTCCTGGACGTGCCCTGGAAGCGGTTCGTGGGGATGCTGCGGGCCGCCGGGTTCACCTTCGTACACGAGGTGGCCTTCGGGGCGGACCTCGTGTCGGAGCGGTACCGCCAGTTGCTGGACGGCGCGGCCGGACGCACCTATGTCGCGACCACCTGCCCGGCCCTGGTCGAGTATGTGGAACGCTATCACCCGCACCTGGTCGGGTCCCTGGCGCCGATCGTGTCGCCCATGGTGGCGGCGGCCCGCGTGATGCGGCGCATCCACGGCGCCGAGGTGCCCACGGTGTTCGCCGGACCGTGCATCGCCAAGAAGGCGGAAACGGACGGCTTCGCCCGGGACGAGGTCGTCGCGGCGATGACGTTCGCCGAATTGCGGGAACTGTTCCGGCGGCGCGGCGTGCGGGCCGAGGACGTCGTCGATTCGGATTTCGATCCCCCCCACGGCGCCGTGGGCGGGCTGTTCGCGATCACGGGCGGGCTGCTGAAGGCCGCCGCGGTGGACGACGACCTGGTGGACGCCGAGGGCGTGACCGCCGACGGGCACGAGCGGTTCGTCGAGGCCGTGAAGGAGTTCGAGGCCGGCGCGATCCCGGCCGCGCTGCTGGAGGTCCTTGCCTGCCAGGGGTGCGTGATGGGGCCGGGGATGACCACGCGGGCGCCGCGCTTCACCCGCCAGACGGCCGTGTCGCACTACGTCAAGGATCGGGCGGTGACGCTGGACGAAAAGGTGTGGCGCAAGGCGATGCGGCGCTATGCCGGCCTGGACCTGTCCCGGGGATTCGCCCCGGACGACCGGCGCCTGCAGGGGCCGACCCGGGAGGAAATCCAGGCGATCCTGTCCCGCATGGGAAAGGACCGTCCCGAGGACGAACTGAACTGCGGCGCGTGCGGCTACCCGACGTGCTGCGAGCATGCGATCGCGATCCACCAGGGCCTCGCCGAAAGCGAGATGTGCCTGCCGTGGACGATCGACCGGCTGCGGACGACGGTGGGCGAACTGCACGAGTCGCACCGGCAACTGGCTAGCACGCAGGACGCGCTGGTGCACGCCGAGAAACTGGCCAGCATGGGGCAGTTGGCGGCGGGCATCGCCCACGAGGTGAACAACCCCCTGGGCGTGGTGCTGATGTATGCGCACCTGCTGGCCGACGAGGCGGGCAAGGACACGCAGTTGCACACGGACCTGAAACTGATCGCCGAGCAGGCGGACCGGTGCAAGCGCATCGTGTCGGGGCTGCTGAACTTCGCGCGCCAGAGCCAGGTGAACCTGCAACCGGTGAACGTGCGGGACCTGGTGGACGCGGCCATGCGGGGCGTTCGGCGCCCCGAGGGCGTGAAGGTGCGCGTCGAGCACGCCAGCATCGACCCCGTGGCGGAACTGGATCGGGACCAGATCCTGCAGGTCCTGACGAACGTGATGGTCAACGCGATCGAGGCGATGCCCAACGGCGGCACCTTGACGGTGCGCACGGGCGGGACCGACGAACGCATGGTGTTCGAGGTGGTGGACACGGGCACCGGGATCCGCCCGGACCACATGGGGAAGATCTTCACGCCGTTCTTCACGACCAAGCCCATGGGGCGCGGCACGGGCCTGGGCCTGGCGGTGTCCTACGGCATCGTGAAGATGCACCGGGGCGAAATCACGCCGACGTCCAATGCGGACCCGGCGGCCGGCCCCACCGGGACGACGTTCAAGATCGATCTGCCCCGGCGCGGACGCGCCGAATGACGTGGCGTGCGGGGCGATGACCCCGCGTTGTTTCGCGGCGATTCCCGCCGCAGGATACCGGAGGTTCTGCGATGGCTGGCAAGACGATCCTGATGGTGGACGACGACGTGGATTTCCTGGAGGCCACGGCCCTGCGCCTGCGGGCCGACGGCTTTGACGTGCTGACGGCCGAGGGCCAGGTCAAGGGGGAAGAGGTGCTGTCCGCCGGCACTCCCTTCGATCTGGCGGTGCTGGACCTGATGATGGAAAACCCGGACTCGGGGTTCGTGCTGGGGCATCACGTGCGGCGCAAGCGGCCCGGGACGCCCGTGCTGCTGGTGACCGGGGTCACGGGCGAAACCGGGCTGGAGTTCGACGCCGCGACGGCCGAGGAGCGGCGCTGGGTTCCGGCCGATGCGGTCCTGCCGAAGCCGATCCGCTACGACCAGTTGAAGGCGGAGATCGACCGCTTGCTGGGGTGAGGTCGTCGAGGGAACGGGGGGCACCGATGGACAGCCTGCGCGTGCTGGTCGTGGATGACGAGCCCGGGATCCGCATGGCCGTCGAGCGGGCGCTGCGGGCCTTCGTCGTCAAGGTTCCCGATTTCGGCAAGGAATTCGGCCTGGCCATCGAGCAGGCCGCGTCGGGCGAAGACGCCCTGGAAACCATTCGCAAGGCCCCCCCGGACATCCTGCTGCTGGACTACAAGATGCCCGGCATTTCGGGCCTGGACCTGATGGACCGCCTGAACACCGACGGCGTGGACGTGGTGACGATCGTCATCACCGCCTACGCGTCGCTGGAAACCGCGGTGGCGGCCACCAAGCGCGGCGCCTTCGACTTCCTGGCGAAGCCCTTCGCGCCCGACGAACTGAAGTCCGTGATGTTCAAGGCGGCCAAGCACATCGTCGTGCAGCGGGAAGCGAAGCGCCTGGCCGAGGAGCGCAAGCACGTCCGCTTCGAGCTGCTGTCCGTCGTCGCCCACGAGATGAAGGCCCCGACCGCGGCCATCGAAAACTACCTGCGCATGATGCAGGACCGGGTGCTGGGCGAGGACGTGACCGCCTACGATCACCCCATCGCCCGGGCGATCATCCGCCTGGAAGGCATGCGCAAGCTGGTCAACGACCTGCTGGACATCACGCGCATCGAGTCTGGGCGCAAGACGCGTACGGTGGTGGACCTGGACGTCCGCGAGGTCGCGACCGCGTGCATCGTGAACGCCCGCGAACTGGGCCTGGCGCGCAACATCACCATCGACCTGACGGCCGGCGCCCCCGTGCCGATGAAGGCCGACCGCGGCGAAATCGAACTGATCCTGAACAACCTGCTGTCCAACGCGGTCAAGTACAACCGCGATGCGGGCCGTGTGGACGTCGGGGTCCAGGCTGGCGACGGCGCCGTGGTCCTGACGATCGCCGACACCGGCATCGGCATGGCCCCCGCCGACTGCGCGCGCCTGTTCGGCGAGTTCGTCCGCATCAAGAACGACAAGACCCGCCTGATCGAAGGCAGCGGCCTGGGCCTGTCCATCGTCCAGCGCCTGGCCCACCTGTACGGCGGCGAGGCCACCGTCGCCAGCACGCCGGACGTCGGCACCACGTTCACCGTGACGCTGCCCATCGGGGCGTGAGGCCTCCTCGTTCCCCGCACCATTCCGCGTCCATCGCCTCTACCGCCGCCTGCCGAATGCCGCTACCATCCGGAGGTCCCCGGGCCGTCGGGATGTTCACAGCGAGGCGCGTCATGGACCTGGACCACTACCGTCGATGGTTCGCGTTGCCCACGCGCCGTGCGTCCCCGCCGGAGCCCGGCGTGCCGCATCCCGCACCGGCAGTCGCACCGGCGCCCGCGGTCCCGGCCGCCGCTCCGGTGATCCGCGTGTTTTCCTACGGCCCCGACGAATTCGAGGAGCAGGTACTTTCCACTCCCGAGGAACTTTCGGCCTGGAAGGACCGGCGTCCGGTGACCTGGGTGGACGTGGACGGCGTGGGGGATCCGGACACCGTGCGGCGCATCGCCAGCCTGTTCGGGATGCACGTCCTGGCCCAGGACGACGTCCTGAACCCGACACAACGGCCCAAGGTCGAGCAATACGACGAACACCTCTTCATCGTGTCGCGCATGCTGTTCGTCGAGGACGACCGCCTGGCTTCCGAGCAGTTGTCGGTGTTCCTGGGCGCGGGCTTCCTGCTGACGTTCCAGCAGCAGCGCCCGGGCGACTGCCTGGCCGGGGTTCGCGAACGCCTGCGCAAGGGCGTCGGCCGCATGCGCCGGTCCGGTTCCGATTACCTGGCGTGGGCGCTGGTGGACGCCGTGGTGGACGGCTACTTCCCGGTCCTGGAGGCCTTCGGCGAGCGCCTGGACGCCCTGGAGGACGTCATCGTCGAGCGGCCCACCTCCGAGTGCATCGCGGACATCCACCAGGTCAAGCGCGACCTGCTGGCCCTGCGGCGTGCCGTGTGGCCCCTGCGGGATGCCCTGGCGTCGCTGCTGCGCGAGGAAACGCCCCTGATCGGGGTCGAGACCCGCCCCTTCTTCCGGGACTGCCTGGACCACGCCGTCCAGGTCCTGGACATGATCGAAACCTACCGGGAAATCGGCAGCAGCCTGATGGAGGCCTACCAGTCCTCGGTGGGCAACCGCCTGAACGCCGTGATGAAGGTCCTGACGATCATCGCGACGGTCTTCATGCCCCTGTCGTTCCTGGCCAGCGTGTACGGCATGAACTTCCACACCGAGGATTCGCCGTTCAACATGCCCGAACTGTCGTGGCACTTCGGGTACGTCTACTTCTGGTCCCTGATCCTGGCCTCGGCCGGGGGCATGCTGTTCTGGTTCCGCCGCAAGGGGTGGCTGGGCGGGCGAGATCGGTGGGATTGAAACGTCCTTGAGGTACAATGCCGCCCGTGCTCCCTTTGGAGAAGTCCATCATGGCGCCGACGAACCTCCGCTCCCGGTTGTCTTCCTGCCTGCAGTCGCCCGTCCTGTGGACCGCCCTGGCCGTCGTCGCGGCGGGCTGCGGCGGGTCCGGCAGCGGGACCGCCTACGACTTCGGGATTGCCACGCCGGATGCGCGGGATGTCCCGTCCAACGCGGACGTCCCGGACGTCCCCCGCAATGACGGCTACGCCTTCGACCCCGCGGAAATGGACGTGCCCTGCGTCGAATCCGCCGTGCGATGCGCGTCCCTGCACAACGTCGAAGCCTGCGTGAACCAGGAGTGGAAGTTCCTGGCGCT
>CAINDP010000217.1 GCA_903847405.1 uncultured Myxococcales bacterium | reverse complement strand
GCGATCAGCATTGGGACAGACACCGATTTCCCGGGCTCCAGCCGAGAGCGGCGCCAGAAGTGGGACAGTCACCCTTTTGCCACGCCCCATCCGTAGGCTGTGACAACGGGGACTTGCGAAAACCGTCTGGGAGGAAGGTGGACGCCTCCGACTTCCCAGGTTTCCGCGATTGAACCTGGAAACGGGGACTTGCGGGAAACGGTGACTGTCCCACTTCTCTGGGAGACGGTGAGTTGCGAAAATCGGAGGCTGTCCCCATTTTTGTGGACGAACTCCCCCTCCCGCCCCGCACCTCCACGGAAACGACTAAAGGGATTGACGCTTCCCCCCCCTTCGCTGGCAACGACACCCCCGCGGTCGTACACTCGCAGATCATGAAGCGGTGGTGGCTCCCCTCATTGCTGGTGGTGGCATTTGCGGGGTCGGCCCATGCCCAGGCGCCCGCCCGCGACGAGGCCCTGGATACCATCGTCACGATGCTGTCGAAGGACCCCAGCCCCCGCGTCCGGGCCCAGGCCGCCCTGGCCCTCAGACCCCGCGCCACCGAGGCCGCCGTGCCCCTCCAGGCCGCCCTGCGGGACGAAAGCCCCGTGGTTCGTGCGGCGGCTGCGCGGGCACTGGCCGATGCGGCGCCTCAGTCCGCCCTGGCCGACCTGCTGGAGGCGTCGCGCGACGGCGACGACCTGGTCGGCCGATGGGCCCGGGCCGCGACGTGCCGCCTGCTGGGACGGGCCGACCGGGTCCAGTTCGAGGTGCGGCGGATGGCGGCGAGCGTGGCCGCCCCGGCCGACTGGTCCGACAAGGTCTTCCAGGAGGAAATCCTGACGGCCCTCCTGGTGTCCAGCCGCTTCGACGTCGCCCGGGCCCTGGATTTCGGCGACGAGGCCCCGGCGGCGGACGACCTGGTGGTCCGGGACTGGCACAGGGGACCGGTGTTCGCCCTCCCCGACGCGCCGCCTCTGCCGTCCCCCGTCCCGGCGGCCCTGCGGGGCCGGGCCGACGTTGTCGAGCGTTCCTCGGAAGGCGTCCGCGTCCGGGCCGAACTGACCCTGGAATCGATGACCGGGACGGTCTTGTGGCGCGGGGACGCGACGGCCTGGGGCAGGCCGCCGGTGGACGGGGAACCGGGGACCGCCGAGGCCGGCGACCTGGCGGCACTGAGGACCGCGGCGCGGACCGTGGCGCGCCTTCTACTGGGCGCCCTGTCGCCCGGGCCCGCCCTGGACCCGGTCCCGGAACCCGCGACCCGGAACAGTCGCGTTGGAAGGCCCTAGGAATCGGGGAGGTGCAGATGGGACCGACATCGGGGGGCCGGAAGCGGCCGCGATTCCTGCGCAGCCACTTCCTGGTGGACGCCCGGTTCCAGGTGACCTGGGTCGCCGGGGTCGTGGGGATCGCCGTCGCGCTGCTGGTGGTCCTGGGGGGACTCTACCTGAACACGCTGTCCGAACAGCGGCGACTGATGGGCGTGAACAGCCTCTGTGTCGGCGGGGCGGCCGGGGAGAACCAGGCGGAGGACCGGGAGTTCGACGCGCAGTTGACGTCCCGCCTGGAGGAGGAAGACGCCCGGTCCACGCTGCAACTGGCGCTGGCCGCGGCGGCCCTGGTGATCCTGCTGGCGGCCGTCGCCGTGCGCCTGACCTTCCACGTGGCAGGGCCGGCACGGGCGGTGTCGCTGATGCTGCGACACATGGCGGAAGGCGATCCCGATCCGGTGCGACACCTGCGAAAGGGCGATCAGTTCGGGTTCCTGGTGGTGGAGGTCCTGAGGCTGCACCGGTGGATGCGGCGACAGTTCGAAGGCGACGCCGAACTGCTGGAGGAGGCCGCCGGAGCCCTGGAGGACCGGCCCGGCCATGGCTCGGACCTGGCCCGGCGACTGCGCGAGCGGGCCGCCGTGCAGCGGAAGAGGTTTCCGGAAAGGCAGTGAAGAAGAGGACAGAAAATGGGGACAGACACCGATTTCCCCGGAAATCGGTGTCTGTCCCCATTTTCTGTCCCCATTTTCTGACCCGCCGTCACTCCGTCCGCAGCGCCAGGATGGGGTCCAGGCGCGAGGCCCGGCGCGCCGGGTACACGCCGAAGAACACGCCGATCGCCGCCGAGAAGGTGACCGACAGCAGGACCGCCCAGGGGGTGATCAGGATCGGCAGGCCCGGCAGGACCAGGGACGCCGCCACCTGTGTCATGAACGCCAGCAGCACGCCGATCGCCCCGCCCACCACGGACAGGACCACGGACTCGACCAGGAACTGGGCCAGGATGTCCCGTCCCCGGGCGCCGACCGCCTTGCGGATGCCGATCTCGCGCGTCCGTTCGCGGACCGACACCAGCATGATGTTCATGATCCCGATGCCGCCCACGATCAAGGAAATGGCCGCGATGCCCGCCAGCGTGACGGTCAGCACGTCCAGGATCGTCGACAGCGTGTCCAGCATCTGGGTCTGCGTGACGACGGTCACGTCCTCGATGCCGCCGTGACGGTCCTTCAGCAGCGCCGTGACTTCCGCCACTGCTGCGTCCACCTCGGCCTCGCTGCGCGCCTGGACGATGATTTCGGTCAGCCCGTCCGCGTTGAACAGTTTGCGCGCCGTGCTGACCGGGATGAACACCAGGTCGTCCAGGTCCAGGCCCAGGGACTGCCCGCGATGCTCCATCACGGCGATCACGCGGAAGGGGGTGCCCAGGACCTCGATCCACTGCCCCAGGGGGTTTTCGTCGCGGAACAGCTCCTCCTGCAGCAGGGTCCCGATGGCGACCACCCGCCGCGCCGCATCCACGTCGTCCGCGCCGAAGAAACTGCCGATCTGGGGACGCAGGTTGCGGACGTCCGGGAACTCCTCGTTGGTGCCCACGACCATCGTGTTCCGGCTGCGGTTTTCGTACTTGATCAGGCCCAGGCCGAACACGATGGGCGAGGCGCCGGCGACGGACGGCAGGCGGCGCCGGATCGCGGCCGAATCCTCCATCGTGATCTTGTGTGCGTTCTGGGCGCCGATGACGGGACCGCCGCCGATGCCCTTGGTTTCGCGCTTGCCCGGCGTCACCAGCAGCAGGTTCGAGCCCAGGGAGGCGAACTTTTCGGCGACGTATGCCTGGGCGCCGTGCCCCAGCGACACCAGGGAAATCACCGCGAACACGCCGATGATGATCCCCAGCATGGTCAGGCCCGTCCGCATCTTGTTGTGCGTCAGGGCGTCGAAGGCCACGCGGATCGATTCCAGCAGGTTCACGCGGCGCCTCCCCGGGACGGCGCGTCCCCCTTGCGGGAATCCCGCACGACCAGCCCGTCGAAGATTTCGATCACGCGATCGCACTGTTCGGCCACCCGCGGATCGTGCGTCACGAGGATCACGCTGACGCCCCGCTCGCGGTTCAACCGCGTGAACAGGCCCAGGATTTCCGTGCCAGACCGGCTGTCCAGGTTGCCCGTGGGCTCGTCGGCCAGGATCAGGCCCGGGTCGTTCACCAGGGCCCGGGCGATGGCCACGCGCTGGTTTTCGCCGCCCGACATCTGGTTCGGCCGGTGGTCCAGGCGGTGGCCCAGGCCCACGGACTCCAGGAGGGCCTTCGAGCGCTCGCGCCGTTCGCGCCGGGGCACGCCCGCGTAGATCAGGGGCAGTTCGACGTTCTCGCGGGCCGTGGACCGCGGCAGCAGGTGGAACGACTGGAACACGAACCCGATCGTCTTGTTGCGCACGGCCGACAGGTCGTCGTCGGACAGGTGCGTGACGTCGCGCCCCTCCAGCAGGTAGGTCCCGCCGGTCGGACGGTCCAGGCAGCCCAGCAGGGCCATCAGCGTGCTCTTGCCGGACCCCGACGGCCCGATGATCGCCAGCATCTCGCCAGGACGGATCGCCAGGTCGACCGACGCCAGGGCCACGGTGTCCACGCCCCCGGTGGAAAACACCCGGCGCAGCCCCCGCCCCTCGATCAGGAACGGGGCACGCCCGCCCGGGACGCCCGCCGTCGGCTCCGCACCGGAATGGCCAACCGGTCCGCTCACGGCTTGGCGACCTCCTCGATCCGGACCTTCATGCCGTCCTTCAGCGCCACGCTGCCCCGGGGCATCACCACGACGTCGCCCTCCGCGAGGCCCGACGCGATCACCGAGGATTCCCAGGTGGCCGCGGATACGGTGACCGGCGTTTCGCGCAGCCGTCCGTCCACCACGCGCCAGACGGCCTTGCCGGCGGCCCGCGTCAGCACGACGGTGGTCGGCACCAGCAGCACGTTTTCGCGGCGGGCCACCAGCACCTCGACCTGCACCGACATGCCGGGCCGCACCTCGGCGCGCGCCTCGTCGGGCAGCCGCACACGGACGCGGGCCGTGCGGTTCTGGTCCAGGGCCCGCGAAATGAACGGGAACACTTCCTCGACCGTCCCGGTGAAGGTCTTCTTGCCCAGGGCGTCCACCGACAGAAGGGCCTCCTGGCCCACCTTCACGCGCCCGAAGTCCCGTTCGTCCACGTCCACTTCGACGGCCATGGTCGACTCGTCGGCCAGGTCCACCAGGCCGCTGCCCCCGGCGCCCCCGGCCAGCAGTGCCGCCGATGCCGCCGCCGCGCCGGCCATCCCGCCGCCCGAACGCGAGGACCCGCCCCCCGATCCGCCGCCCAGGGACAAGGCCGACACCATCTGGCCCACCTCGGCGTCCACGTCCAGCACGATGCCGTCGAAGGGCGCCCGGACCACCGCATGCCGCAGCGCGGATCGCGTCACGTCCAGCTGGACGCGCGCCTGGTGCAGCGCCGCCCGGGCCGCCTGGGCATCCAGCACCGCCAGCCGTCGCCCGGAGGTCGCCGTATCCAGTTGTGCCGCCGGCAGGCTGCCATCCGCGGCCAGCCGCTCGGCCCGCGCCGCGTCGCGCCCGACCTGCCCGGAACGGGCCTCGGCCTGCTGCACCCGGGCCTGCAGGACCGGCAGCGCCGCCTGCAGTGCCCGGACCTGGTCGTCGATGTCCGACGGGTCCAGCACCACCAGCGGCGCCCCCGCCTGGACCACGTCGCCCCGGCGGACCTTGACCTCGATCACCCGGGCCGAGAACTGGGCCTGCACCTGGATCCGGCGGGCCGGTTCGATCACGCCGGTGGCGGTCCCGGCGACGGTGTCGGTGTAGGTGGAACGCTGGGCGCGGACGACCGGGAGGGACGGGGGCAGGGGACGCAGGAACCACCAGGCGACGGCGGCCGCGCCGGCCAGGACCACCAGGAACGCGACCCACTTCAGCGCTCGCCGCACGAACCACCTCCGACGGAACCCTGCCCTGCCCCATGCATTCTGCGGCCGAGGACCCGGGGACGCAACCGTCCCGCCCCACTGCACAGGCGCCGGCGACGTGTTTCCGCGGATGTCCACCGCCACGGACAACGCCGTTGCGATGCGCACAAATACCCACCAATCCCACCCTTCTGGCGGGAAACGCCCTTTCGATCGGACGTGCCGTTCCGTACAATCAGTTACCGGAATCGGGGGGGAGGGAACACCATGACAGGGGTACGTGCGTCCACGAGTGTGCCGGGCCTGCTGGGCCTGCTGTTCCTGGCGTCCATTGCATCCTGCGGAGGCGCAGGCACGCAGGGCACGCCGGACGGCCTGACCGACAGCGAGGTCGGAACCGATCCGGACCTGCTCGCCGACGGGCCCACCGGCGACGGACCGGCGGACGAGCGCGTCGGCCCCGTCTCGCGCTTCGAAATCCTCGTGAACCAGCAGGCCGAGGGGTGCTACGGGCAACTGGTGACCCGCCCCCAGCCCGTCAGCGTGACGGTCGTCGACTACGTGCAGGACACGCTGGCGGTGGGCGCAGCCCTGGAGTTCGCGATCACGTCCATCGTGGATCTGCAGGGCACGCCGGTCGCCGAGGGGGACGCGACGCTGAACCTGACCGGTTCGGCCACGGGCGAACAGGGCACCGCCGGGGTCGTGTTCCGCTGCGGGGAAACCGGCGGCCTGACCTACACCGTCACGGTTTCGACCCCCGACCTGGACGCCACCCCGAAGACCTTCTGCGTCACGTGCAGCGACGTGCCCCGTGGCTGCCTGGAGGTCCAGGTCACCGGGCCGACCGACGGCACCGTCAGCGACGTCCAGGTCGCCGTTCTTCCGGGCCACTACGCCTGCGACATGACTGCCACGCCCCGTGCCGAGTTCGCCCAGACCGACCTCCTCACCCAGATCGAGGTCCCGAACCTGAACACCCCGATCCGGATCGAAAACCTGCCCGAGGGCCCGGTGACGCTGATGGTCCGGGCCCGGTGGGCGGACCTGAAAGGGGGCTGGGTTCCGCCCGGGGGCGTGACGGACGCGTGCTTCAGCCTGTACAGTTGCCGTGACGCCGTCAACGTGCTCCCCGACCAGTGCAAGTCGGTCAGCGCCAGCCTGGACATGTGGCCCCTGATGCCGTCGGGCGTGTACGACTGCGTGGATCGCTTCGACTTCGCCCAGATGATCCAGCAGTGCGCGGGCGGCGACACGTCCACGGTCGACTGCGTCGCGGGCGCGGCGGACGTCGGGAAGACGGTCTGCTGCACGCTGGCGGAACTGACCAAGCTGTTCGACACTCCGGGCGGCTTCCTTGTCGACAACATCGCCGCTCTGGCAAAGCAGGCCCTGCCCGCCATCTTCGTGAACGCCGTGATGGGCCTGTTCCGCGACGCGGTGGTGAAGGCCCTGGACAAGCTGATCGCGGACAACGCACCCCCGTGGGTGAAGGACTTCCTGAAATCGGGCGCCGCGTTCGTCAGCACGATCACGACCGTCGAGCTGCTGTCGGACCTGACGCTGTCCAAGCCGCAGAGCAACAACGACATCGAAGGATCCCAGTACTGGACCGGGCTGGCGGTCAACTGGATGGGGACCCGGAAGGTGTTCAGCCTGACCCAGTTGGAAGGCGGGACGGTCCCGCTGAAACTGATCGGCGGGGGATACCTGGCCCGGATCGAAAAGCACGACCGGCTGATCATCTCGTCGCACGACGTGTCGCTGAACTACGGGCGCCTGGTGCTGTTCGTGCTGAACGAGGTCGTCATTTCGGGGCTGACCAACGGGGCGGCCAACAGCGTCCAGGAAGCCATCACGCTGTGGATCGACTGCAAGAAGGTCGCGGCGGGCATCGTGGGCGACATCGCGTCCTGGTTCGGATCGAACGACCCGAAGATCATCGAGGACGCCTGCGTCGGCGCGCTGGCGCTGGCGGCCCCGCTGCTGCCGCAGTTCCTGGACGCCCTGAAGCTGGACACCAGCCTGCGGATGTACGGAAGCGCGGTGCTGGCCGACGAGGACTGCGATCTGGACAGCCACGTCGAGCACATCACGAGGGGGGCGTGGACAGGCTCGGTCCAGTCCGCGGGCGCGGTCCAGGGCGATTTCACGGGGACGTTCGAGGCGACCCGGAAGGGGCATCCGACGAACTGACCCCGGGGAACACCGCCACGATCGGCCGGTGATCCGACGCTGCGGTCGCGATCGTTTCACGCCGCGTGCTGGCCGGCAGGCTCCGGGCGAAAACGAAGTCCAGGCGACGCGTTTCCGCCTTGGCCGGGAACGTCAGCGTCGCCGCTTCCGGGACCTCCGGGGCGTCGTCCAGGAACACCTCCCTCAGGCCCGTCCCGGCGCGGATGATTTCCAGCGTGCGATCCGTCGTGAAATCGGTGGGTTCGTCCGGGAAGCCCCCCTTCATCGAGGCCCCGGACGGCACGGCGTTGAAGTCCCCGGCCACGATCAGCGGCATCCCCGCGGCGGGAGCACCCACCAGGCCCGCCAGGATGCGCGCCTGGTCCTCGCGGTTCGCCTGCCCGTAGGCTTCCAGGTGCACGTTCACCACGTCCAGGACGCGGTCGGGGCCGATGCGCAACCGCGCGGTCTGGAGGCACCGGTGCAGGTACATCCGGTTGTACCAGGACGGCTGCTCCGACGGCTGGGGCAGCGGGTGGCGCGCGCAGGCCTCGATGGGGAAGCGGCTGAGGATGGCCTGCCCGCTGTGGATGCGGCCGATCTGGCGCGACGGGGGCCAGTAGGGGAACGGCAGATGGTTCAGTTTCCAGGTCGTCACGAAGCAGCCGTAGGGGAATCCCGTGGCCTGCCGCAGTTCCTGGAACTGGTCGATGTCGCCGCTGCGGGCCGCGCGACGGTCCACCTCCTGCAGGAACACGATGTCCGGGTCCTGCAGGCGGATGCCCGCCGCGACGGCAGCCAGGTTCCGGCGGACCTCCTCGGCCGTGTGGACATCCGTGGATTCGCCCGTACCACCGCCGAAGGCCACGTTCCACGTCAGGACCTTCAGGACGGCGGGCGCGGACGCAGGCACCGCGCCGGCAGTCGCGACGATGTCGGCCCGGGACGCGGCCACCGGGTCGTCGCCGTCCCAGCCCGACGAGGCCCAGAAGTACGCGCCGGCCACCGCCGCGACCGCGAATCCCAGGATCGCGAGGATCCACGCCATGAATCGCCCCATTGTCATTCGCCGGTCCTCGCAACGTCACCAACCGGGGGGGATTGTACCCCGGAAACGAGGTGAGGCCGGGCGCCTGCCGGTTGACAACGCGCCTCCTGAACCCGTAGCCTCCCGCCATGAAACACGCCACGAAGTCCTTGTCCGACATCGGTTTCGCCTGGGTCCTGCTGGTGTTGCTGGCCACCGGGTGCGCCGGGTCCGCGGGGGCGCCGCCCGACGCCGTGGACGCCGTGGACGCCAGCGACGCAGGGATCGAGGACGGCATTCCGGCGGTGGCCCGGGACCTGCCTGCCCTGCCCCTCCGGACCTCGGGGCGGTTCGTCGTGGACGCCGCGGGCAACCGGTTCAAGCTGGCCGGCGTGAACTGGGCCGGGGCCGAGCACAAGGGCTTCGTGCCGGGGGGCCTGCACCTCGTGGACGTGGACACGCTGGCGAAGCGGATCAGCGGGCTGGGCTTCAATTCGGTGCGCCTGCTGTTTTCGAACCAGATGGTCGAAAGCAACCCGATCGTCGAGGACGCCTACGTCGCGGCGAATCCCGCCCTGAAGGGCCTGCATGCCCTGGAGGTCTTCGACGCGACGATCGCGGCCCTGACGCGGGCGGGGGTGGTCGTGATCCTGGACAACCACATCAGCGACGCGGGCTGGTGCTGCACGGGGGGCGACGACAACTACCTCTGGTACAACGATCGGTACCCGGAGGCGGCGTGGATGGCCGACTGGGTGGCCCTGGCCCGACGCTACCGCGACAACCCGGCGGTCGTGGGCGCCGAACTGCGCAACGAACTGCGCGTCATCGCCAACTGGGACGGCCTGGGCCCCGAACTGGACTGGGCGCCGGCGGCGGAGCGGGCGGGGAACGCGGTGCTGGCCGAGGCCCCGCACTGGCTGATCGTGGTGGACGGCGTCGCGTTTTCGCGGGATCTGCAGGGCGCGAAGGAGCGCCCGATCGTGCTGGCCGTGCCGGATCGCCTGGTCTATGCCGCCCACGACTACCGCTGGTTCAGCCACACGCCCTACGGCGACTATGCCAAGTACAAACGCGAACTGGACGACCGGTGGGGATACCTGCTGGAGCCCGGCAGGTCGTACACGGCGCCGGTCTGGATGAACGAATGCGGCAGTTGCAACCACGGCCCCGAGTGCGTGGACTCGGACGTCGGCAACACCGACGGCCTGTGGTCGCGGTATTTCCGTCGGTACCTGGCCGAAAACGACGTGGACTGGTCCTGGTGGATCTGGAACGGATCGCACCTGACGCCCGAAACGGGGGGGAACGCCGAGGGGTACGGGATCCTGGATCCCACCTGGTCCCGCGTGGCCCTGCCGTCCATGATGGAGGCCCTGCGGCCGTTGATGCCGTGACGGAAAATCGGTGTCTGTCCCCATTTCCGGGGGAAAATCGGTGTCTGTCCCCATTTTCAGTGCGCGTCCAGGACCTCGCGCACGCGGCCGGTGAGGGCGGCGACCGAAAACGGCTTGTGCAGGAAGGGCACGTCCCCCGCCTGCAGACCGTGGCGCTCGACGATGTGATCCGCGTAGCCCGACATGTACACGACGCGCAGGCCGGGCCGGATCGCCTGGGCTCGGCGAACCAGTTCCCGCCCGTCGAAGCCCGGCATGATCAGATCGGTCAGCAGCAGGTGCACGATGCGCCCCGGATCCTCCAGCATCGCCAGGCCCTCCGCCGGCCCCAGGGCGTCCAGCACCGTGTAGCCATGCTCGCGCAGGACGTCCACGGCCAGCCCCCGAACCATGTCGTTGTCCTCGACGACCAGGACCGTTTCGTGCCCGCGTGCCACCGGCGCCGGGATCCGTGACGGCTCCGCGGCCGCCGGTTCGTGCTCCAGGCGCGGCAGGAAGATGCGGAAGGTCGTGCCCGCCCCGGGCGCGCTGCGGACCTCCACGACCCCTTCCAACTGGTGCACGATGCCGTAGACGGTGGCCAGGCCCAGGCCCGTGCCCTTCCCGGTTTCCTTGGTCGTGAAGAACGGCTCGAACATGTGCCGCTGGGTTTCGGCGTCCATGCCGGCACCGTCGTCGCTGACCGTCAGCCGAACGTAGCGCCCCGGCCGCAATCCCTGGGAGCGGGCCGACCAGGTCGCGTCGATCTCGACATCCCGCACTTCCAGGGACAGCGTGCCGCCGCCCGGCATCGCGTCCTGGGCGTTCAGGGCCAGGTTCAACAGGATCTGCTCGATCTGGGTCGGATCCGCGACCACGCTGCCGCAGCCGGGATCGACGGTCGTCGCGATCCCGATGTCCTCCCGGATGGTCCGGCGCAGGATGCGGCCGAAGGATTCCAGGACCTCGCCCAGGTGCACCGGCCGCCGTTCCATCACCTGCCCGCGCCCGAAGGCCAGCAGTTGCCGCGTCAGGTTGCGCGCCCGCTCGGCGGCCTCGTGGATCTGCCGCAGCCGCTCGGCACGCCGGTCGCCCGCGGGCAGGTCGGACAGCAGGAGGTCGGTGTATCCCAGGATCGGAGTCAGCAGGTTGTTGAAGTCGTGGGCGATGCCGCCGGCCAGCCGCCCCAGGCCTTCCAGCCGGTGGGCCCGGGCCAGTTGGATTTCCAGCCGATGGCGTTCGGTCACGTCCTGGCCCGTCGCGATGACCCAGCGCACGCTGCCGTTCGCGTCGCGGATCGTTCCGCCGGTCATGGCAATGCGCCGGATCGTTCCGTCGCGGGCCAGCCAGTCGCCCTCGTGATGGACCGGCTCGCCCCCCTCCCTCAGCCACCGCAGGGTCCGGCGAACCGCGTCCCCGCGATCGGACGGGACCAGCACCTCCTCGATGGGGCGTCCCACGGCCGCGTCCGCGCTCCAGCCGAGGGTCTGCTCCCCGGCCTGGTTCAGGCGGGTCACGCGCCCTTCCACGTCGGCGACGATCACCAGGGAGCCGGTCATCTCCAGGACCGTCGTGATGAAACTGCGCTCCTCCACCAGGTCGCGCTCGGTGCGCTTCCGATCCGTGATGTCGGTGGAAATGCCCCCGGTGGCGAAGGGCCGTCCCTGGCCGTCCCGCAACGGGAACTTGACCGAGATGTAGGTGTGCGGGCCGTCCCGCTCGCTGGTTTCCTCTTCGGAGATCGTTTCGTTGCCGACCGCCAGGCTCAGCCGGTCATTGGCCCGGTACTGGTCCGCCAGGGAGGCCGGGAACATCTCGTGGTCGGTCCGGGACAGAACCTTTTCGGGAGTCGTTTCGAACGCGTCGCACCACTGGCGGTTCACCAGCAGGTAGCGGCCTTCCAGGTCCTTCACGAACACCAGGGCCGAAGTGTTGTCCACGATGCCGCGCAGCAGGGACTCGCTGCGCCGGAGTTCCTCGTCGGCCCTCCGGCGTTCCAGTTGCATGGCGGCACGGTGGGCGAACACCGCCAGCATCGACTCGGTCTTGGCCACGGCCGCGATCGGGGTCCGGAACCACGCGCCCAGCGCCCCGATCGTACGTCCGTGGGCGTCCACCAGCGGGATCCCGGAAAAGCCTTCCGCGTTCAGCGCGACCAGCAACTCGTCCCTCGGGAACCGGTCACGCACGGCGGCCTGCCAGGTGCGCATGCCGGACCGCAGGACCTCCCGGAACGGTCCACCGTTGAGTTCTTCGGCCGCCGACTCCAGGGGCCGGAACGAGGTCCACGCCGCCACGATGCGGGCACCCTTGGCCTGGTCGACATCGACCTCGACGACCGCCGCGGCGTCGGCCCGCAGCGCCCTGCCCATGTGCTCGGCCAGCCCCCTCAGGAACGCGTCGCCCGAGGTCTCGGAGGGCTCGTCGGGACGACTCATCAGCGCGTCTTCGACCCACCGGCCCTCGGAAACGTCGACGACGACTCCCGAATGGATCACGGCGCCCGACGCATCCCGCACGGGCCGCGCCGCCGCGCGCAGCCAGCGGGGACGCCCGTCGGGCCCCTCGGTCCGGAACTCGGTGAACCAGGGTTGCAGGGTCGCCGCCCCGACGGTGTAGGCGTCCCTCACTCCCGCGCGATCTTCGACGTGAATCCGGTGCCACAGCGTGTCCGCGTCGGTGATGCACTCGGCCGCATACACGCCCGCCAGGTCCCAGAGGGCCTCGCCCACGGACAGGAACTGGACCGTTCCGTCCGG
>CAINDP010000216.1 GCA_903847405.1 uncultured Myxococcales bacterium | reverse complement strand
GACGCTGCGGGACACGATCAAGACGGCCGTGCTGGCGTTCGGCGGGAAGGCGGCGCAGTACTCCGTGCTGGCCCGGACGGACGGCGTTCCGACCCTCGCCGCCTTCGCGATCCCCGTCTACTACTACGACAAGTTCATGCGCGACAACGGCTTCTACGATCGGCTCGCCGCGCTGCTGGCGGACACGTCCTTCACGACGGACTACCACGTGCGGGACCAGAAGCTGGCGGACTTCCGGGCCGCGATGCTGGTGGCGCCCCTGGACGACGGCCTCCAGGCGATGCTGAAGGCGAAGCTGGCGGCCGAGTTCCCCGGGCAGACGATCCGCTTCCGGACCAGCACGAACAGCGAGGATCTGGACGGGTTCCCCTGCGCCGGTTGCTACGAATCGCACACGGGCGATCCGGCCCACTGGGACGACGTGGTCGGCGCCATCCGCAAGGCCTACTCCAGCACGTGGCTGTTCCGGACCTTCGAGGAGCGGAACTACTATGGGATCGCGCACGAGTCTGTTGGCATGGCGCTGCTGGTGCACCGCAACTTCCCCAGCGAGGAGGCCAACGGGGTCGCGGTGACGTCGAACCCCTTCGACTCCTCCGGGCTGGATCCGGCGTTCTACGTCAACGTGCAGTTCGGCGGCGACGCCGAGGTCGTCCATCCTCCGACCGGCGTCACCAGCGACGAATTCCTCTACTACTTCAGCGAGCCGAACCAGCCGATCGTCTACCTCACCCACTCGAACCTGGTCGCCGCGGACTCCTCGGTGCTGACCGCCCGGCAGATCCACGATCTGGGGGCTGCGCTGAGCGCGATCCACCAGCGCTTTTCGGCCGCCTACGGACCCGCCGTCGGGAACAACGGCTGGTATGCGATGGACGTCGAATTCAAGTTCGACGATGACGACGCCCCCGCCCAGCCGCCGGCGCTGCTGATCAAACAGGCGCGGCCGTACCCCCAACCGGGCCTGTGATCCGGCCCCCGCGAAATATAAATCAGTGTTGATTTCCTTTTTTCGCCTCGTTATGATAACCGGGCACTGGAGGTGGCTAACCTGACCACACTCGATCCGCGATCCGTGGCTCATCTGGTCTCCCATTCGACCTTCGTGACCCGGAAGAAAGATCTCGTGTGCATGCACGCCAGCTCTCAGGAGGTGTGGACGGCGGGATGAACTCCACGCGCGGTCCAATGAGAGCCCGGGTTCCGGGCACGTAGGGACGAAAGTCCCTGTTCAAGGAGTGTTCCGATGCAGAAGAACAAGCTGTTCATGGGCGGTCTGGCGTGGGCAACCACCGAGGCGTCGCTGCGCGCGGCATGCGAGCAGTACGGCGAAATCGAGGAAGTCCGCGTCATCCAGGATCGCGAGACCGGCAGGTCGAAGGGCTTCGGGTTCGTGACGTTCGCGACCGACGAGGCCGCGGAGCGCTGCAAGGCCGAAATGGATGGCCAGATCATCGACGGTCGCGCCGTCAAGGTCGATTTCCCGCGTGAGCGCGAGGATCGCGGCGGTGGTGGCGGCGGTGGCGGGCGTGGGGGCTACGGCGGCGGCGGCGGCTACGGTGGTGGTGGCGGCGGCGGTTACGGCGGCGGCGGCGATCGCGGTCCGCGACGCTTCTGATCCCGCGGCGGGTCACCCGTCGGGACGGAATGTGAGATGATGCGACGGGCAGGCCCGGGAGACCGGGTCTGCCCGTCGTTTTTTTTTGCCCTGGGATCGGGAAGCCATGGACTCTTCCTCGTTCGACTCCGGCTCGTTCATCGGCGTGATCTCGGACACGCACGGACTGGTGCGCCCTTCCGCCCTGGAGGCCCTTGCCGGGGCGCGGCGCATCCTGCATGCCGGCGACATCGGCGGGCCCGAGGTGCTGCGCGCCCTGGAGTCCGTGGCCCCGGTCACTGCGGTCCGGGGCAACACGGACGTCGAGCCCTGGTCCCGCGCGCTGCCTGCCCGCGAATGGATCGCGCTGGACGGCGTCGATGGGTACATGCTTCACGATCGTGCGACGCTGGACCTGGATCCGAAGGCGGCCGGCCTGGCGGTCGTCATCTCGGGCCACTCCCACCGCCCGGAAGTGCTGGAGCGGAACGGCGTCCTGTACCTGAACCCCGGCAGTGCCGGGCCCCGGAGGTTCCAGCTTCCCGTGACGGTCGCCCGCCTGTACCTGCAGGCCGGCCGGGTGCGGGCGGAAATCGTCGCGGTGTGACGCGCCCGTTGGAGGGTTTGTGGTCGGACGATGGGTGGTTCTGGCCTGGATGGGCGTTCTGCTGGCCGGTTCGCCGGCCTGGGCGCTGGTCGGCAAGGGTGCCCGGGCGGGCGACTTCACGGTCGAGGACACGGAGGGCGCCGCCGTGCGGTTTTCCACCTTCACCGGACGGGCCATCCTGGTGATGTACGAGGATCGGGTCGCCGTCGACTGGAACGCCGCCCTGAAGAAGCGCCTGTCCCGCGACAAGTCCCTGCCCCGGACGCTGGTCGTTCTGCCCGTGGCCGACATGCGCCGCTGGAAGTTCTGGCCTGCGCGGACTTTTGCCCAGAAGGAACTTCGGAAGCGTTCGAAGGAGATGGGGCGGAGGTTGTTCGGGGACTGGAACGGCGAGGCTGCGAAGGCCCTGGGCGTCGCCGATCGGACCTCGTCGGTGGTCCTCTTCGGCGAGGATGGCCTGGTGCGTTGGGCCGGCAGCGGCCGGTTGTCCGCCGAGCGCATCGACGAACTGGTGGCGTTGATCCGCTGGACGCCCCAGGATGACAAGGACCGCCCGAAGGATGCCGCGCCTCAGGCCGCCGCGCCTCAGGCCGCCGCGGAATCCCCGGCTCCACCCGCGCCGGAGCCGGCGGTCGAGCCCTCCCCGGAACCCCTCCCGGAACCCCTCCCGGAACCGTCCCGGGCCGCGCCGTCGGCAGGTTCGACCGGGCCCGAAACCCCTCGGTGATTTTTCCTCTCGCGCCCGGAAAGGCTTTCGCCTAGGATACGGCCGTGGTCATCGCGCCCACCAACCTGCCCCTGTGGATCACGTTTGCCAGACTGGTGGCCAGTCCGATCTTCGTCCTGCTGTTCTGGGCGGGCCTGCGGGGCAGCGGCTACGGCGCGCCGGTCGACGTGCTCATCAGCGATCTCCGTCCCGAATACCTCATCGCCGCCTGGGCGCTGATGTTCCTGCAGGAGGTCTCCGACCTGGTGGACGGCGCGATCGCCCGGTATCACGGCACGGTCACGGACCTCGGCAAGCTGGTGGACCCCCTGGCCGACACACTCTCGCACGTCGGCGCCTTCCTTTGCCTGATGTGGGTCGGCCTGATCCCGTTCTGGGTGCTCCTCGTCGTCTACTACCGGGAGGCCGTGGTCGGCACGCTCCGGGTGATTGCCGCCAAGGAAGGGTACGTCATCCAGGCCCGTCCCTCGGGCAAGATCAAGTCCCTCAGCCAGGCGGTCGCGGCCAACGTCATCGTCGGGTTCCTGGTCGTCTCCCATTACCTGGAAGGCCTGCGGGTCCTCGTGGCTCCCGTCGCCCAGGTGCTCTCGATTCTCGTGGCCCTCGGTGCCCTGATCTCCCTGGTGGACTACTACCTGGCGATCAACCGGATCGCCGGGAAGAAGTGATGCCCGGTTTCCGTCGTCCGATCGTTCGCGACGATCGGATTCCGGGTGACGCGGTTCCTGGATTGCGGTTTTTTTTTGGCGGCGTTCAAGTTGGCATGGCGTGTGCTTCCCTAGGTATCCCAGGGGGCAGGGAACAGCCGGCCCGATCGTGCCAAGTGTCGGAAACAAGGCGGATCGCGTTTTTGCGGCGGTCGGCCTGAAAGGACGGAACTAGATACATGTTGCGCAGGATGACAAAAACCGTCGAGTTTGATGGGCGGCGGGATCCGTGTCCTTTGGGGGTGTGGTCGGCGTCGGAGGTGCACGCATGAACTGGAGTCGACTCGGCGGGATCGCGATGTGTGGGGCGTTCCTGCTGTGGGGCCTCGACGTTCGGGCCGCAGATTCCGTGCCGCCCAGCGTTCAATTGAGCGGCGTTCTTCGGAACGTGGCAGGCGAGCCCGTCACGGGTTCGCACTTCGTCACGTTCCGGATCTTCGCGACGGGCACTTGCACCGCAAGCCCTGTCGACGAGTCCGCGGTTGACGGGTCCTGCCTGCTGGGCCTCGAAAGCCAGACGGTGGACGTGGTCAACGGACGGTTCACGGTGAGGCTCACCGCGAACAAGGCCTGGGCCATCGATCGCAGCCTCCTCTTCGTCGAGGTGGCCGCGGATGGCGTGCACCAGGGGCGGAAGGCCTTCACGTCGACGGGCTACGTCCTCCAGGCAGAGCACGCCGAGGAGGCCGACCAGGCCGCCGCCGTTACGTGCGTCGGGTGCGTGGTCGCGGCCAACGTGGGTGCGGGGGCCGTCGACGACAGCCACATCGCCGCCAACGCCGCCATCCAGCCTGACAAGATCAATGGTATCTCCCCGACGCTCCACTCCCATGCCGGGAAGTACATCTATTCCAGCCCCGTCGCGGGCAGCGAGCAGGGCGCCGACATCGACATCCTGCAGGCGATCACCGCCTCCAAGCTGGTGGACGTCAACAATACGGCCGCGTTCGTGGACCCGGCGGACCTCGGTCACGCCGCAGCCCTGGCGGGCCAGGTCCGCATCGGCTCCCAGACCGTTCCTCCTGCCGGGACGCTGCTCTCGGTCGGCTCCAGCGGCCAGTTCCGGGTGTCCACGGCCGGCGACGTCGCCATTCGTGGCCAGGCGTACGTCTGGCCGGATCCCACCGGTGCGCCGGCGGCCGGCATGGTTCTTACCAATGATGGAAACAACAACCTGTCCTGGGCGACGACGTCGCTGGGGACCCTTCCCGCCGGGGAGGGCCTCGTGGTGGTCACCGGAACGGCAGGCACCTACCAGTTGCGGTCGCTGGCCGGCACGAACTACCAGGTCGACGTGGCGAACGGAACCGGAACGGCCGGCAATCCCACGATGACGCTGGCGACCGACGCGGATCTGCCCGGCACCCTGGACGTTCAGTTCCCGGTCGGCGGAACTCCGTCCACGACCTGCGCCGTCGGCGTGACCGGCATGGTGCGGTTCAATAACGTGCTGAATCGCCTGGAGTACTGCGACGGTTCCTCCTGGGAACAGGTCGGGACCTCCGGGGACCTGCTCAGCAACATGCCCGTGGGCACCATCATGGCCTTCGCCGGCGTGAACGCCCCGGCCGGCTGGGAAGTCTGCAACGGCACCTCGCTGAACCGCGCCTCCAATCCCGAACTCTTCACCGCCATCGGATCCACCTGGGGTGCGCTGACGGGCTCGGAATTCAGCCTTCCTGATATGCAGGCGGAGTACCTTCGTGGCCTGGACGCCACGGGCGCGGTCGATCCCGACAGCCTGACGCGGTACGCGAAGGTCGCCGGCGGCAACGCGGGCAGGAACGTCGGCTCCTACCAGGATTCGAAGAACCTGGAGCACACCCACCTGGCAGCGTTGAATCCCCTGCAGGCGCGCGCCAACGCCGCGGGTCAGCAGGTCTGCTTCCCGGCCGGCACCTCCTGGCAGGACGGCGCTCCCGTTTCCATGCCCGGCATCGGTCAGTTCGCGGGCGGCTCCGCCGGCACGATGCCCCTGATCGGCGTCCCCGGCAGTGATTCCACCGTCCTGGCGGGTCCGTCGGCCAACTTCGGCATGGTTCCGCGCCCCGGTCCGACCGGCAGCCTGGCGTTTGCCCAGGTCTACCCGGCCGGCAGCGAGGAAGTCCCCGCCAGCGGCACCGTGCTCTACATCATCAAGGCTCGCTCCTGCGTCAACGGCGTCTGTCCCAGCAACTGCGGCGTCGCCGGGTGGGACAACTGCGACGGCGTCGCGGAAAACGGTTGCGAAACCTCCCTGCGCACTGCCGACAACTGCGGTTCCTGCAACAGCGCGTGCGTCGCCAAGGCCAACGTCGACAAGCAGCACTGCCTCGACGGGTCCTGCGCCATCGCCAACTGCACGGCCTGGTTCTCCGACTGCAACACCACGTACGGTGACGGCTGCGAGGCCAACCTCCAGATCGCCGAAAACTCCGGTTCGCTGACCCGTTACTGCGGCTCGTGCGGCCGGCGCTGCTGGTTCGACTACGCGACGGCCTCCTGTCCCTCGGGCGCGTGTACCTATACTGGGTGCGACGCCGACCACGGGAACTGCAACGGCCTCATCGGCGACGGCGTGTCCAGCCACGAGGGCTGCGAAACGACGATCTGGAGTGGCACGGCCGCGGCCAGCATCACCAACTGCGCGACGTGCGGTTCGACGTGCACGAAGGCCAACTCGACGGTCACCTGTCCCAAGCCCGCGGGCTGCACCTGGAACGCCTGCAACGCCGGTTACGCGACGTGCGGCGCTGTGGCGCAGAACGTCGGTTGCCCGATCAACCTGCTGGGCGATCTGAGCAACTGCGGCACGTGCGGCGCGGTGTGCGGCACGGCCAACAACGTCCCCCAGTGCGTCAACGGCACCTGCAACCTCAACTGCAACGCCCTCTGGGGCAGTTGTGACAACCTGAACGCCAACGGCTGCGAAGCCACGCTGCAGAATGCCAGCGCCGCAGCCTCGATCTCGAATTGCGGCTCCTGCGGCTCGACGTGTACCTATCCCCAGGCCAACGTCACGTGCCCGAGCGGCTCGTGCACGCTGTCCTCCTGCCTGGCGAACTGGATGAACTGCGACGGCGCGGTCGCCAACGGCTGCGAAGCCAACATCACGACGAACACCAGCCATTGCGGCGGTTGCAACGCCGCCTGCGGCCTCAGCAACGCCAGTTGGGCGGGCTGCGCCGCCAGCAAGTGCAGTTACACCTGCAACACCGGGTACGCCGATTGCGTCCAGACCGCCTGGAACGGCTGCGAAACCAGCACCCGGACGACCGCGAACTGCAACGGATGCGGCGTGGTCTGCCCGCCCGCCGGCTCGGCTGCGGCCTACGGCAACTACGACTGCGGCGGCGGCACCTGCACGCTCGCCTCCTGCAACAACGCCAGTTACGCCAGTTGCGACGGCACGACGGGCGCCGGCGGCAACAACGGTTGCGAAACGGCGATCTACGGCTTCGGCACCCCGGACTACGGCTCCGGCGAAGCAGACGTGTCCATCCAGAACTACCTGGCATGCACCGCGGACGGCACGCAGAGCGCCTTCTCGGTCGGCGGGTGGGGCGAACGCGACTACACCTACGTCTTCGTCGACACGTCGAACTTCTGGTGCCAGGGGAACGGCCTGCGGATGGGCTGGACGCTGACCGGCGGAACCGACTACGTGGTCCAGGTCTACGACACGTCCATCGGCTGGATTTCCGGCGGCGCCCGCAGCGGCACGTACACCTGGTCGGATACCGCGGGCTCCGATGAATCGCACCGGTACTACTTCTACGTCCGGTTGGCGAACAAGTCCGGGGTGAACGTCAATGGTTGCCCCGCGAATGCCTGGACCTTGTCGGTTACCCGGAAGTGATGTTCGCAACGGTCAGGGAGGCGTGACATGAAGCGTTCCGTTGTAGCCTTCGCGTTGGCGGCCGTCGTTTTCGGCTGGCAGCCGGCAAGTACCTTCGCGGCCGTGGGGCAGCCGGTACCGGAATCCATTCCGGTGCAGGGCGTGCTGCAGAATGCCCTGGACGGCTCCCTGGTATCGGGGACCGTGCCGGTGTACGTGGCGCTCTTCGCGTCCGCCGTTTGTACCGACGGTGACGCGGGTTGCCGCATCACGACCTTCACGTTCCCTGCCGTGACGTTCGCCGGGGGCGTGTTCTCCGTCGATGTCCCCGCCCGCGACTACTTCCGGGATCGCTCCCAGTTGTGGGTGCGGGTGTCGGCGAACCAGAACCTGGTCTCGGTCGGTGACCGCGTGGCGCTGCTCAGTTCGCCCTACGCGTTCCAGGCCAACCACGCGGAACTGGCCGATGCCGTCACGGTTCGCCTGGACTGCGTGGGCTGCGTCGGCTCCACCCAGCTTCAGCCTCTGTCGCTGAAGGACGAGGACTTTTCGAACGTCGCGGGCGACCGCATCTCCGGCGACAAGATCAACGGCGTCGCACTCGCCGATCACACCCACCCGGAATTCATCCTGTCGTACCCGACCAGCCCGGTCAGCGGCCCCCAGGATGCGTACGCCTGGGTGACCGGTTCCTTGACCGCCAGCGGGTTCGTCGATTCCGAGGGCAGCGGCGCGTGGAGCGTCGATCCTTCGTCCGGGACCCTGTCCGGTTCGTTCCAGGGTTCGGTCAGCGTGGGCAACACGACGAACCCGGCGCCCTACCTGCTGTCCGTGGGGCCCGGCGCCCCGGGCACGTTCCGGGTGGACACGAACGGAAACGCCGCGACGATCGCCGGCGTCGGCTACACCTGGCCGACGACCAAGGGCGCCACCGTGCAGGCCCTGACCGCCGTCGACGGCGCCGGGACCCTGGCCTGGAGCCCGCTGTCCTTCAAGAACGTGACCACGGGCATCCTGGTGGACAACGGCACCGGCACGTATCTGGGCCGCACCCTGACCGGGACCACCGGCCAGATCGTGGTTGCGAACGGGAACGGCGTCGCCGGCAACATGACGGTGGGAATCGATTCCACCAACCTGATCACGCTGCCGGGCACCGCGGGCGCGATCATCCCGACGGGAACGACGGCCCAGCAGGCCGGTGTGGCCGCCTCCGCCCCGGTTGCCGACGGCGCGATCCGGTTCAACACTACAAAGGGCGTGCTGGAGTTCTACCGGGCGAACCCGGTGGCCGCCGGCTCGACCTGGGTTCCGATCGTCAGTTCCCGGGCGATGCTGCGTGATTTCCCGGTCGGGACGGTCGTGGCGTGGGCCGGTGTCACGGCGCCGACGCCCGCCTCGGGATGGCTGCCCTGCGATGGCACGGAATACCTCCGAACCGGCTACCCGGCACTGTTCGCGGCCCTGTCGACGACCTGGGGCTATACGGACGCGGCGAAGTTCCGTGTGCCGGATCTGACAGGGCAGTTCCTGCGGGGCTGGGATTCGGCCGGCACGGTCGACAAGGCTGCTGCGTCGCGCGTCGCGAAGTACCCGAATGGTGCGACGGGCAACAACATCGGGACCTACGAGTACTCGATGAACCATGATCACACGCACACCACGGGTGGAGCGCAGGCGGCGAACCCGACCGGCGAGGGCCGCCCGAACAACGCGTATGTGAAGTTCCTGATCAAGTGGTGAGCCGCGCGAGGAGGTCCCCCATGGCCCGGATTCGTTGCTTCGCGACGTTGGCTGTTGTTGCTGTGTCGGCTGTCGGATGGGTCCTTCCGGCCCGGGCGGCATTCGAGCAGGTACCCGCCTCCATGATGGTGGAAGGCGTGCTGGTGAACGTGATCGGGGAACCGGTCTCGGGGGGAGCGGCCGTCGCCATGGTGGCGCGCATCTACTCCGGGCCTGCCTGCGTTCCCGCCGATCCGGCGGAACTGGCGCCCGATGGCACCTGCCTGCTGGGCGCGACGTCGTATTCGGCGACCGTGACCCAGGGAGTCTACCGGCTCGAGGTCCCGCTGACCGCGGCGATGGTCGCGAGCAAGCCCAACAACTACTTTGAATTGACGGTCGCAGGGGTCCGGCAGGGTCGGAAGGCGTTTGCGTCGGTTGCGTTCGCCGCCCAGGCGGAACACGTTGTGACGGCGGACGAGGGCCTTTCGGTCGCCTGCGCCGGCGGCGTTCCCTGCGTCGGTACCTCGCAGATCGCGAACGGGACCCTGACCGACACCCAGGTCCGCGCGAAGGACGCCGGATACCTGGGCATCAGTTACAGCAAGCTGACGGGCATCTCGCCGGCCGTCCACACGCACACGGGGTACATCGCGTCGAACCCGACGCCGACCGCCCAGGGCGCCTGGATCGGCATCACCGGTTCCGCCCGGGCCTCGATGTTCAAGGACAGCAGCCTGACGACGGCCTTCCTGGATCCGGCGTCGACCGGCCACGCGGCGTCTTTCAACGGGCCCGTGACGATCGGCGCGACGGGCGCCCCGGCTGCGGGCGTCTACCTGCGCGTCGGCGCCAATCGCGACTTCGAGGCCAGGACGAACGGCGACCTGCGAATCCACCAGGTGGCGTACACCTGGCCCTCCGCGGTGGGTGCTGCGAACACGGTGCTGACCTCCGCCGCGGGCGGCGTGCTGTCCTGGGCCTATCCGACCCTGCCGAACGGCGGCGCCGGCGTCGTCCAGAAGATGATCAGCGGCGTTCACCAGGCCCGTGCGTTCGCGGTCGGGGCCGGCCTTGCGATCCAGAACGGGAACGGCGTCGCCGGTGAGCCGACGGTTTCCTTCGCGAATCCGATGACCTTCCCGGGTACCGGGTACCTCGGGCTTCCCGCGGGTACGACGGCCCAGGGCGCGGGCATCACCGCCGCGGGCGCCACCCGGTTCAACTCGGAGAAGGGCGCGATCGAGTTCTACAACGGTTCGGCCTGGAACTCCCTGGTCATCCAGGCGAACGTCTGGACGACCCTTCCGACGGGCTCGATCCAGCCCTGGGCCAGCGCCGCCGGCACGGCCCCTGCGGGCTGGGCGTTCTGCGACGGCGCGCCGCTGACACGGTCGTCCTACGCCGAACTGTTCGGCGCCATCGGCACCGCGTGGGGCGCCCCCAGCGCCACGCAGTTCAGCCTGCCGAACCTGAACGGGCGCTTCCTGCGCGGCGCGAAGCGGACCGGAAACGTGGCCCGCTACGTCGGGGACTATGCGACGGATGCGACGCAGGACCACACGCACATTTCGATGAACCCGCTGCTGGCGTCCACGGCGGCGGTCTGTGTTCCTGCCGACTCCCTGAACCTGGGGAACACCCTCCCGGGTTACCTGCCCGACTTCGGTTCGGCCAGGACGCTGGGTTCGTGGGCGAACCAGACCGTGAACACGCTTCCGACCACGGCGACCGGGGTCCAGGCGGCTTACCAGCGCATGCAGCTTCCGGGGATGCCCGACCCGGTCACCATGGACCAGGTTCCGGTGGGAACAACCACGGAATCGCGTCCGGTGAATGCCGCGGTTCGGTACATCATCAAGCTCGGTACCTGCGCGAACGGGAAAACATGCCCAACCCCGTGACGTCGCCAGTAGATTCGAACACACCAGAAACAGCGGATAGGAATCGTCGGGCCTGCCTGAATCGGGGGGGACTGGTGGTATACTGTCGTCTGTCGAATTGAGTCGGGTTCTCTGCCGAAGAGCCCGGAAGGTGGAGGGAGGGGTTATGTCTCTGCGTATTCTGGGTCGCCTCGAAGTCCATGCTGCCGCGCCGACCCTTGTGGCCATGCTGTTCGCCCTGTCGCTGGGCTGCGGCGGCGGAGGCAATACCACTCCTGACTTCGGTGAAGAGGACGCGGACGTCGAGGACATCGTCGACGTGGAGTTGCTTCCCGAGGACCAGGGTCCCGGCGAGATTGGGCGCGACAACGATCCGGGCGACATGGACCCGGGCACCGACGAATCGGACCCGGGCGACCCGGGCACGCCGGACGCGGACGTCCCGGTGGACCAGGGCGTGGACGCGGACGCTCCGGATGTCCCGCTGTGCTTCCGCGCGGCGGACTGTCCCGGGTCCACGGATGCCTGCCTGCAGCGCGTCTGCGTGGAAGGGATCTGCGGGTTCGAGCCCCTGGTCTGCGATGACGGCGACGCCTGCACGACGGATTCCTGCGACCCGACCTTCGGGTGCCGCGCGGTGCTGGATCCCGGCGACCGGCCCGAGTGCGTCGCCTGCGCGTCGGACGCGGATTGCTCCATCCTGACGGCGAACGAATGCCAGGTCGTCAGTTGCGACAAGGCTGCGTCGCGGTGCCGGCGGTCCGTCAAGAACTGCAGCGACGGGGACCTCTGCACGATCGACGCCTGCCAGGTCGGCTTCGGCTGCAGCCACGTGGCCACGGACTGCAACGACGACAACCCGTGCACCCAGGACTCCTGCGACCCGCTGTCCGGCCTTTGCCGGGGGCTCGAGCGCGTCTGCAACGACGGCGATGCCTGCACGATCGAAGTCTGCAATCCGGCGACCGGCAACTGCACCACGAGCGCGCTGTCCTGCGACGACAGCAATGCCTGCACCCAGGACTCGTGCCTGGGCGGCCAGTGCTTCCACGTCGTGACCGAATGCGATGACGGGAATCCGTGCACGGGTGACCTCTGCGACCCGGCGGTCGGCGGATGCACCCACCCGGTGAAGAATTGCACGGACGGCAGCAAGTGCACGATGGACTCCTGCAATCCGTCCACGGGTGCGTGCGTGCTGACCCCGGTGAACTGCGACGACCTCAACGACTGCACGTTCGACGCCTGCGACCCCGCCACGGGGACCTGCCTGCATCCCCAGATGTCGTGCGACGACGGCAACCCCTGCACCGTGGACACCTGCGATGCCGCCCAGGGCTGCCTGCACGCGCCGGCTTCGTGCGGGGACACCGATCCCTGTACGGACGACTCCTGCGACCCGCTGGTGGGATGCCGGCATGACCGTCTGGCCTCGTGCGTGTGCTCGAACAACGCGGCCTGCGACGACAAGAACGCCTGCACGGCGGAAACCTGCGACCTGGGGACGGGCACCTGCAACTACCTCAAGCAGCCCTGCTCGGACGGGCTGCGGTGCACCGTCGATTCATGCGATCCCGCGACCGGCCGGTGCCTGCACGTCGCCATGAACTGCGACGACGGGCTGGCCTGCACGGCCGACCGGTGCGATCCGAACACCGGCCTCTGCGTCCACACGCCGGTGGTCTGCACGCCTGCCGACGCCTGCTGGGAATCCCAGTGCGCCCCCGCGTCCGGGACCTGCCTGGCCACCGAAAAGACCTGCGACGACGAGGACCCGTGCACGATCGACACGTGCGACAAGGTTCTGGGATGTGCCCACGCCCGCCAGGCGTGCGACGACAACAACGCCTGCACCGCTGACACCTGCGCCCCGACGACCGGGGTGTGCCAGCACGTGGCGAAGGACTGCAACGACGGCAAGAAGTGCTCGGACGACACCTGCGACACGTTGACCGGGGCCTGCATCAACGTGATGCGGACCTACGACGACGCCAGCGTCTGCACGACCGATTCGTGCGACCCGGTCACGGGCGGCGGCATCCACGTCACGATTTCCTGCGACGACGGCAACCCCTGCACGACCGATTCCTGCGACCCGATCGAAAGCTGCCAGCACACCCCGTCCTACGGGACCGGGTGCGGGAAGCCCTGCGTGACCGTTGCGACGTGCGGCGATTCGAACCTCTGCTCGGTGGATTCCTGCGATGCCGTGACCAAGACCTGCCAGTACCTGTGGAAGGAATGCGACGACAGCAATCCCTGCACGACGGACAGTTGCACCGCCGCGACCGGCGAGTGCAGCCACGTCACGCGGACCTGCAACGACCAGAACGGGTGCACCACGGACACGTGCGAAGTTGCGACCGGCGCGTGCCAGCACGCGGCCACGACCGAATGCGACGACGGCGACGCCTGCACCGTGGACGCTTGCGTCGCGGCCACGGGCAAGTGCACGAACACCCCGAAGGTTTCCTCCAGCGGCGACCTGTGCGTGCGCATCGTGTGCGACCCGGTGAGCGGCACCGTGGAGCGGTTCGCGAAGGACTGTTCGGACGGGGATCTGTGCACGACCGACAAGTGCGAAGTGGCCACGGGCAACTGTCTGCACCCCCTGGTGGACTGCACCGACGGCAGCCTCTGCACCGCCGACTACTGCAACCCGGGGGACGGGCTGTGCCGCCATCCGCAGGTGATCTGCGACGACCACAACCCCTGCACCGACGATTCCTGCGACTCCCAGACGGGCCTCTGCACCGCCGGCGCTCCCCATTCGTGCCATGACGGCAACGCCTGCACCGTCGACGCCTGCAACCCCGTGACGGGTGCGTGCGTGAACCAGGGCGTGAACTGCGACGACGGCAACAAGTGCACGGTCGATTCGTGCAGCGGCGTGACGGGGCTGTGCCTGCACCAGCCCTTCAACTGCAACGACGGGAATGCCTGCACCGTGGACGACTGCGATCCCGCGACGACCGCCGGGTGCGTCCACCGGACCCGGACGTGCAACGACCTGGACGCGTGCACGACGGATTCATGCAACTCGACGACGGGTTGCCTGTTCGCGCCGGTTCCCTGCGACGACGGGGACGCCTGCACCGACGATTCGTGCGATCCGACTGCGGGCTGCCGGCACGTGCCGCGCGGCAACTGCAATCCGTGCGCGGGTCCGGCGGACTGCGTTTCGGCGGACAAGTGCAGCACGGGAAGCTGCAATTCCGTCACCGGGAACTGCGTGTTCACCCTGACGTCCTGCAACGACGGCGACCCCTGTACGACGGACTCCTGCAATCCGACGACCGGCGTGTGCCTGCACGTCGTCCGAAGCTGCGATGACGGCGTGGTGTGCACCCAGGACCGCTGCCTGGGGCCGGCAGGCACGTGCGTGAACGAGGACGCCTGCAACGACCAGGACCCCTGCACGGTGGATCGATGCAACCCCGTGACCGGGGCGTGCGAGTTCGTTCCGCTGGACTGCAGGGATGCCGACCCGTGCTCGATCGATTCCTGCGACCCGACCATTCCCGGGTGCGTCCACGTGGCCAACTGCAACGACAAGGACGCCTGCACCGTGGACAGTTGCAATCCCCTGACGGGCTGCAGCAACACGCCCCTGTCCTGCGACGACGGTACCGCCTGCACCGTGGACACCTGCAACCCGCTGACGGGCTGCTCGAACGTCCAGAAGCCCTGCTGGGACGACGGCGACCCCTGCACCGGCGACTACTGCGATCCGGTGACGGGCGAGTGCCTGCACCCCCCGACGGAGTGCAATGACGACGACTCGTGCACCCTGGATTCCTGCAACGCCTCGGGCAACTGCGTGCACACGCCGATGAACTGCGACGACGGCATCCGCTGCACGACCGACATGTGCATCCGGCCCCAGGGCGTCTGCGATCACCAGGTGACCTGCGACGACGGCGACGAATGCACGTGGGACCAGTGCGACCCGCAGTCCGGCATGTGCTACTCCGACCGGGACCCCTGTAATGACGAGAACCTGTGCACGGTCGATTCCTGCAACCCGCTGGACGGAAACTGCGTCAACATCCTGGTCTGCGACGACGGGGATGCCTGCACCCAGGACCACTGTGCGTCCGCGACCCTGGGCTGCGTCCACGAGTCCGTCGTCTGCGACGATCCCGATGCCTGTACCGTGGACAGTTGCCAGCCCGGCGTGGGCTGCGTGCACACGCCACTGACGTGCGACGACGGCATCAAGTGCACGGTGGACACGTGCCTTCCCGATCCGACGGACCCGACCAAGCCCAAGTGCGGGTCCACCTGGCTGCTCTGCAACGACCAGCCCTGCGCGGACGGCTACTGCGACGAGGCCACCGGGGCCTGCGTGATGACGCCGATGGTGTGCAGCGACACCGACCCGTGCACGACCGATCGATGCGAGCCCCTCATCGGCGGCTGTCTGGCCGATCCGGTCAACCGGTGCAACGACGGGAATCCCTGCACCGTGGACCTGTGCGACGGCACCACCAACCCGCCCAGTTGCCAGTTCCTGGCGAAGGACTGCGGGCTGAACGTCGGATGCACCAACGCGGTCTGCAATGCCACGACGGGCGCCTGCGAGCGGATTCCCGTCACCACGGGGACCTGCGCCTGTACGGTGGACTCGAACTGCACCGAACCCCCGTCCGCCTGCCAGGTCGGGAAGTGCGACCTGGTGACCCACGGGTGCGTGTATCCGAACAAGGTCTGCCCCGACACGGACGTGTGCCACCGCGGCCAGTGCACGGACGCGACCACCGGCACCTGCATCGTCTACGAGGTTCCCGGGTGCTGCTTCGTCGACGGGGACTGCAACGACGGCAATCCGGCCACCCGCGACACCTGCTCGAACAACAACTGCCTGCACGCGGGTTCCTGCGACGACGGCAACCTGTGCACCCGGGACTTCCAGGACATCACCACCGGCGATTGCAAGCACGAACTGGGTCAGTGCTACGACCACGATCCCTGCACGACCGATACCTGCGATCCGGTGATCGGGTGTGTCTACACGGTGGTGCCCGGCTGCAACGGGTGCGCCTCGAACGCCGACTGCGACGACGGCCTGACGTGCACGTTCGACCACTGCAACCCCAACTACCTGCCGACGAACCTGCAGTGCAACAACATCGCGCTGTGGTGCCCGCCGAACCAGGCGTGCCGCGAGGGCGAGGGCTGCGTCGTGGTCGGTCCGTAGGCGCGGTCGGGGACGGCAGGGGTCGGTCTTCCGACCGGGTGACTCGTTGAACGGACCAGCATCCCGCCTGGACAACCTGCGCAACTCACGGCTGCTCCGGTTCCTTCGCAGCGCGACTCTGCATCCCTGGCTGACACCGCTGGTGACCGTTGCGGCGGTCTTCGGATACCTGCTGGTGCTGCAGGAAATCCACCAGCGATTCTTCGTGGAACCCTGGTTCGACCTCGTCCTGCTGGGGACGGTGTTCGCGCTGGAGTTCGCCGTCAGCCTGGTCGCCGACGCACCGGTGCATCGGCCGCGCCTGGGGTGGCGGTGGGTCCTGGGGTTGATCGGTCGATGCCTGGCCTGGACCGCGGTGTTCGTCATCCTGGTCATCTCGATCCCGATGGCGGGCGACCTGAAGCCCCATCTGCGATGGATGTCGCGCAGCGCGCTGCTGCTGGCGGGCCTGGTGTTCCGGGGGGAGGGGCTCACCTCGGTCCTCCTCCTGGCGGTCGACGTGATGCTGTACGGCCTGCTGTGCGTCCGCCGGGGACGGTGGCGGTTCCTGGTCTGCCTGGTCCTGCCCGTGATCCAGGTCCTGTACCTGTGCCAGGACATCTACCGGTACGGGGGGCGCGGCTACGCGGAACGCGATCGGATCGAGGCCCAGGCCGGGGTTCGCGTGATTTTCGACACCGGCGTCCTGTTCCTGGATCGGCCCCAGCATCCCCGGCGGATCCACTTCGACGACCGGACCCAGGCCCTGACGGCCGTCTTCGGGTGCACCTACTGCGATTTCTACGCCCGGCCCGATCCCTCGTTCATCCGGTTCGACCTGGCGTCGGGGACGGCCGCCGGGTTCGCCAGCACGAACGTCCGCCTGGTGGACATCGACGACCAGGCGGGCCAGATCTGGTTCGCGCCGTGGGTGCGGCAGTGGGAACCCGCCACCGTGCTGCGCCTGGATTCGCGCAGCCTGGAACCGGCCGGGCGGCATCGTTTCCAGAGTGGCTTGCTGCAGTGGCAGCCCACCGCGGTGCTGGGAATCGACGACCTGCTGTACATGACCAACGACGGAGTCCCGGCGCTGGTGGTGGTGGACCCCGCCCGGGATTCGGTCCGGCAGGTCGTCAATTTCCAGGAAATGGGCCTGGTGGACGAAGGCGGCACCCTGCTGGATCTGGCGGTGGATTCCAGGACGCGGCGGTTGCTGATCGTCGGCGGGCCCGGGCAGAACCTGTTGTCCTTCGATCTGGCGACCCGGGAGATCGCCGCCACGCGGGCATACTTCGACATCGCGGGGACGTCGATGGCGATCGACGAGGAGGCCCGGCGGGGGTACTACCAGAGCGGCGCCCTCGATGTGATCCATGCGTTCGACCTGGATTCGCTGGAGGAAACGGGGCAGTTGCCCGGCGAGTTCAATGCCCGGGATCTGCAACTGGATGTCCGGCGGAACCGTCTGTACGTCTGCGGGTTCTTTTCGGGGCGCGTGATCGCCATCGATCTGGCGACGGGACGCCGGGTCTGGGAACGGGCCGTGGGCGGCCTTCCCGGGGGCCTGGCCCTGGACGCCCGGGCGGACCGGTTGTGGGCGAACTCGGTGGCAGGATTCGTGGAAATCGACCTGCAGGCGATCGATGCCGCGGAGGCGTCGTCGCGGTGATGCGCCGGGGCCTGTCCCGGAGGCATGCGGCGGGCGGTTTCCGTGACGGCAGGTCCGTTGTCCTTCGTCCGGCCCGGCTGGTATACTCGGCCGGCGATTTTCGGAGGTTTCCCATGCGGATGGTCACGTCGTTGCTGGTGGTTGTGACTGCGTCGACGGCCCTGGTGGCCTGTTCGAAGCCCTGCGAGGAACTGGTGAAGAACGTTTGCCAGGCCGGGGAGGGGCTGCCCGCCTGCCTGGAGGCCCGCCGCATGACGGTCCGCTCCGAGTGCAAAGAGGGGATGAAGGACATGGGAGCCTTCATCGCGAAGTTCTCCCTGTTCGCCCCCGAGCCTGCGGCCATGCCCAAGGCCAGCCCGCTGGGAACCGAAACTGCGCCCGTGCCTGCGGTGGCCCCGGTACCTGCGGCGGCCCCGGTTCCGGCGGCCGTTCCGGTACCTGCGGTGGCCCCGGCACCTGCGGCGGCCCCGGCACCTGCGGCGGCCCCGGCTGCTGCGGCCGTTCCGGCACCTGCGGCGGCCCCGGCCGCGGTCCCTGCTCCCGCGACAGCCCCGGTTCCCGCCGCTCCCGCCCCCAGGTGACGCCGCCCGTGAACCCTGCCGCGTGATGATTGCGAGTGGTCAGAACCCCGGTGCGTCGCAGGCGGCCTGGCCGATCGGGACCGGTGCGACCTCGTAGCCGCCCCCCTGTTCCTTGGCCCGGAAGTATTCCGGCCTCAGGTAGTTCCAGCGGACCGCGAACTCCCGGGGGATGGTCCCGGCGTCCAGGGGGACCTCGATGATGTCCTCCTGCGTTTCGCCGGGCTGGATGAGGCGCCTGTAGACCTGCTTCGCGGCGCGCCAGTACCTGCGGTCGAGGATCGGCAGGCCGTCCCGATCGACGGACTTCGAACCGAGGTTCGTCGGGCCCGCCACCGGGTACCCGTCCTTGTCCAGGCCCCCGAACCGGCCAATGACCGCCCCGGTGTCGTCGAGGGCCTCGGCGGCCAGGTACCCCTTGACGCCCCCGCCCGACGGGAAGCCATGACCGATGCATCCGTTGGTGGTCGTCACCAGGAGGCTCGCCTTCCCGGGCCCGACGGAAAGGACGGACAGGGTCGTGGTCAGCATGTCCCGTCGGCTGACGCCGCCGTTCGTTCCGTCGAACGGCTCCGTCGGACCGCGTTCCATCTGCAGGACCGTCGCATCCGAGTAGGTTCCCAGATCCTGGATGCACGGGGGAAGATCCTCGGGGACGATGCGCAGCGAAACGTCGCCCAGGCCGGACAGGTATCCCAGGGACACTTCCCGGAACTTCGCATCTTCCTGGAGGTCGTCGTAGGGGAGGGTCGAGCCCGATCCCAGGTAGTTGTGGCCCTTCGAGGGGTAGCCGTGGATCGCGCTGATGAACGGCTGCTGGTGGCAACTGGCGCACTCGACGCCGACCTGGGCGAATTCGGAGTCCAGGAACGAGCGGTAGTGATCCGCCACGACATGCTCGGCGCCGTCGACCGCCAGCGATGCGGGGAGCGTCACGAAGTGGCAGGACCCGCAGATCGAACGCCACTCCCGCTTTTCGATTCGCCAGCGCGCCCGGTGGGCCTGGTTGTCCAGCAGGACGGTTGCAACCTCCGTTTCCCTGCCCAGGGCCTGCATTCGCGGCCATTCGGGATCCAGCCACAGCGGGCGCACCGCCAGCGACGCGTTGCCCACGCTGCGCTCGTCCGTGGTGGCGGTCGCGCGATGGCAGACGACGCAGCCCACGCCCAGTGTGAAGGCTTCCTCGGTCGTCGTCAGCGGGTCGATCGGAGGTCCCTTCGAGCCGTCGCCGGGGAACGCGGCGACTCCCAGGGGCGCATGGCAGGCCAGGCAATGGTCGGCGGCCGCGCGCCCCTTTTCGGCGATGAACTGGGCAAGCTGCAGCCGGAACGTGTCGTTCGTCATCGAGCGGCCGTGGGCAGAATGGTTGTGCTGGGTGACGACCGCCTCGTGGCACGTCGAGTTGTTGCAGTTGCGGGTCGACTGGACGAACCAGGTGGCGCCCAGGCCCGGGAGGGGCGCGGGGTAGGCTTCCAGCGCGGAGTGGATCGATACCGGTTGCGGGACCTTTCCGACGGCCTCGACCGCCGCGGCCGCCTCCCGGATGCTCCGTGCGATTCCCGCCACGCGGATTCCTTCGGCCGTCGCCAGGGCGGCGAGGGTCGCCAGGAAGGCCGTGATGGTCGCCGCTCGCCGGAAGCCCGAAGTCGCCTGCTTTCGATGGATCGCGACGATCACGTGGATCATCAGGACCGCGACGAACAGGTACCCCGTGATCGTGTGGGCGATGGGGCCGACGCTGGTGGCGTAGTCCCGGTTCCCCGAGGCTCCCGCGTCCAGCATCCAGGCGGGGATGGCCAGCATGATGGCGGCGAAGATCGCCAGCCTTCCCGACCGGAAGGGGCGTTCGTCGGGAAATTTCCGGGCACGCCGGAGGTCGATCACCAGGACGCCAAGCGAAAGCTGGGCCAGCGCGAAGATGAAGAGGCGCGACTGGTCCCCCCTGGTCGTGCAGGCCAGATCGATCGCCACGATCGCCAGGATCCAGATCCGGATCACCAGGAGTCCCCGTCTTTTCGGAACCCGGATCCAGTGGATGATCGTGGCCGCGGCCACCAGCGGCGCGACGACGAAGCGACCCTCCGGCGGACCGATGACGAGGGGGGCGAACGCCAGGATGAGGAGAAGGAACGGAAGGAGAGGGCGCACGACCTTCCATGCCGAGGTGCGACACCACCCTTCGGACGCGAAGATGTGCAGCGGATAGTAGAGGAACAGCGCGAAGCCGAAGAACTTGCCCAGCCCCCAGTGTCCCAGTGCGCGGCCGATCCCGGGATCCACCAGCGATGTGCACAGATGGGACGCCATCGGGCTGAACGTCAACCAGGCGACCAGCGCCAGAATCCCGCCGTGGAGCCAGGCTGCGAAGACAGAAGTCCTTTGTGGTCCTGCGGTTAGCACCATCACGATCCCCGGTCGGCCCAGCCCGCGGTTCTGTATTCGGCGACGTTTCGGTGATTCTACCCGAAGCGGACTGGAACAGCGCCCGTGTTTTCAACCCGGAAGATAGCAGTCCAGATTGGGAACTGCGGGAATAATTTGGGGCTGGTGAAAAAACGTGCCGCGAAACGGCTTGACAGGCCGTTCGGAACTTCGTTACTATCGGACGTCTTTCTTGGAGGCTAATCATGATGCACTCTTGGCGTCCGGCTCCGAAGCCCTCTCCCCGGCCCGTTCCGAAGCCCCGTCCCTAGTTCGAACAGTTCTTGGGGCTGTCCTTCTTCGGGTCCTTCTGACGCGGGTAGCGTTTTTCCGGGATATTAATATCATCTGGAAAGGCGTTACCTTGCGTCCTTGATTCGCAGCCCAGGAAAGATCGGGTTATGAACGTCCTGCTCGTTGCTCCCCCCAGGCTCCTGTGGCCCTACATGAACGAGCAGGATAACTTCATGATGCCCCAGTCCCTGCCCAACCTGGCCGCAGTCCTGCGGCAGGCCGGGATGCGGGTTGCGGTCATCGATTGCCTGCCCGAAAAATGCGGCTGGAAGACGCTGGAACGCCGGATTCGGGAGTTCGCGCCGGACGTGGTCGGGGCGGGGGAAAACCACGCCTTGTACGCCGGCGAAGTCCTGAAGCTGGTGGAACTGGTCAAGCGGATCGATCCGAAGATCGTCACGGTCCTGGGCGGCGCGCACTTCACGAACCTGCCGGACCGGTACCTGCGGTCGCACCCGATCGACTTCATCGTCCGGGGCGAAGGCGAAATCACGTTCCGGGAACTGCTGAGGGCCCTGGATGCCGGAACGCCGACCGAGGACGTCGAGGGCATCGCGTACTACAGCGGCGGTAAGGTCGTCCTGACGCCGCCGCGGGCGTTGATCGCCGACCTGGACACGCTGCCGATCCCCGCCTTCGACCTGATGCCGATGGACCGCTACGGCCGCGCCAAGCTGCTGTTCAATTCCGGCGGCGTGACCGTCCACCACAGCCGCGGCTGCGGGGCCCGCTGCTCGTTCTGCGTCTGGTGGACCCAGATGGGCGAGCGGAAGGTGACCGCCACGGGCCAGGAAACCCTGACCCCCCGCTGGCGCACCAAGTCGGTGGAGCACACCCTGGCGGAAATCGAGGTGCTGCACAAGCAGTACGGGCGCCGGGGACTGGTGTTCGTGGACCCCACGTTCAACCTGGACTCGGAATGGAACGACGAGTTCGCCACGGCCCTGATCAAGAAGGGATGGCCCATCCAGTGGTTCGCGTTCATGCGCGCCGACCTGGTCCTGCGGGACGAGCGGCTGGGCGTGTTCGAGAAACTGGTCAAGAGCGGGCTGGCCCATCTGTGCATCGGGGTCGAGCGGGCCGAGGACGCCGACCTGAAGGACTTCAGCAAGAAGTTCTATACGAAGAACCAGTCGGTGGAAACGTTCCGCCTGCTGAAGACCAAGTACCCCCACGTGTTCCGGCAGGCAACCTTCATCCTGGGGACACGGAACGAAACGCCCGAAACCATCGAAAATCAACTGGCCTTCGCCCGGTTGATTGACGCCGACTATCCCGCGTTCCATGCTGCCACACCCTTCCCCGGAACCGATTTCTGGCGGGAGGCGAACGAAAAGAAGTGGCTGGAGGTCGAGGATTTCGACTATTTCGACATGTCCACGCCCGTGATGAGTTCCGACAAGATGACCCGGGAGGAAATCGACCTGGCCATCATCGAGCTCAGCCGGCGGTACGTCGGCGTCAAGTGGCTGGCCAAGGGCCTGACGTCCGGCAGCGCCTACCGGCGGAACATGTACCTGTGGTGGGTGCTGGTCTCGGCCCGCATTTTCGCGGACACCGCGCGCCGGTTCGTCAACCCGTTCCGGCATGACAACTACACCCGGCTGGTCACCCCCGAGTGGTACGACAGTTGATTCCGTGGTGTCGCTCCCGGGCCGGCCCTGGCCGGACGCCCCGGCGGCGGCGTGGAGACGACGCGTGAAAGTCCTCCTCATCAACATCTACCGATCCCTGGACGAACTGGGCGGCGACTACCAGCGCGTGCTGGCGCCGATGCCTCCGATCACGCTGGCGTACCTGGCCGCGGCGCTGGAGAGGGCCGGGATTCCCGTCGAGATCTATGACGACTCCCTGGCCTCCGGCAACGAGGCGGAACTGGAAACCTGCCTGAAGCGGGTCCAGCCGGACGTCGTGGGCCTGTCCCTGGTGACGGCCACCATGGCCGGCGCTCCGCGGGTCATCGCGTCGGTGCGCAAGCACCTGCCGAAGGCGAAGATCGTGGCCGGGAACATCCACGCCGAGGTGTTCAAGGACTCGCTGCTGCGCCAGGGCCTGATCGACATCATCGTGATGGGCGAAGGCGAGCTCAGCTTCCCGGAACTGGTCGAGGCCCTGGACAAGGGCACCCCGTCCCTGGACACGATCGCCGGACTGGCATTCCTGAGCGAGGGCGCGGTCGTCACCACGCCCCCCCGTTCGCGGGTGGGCAACCTGGACGACCTGGCGTTCCCCGCGTGGCACCTGTTCCCGATGCACCGGTACAAGATCCTCAGCTTCGCCCGGGTCCAGGACCCCGGGATCCTGGTCCTGGGATCCCGCGGCTGCCCGTACAACTGCTCCTACTGCAGCCTGCGCGTCATGGGCAACGTGCGCCGGAAGCGTTCGGCCGCGAACATCGCGGACGAGTGCGAGCAGGGGTACGAACGGTTCGGCTTCAAGCAGCCGTCGTTCGTGGACGCGATCTTCCCGTTCGGGAAGAAGGAAGGCCTGGACTACGCGGCGGAACTGATCCGCAGGGGCCTGCACAAGAAGCAGGTGTGGATCACGGAAACGCGGACCGACCTGATCGACCTGGAACTGGTCCAGGCCCTGCGGGAATCGGGCCTGCGCCGCCTGATGTTCGGGTTCGAGGCCGGCGACGAGGTCGAGCTGGAAACGATGCGCAAGGGCGCCAGCCTGGATCAGGCCGTCAAGGCCGTCGAAATCTGCAAGAAGGCCGGCGTGGAAACGGTCGGCTTCTTCATGCTGGGCGTCCCCGGCGCCACCCGGGCGTCGATGGAGCGCAACATCAAGTTCGCCCGGACGCTGGACGTGGACTTCGCCAAGTACACGGTGTTCGCGCCGTACCCCGGGACGCCCCTGTACGACCAGTTGCTGGCCGAGGGGAAGATCCTGGCGCCCGAGGACTGGAAGCGCTACACGACGTACCCGACGAAGGATCTGCCGCCGGTCTACATCCCCGACGGGTTCACGTCGGCGGAAATCATCGCGCTGCAGGCCAAGGCCCACCTGTCGTTCTACCTGCGGCCCAAGATGATCGCGCGCCAGTTGTTCCAGTTGCGGACGCTGTCCGTGTCGGACATGGCGAACGCGCTGGTGTCCATCGCCTCGGTCGCGCTGCGCGGTCGCTGACAGTCTTCCGAATTGTCTTCTGGTCTTCCGATCGCAGTCAGGGAATGAAGTTGTTGAAGTTCTTGGTGCGTCCCAGCGGATGGCCCGCGTGCAGGTACATCTGCAGCCCCGGCACCCACTGGATCCGGAAGAACGTGCGCTCCATGTAGAGCATCAGCATCCGGAACGGGATCGCCTTGACGGCCAGGTCGCTGCGGACCAGTTGGCGGACCTGCGCGTCGCCGAGCCCCATCATGATCGCAAACTGGAAGACCCGGAACAGGCGCTCGAACTGCGCGTTGTCCGGGCTGAGGAAGCAGGGGCCCAGCTTGAAGCGACCGGCGGCGACCTCCCGCTCCAGATCGGCCTGGGCCTGCCGCGTGAAGAATCCCTCCTCGATGGCGCGCTCGGTCATGCGCGTGCCCCGCAGCGGGATCGTGAAGTTGATGCGGGGCACCTGCACGCCCAGTTGTCGGTTCAACTGGACGGTCGACAGGGCCTGTTCGTAGGTTTCCCCGGGCATGGCGATCAGGTTGAACGCGGCCAGCAGGATGCCGGACTTGCGGACCCGTTCGCAGCCGGCGCGCAGATCCTCGTCGCGGGCAGGCCGCTCCAGGATGCGTTCCCGGAGGACCTGATCGCCGGACTCGACGCCGACGGCGACGCCGTGACACCCCGCCTGGGCCAGCAGGGAAATGGTTTCGGACGTCAGGCTCATGGGCGTGGCGTTGCAGGTGAACGGCACGCCGACGGTGCGGCGATACAACGGGGCGAATTCGCGCAGCCAGGCGGGATCGTGGGTGAACAGATCGTCGCCCATGTGCACGTGGTGGGCGGGGTACTTCGCCAGCGAGTCCGCGATTTCGGCCACGAACGGCGTCGCGCTCTTGCGCCGGACGTACCGGCCCAGGGAACGCGTGCGTCGGCTGAGTTCGTTGTTGTAGCAGTAGCTGCAACGGTTCGCGCACCCGCGTCCCGACACGAACCGGCGCACCCCGAATTGCAGGAGGTAGGGGTAGGGCTCGAAGAGGGACACGTCCGGTGCGGGCAGGACGTCCAGATCGTCCAGGTACCCCGGGGACGGGTTGCGCTGCCACTGGCCGTCGACGTCGCGCCAGTGCAGGCCGGGGACTGCGGCCAGGTCGCGGCTGCCCGCGGCCAGGGCGTCCACCAGGGCGGGCACCGCCACGTCGCATTCGCCCGGGATGACGAACCGGAACTCGGGCCGGGCCAGCACCTCGTCCAGTTCCAGCGTCGGGTACGTGCCCACGACCACCAGGGGCGCGCGGATGTCCCGGGCCAGCCGGGACGCCATGCCCAGGCCCCAGTGGTGGCCGCCGATGTCGATCGCGATCAGGACCAGGCCCGGGTCGAACCGGCGCAGGGCGCCGAACATATCGCGTTCGTCGTGTTCGATGAACAGCCGGGTCGTGTGCCCCCCCAGCTTCAGCAGGCCCGACAGGACCAGGAGCGCGGCGGATTCGTTCATCCCCGAGTCCTGGACGAAGGCGATGCGCATGCCCGGACCTCCTGAAGCCCTCGCGGGCAGGGACGGCAAAAACCGCAGGGCATGATCCAGGATCGGCCCGATCGGGTCAAGCAATGGCGCGGAAACGCGCAGTTGACCGAGGCTGTCGCGAAGTCCTATCATCGCCGCCTAACAGGCGGAACCAGCATGCGGCGATCGAGGCTTGCCCTCGTTGCACCTTCGATCCTCCGGGACGGTCCCCGGGGGGCCGGGCGTGGATCGATCCCGCACCTGGGCCTGGCGTATGTGGCCGGAAACGTGCAGCGTTCGGCGACCGACCTCCTGGCCGTCGACTGCGCGGCGGAGCGCATGACCGAGGCGGACCTGCTGGAGCGGTTGCGGGCGTTCCGTCCGGACGTGGTGGCGTTCACCGCGTACACGCAAAGCGTCAAGATGGTGTCCCGCGTCGCGACCCGGTTGAAGGCCGATCGGCCGGAGATCCGGGTGATCGTCGGGGGAACCCACGCGACCGCGGTGCCCGTCGAGACCCTGGACGCATACCCGTCCCTGGACGCGGCCGTGGTCGCCGAGGGGGAACGGACGTTCGCGGACCTGCTGGAGGCCTACCATCGGGGGGGGCCGGACGCGGACGTGACCGCGATCCCCGGCGTCTGCGGGCGCCGGGAGGGGAGGGTGGTCCTGGCGCCGCCGCGCCCCGAAATCGAGGAGCTGGACGCCATCGGGTTCCCGGCGTGGGACCTGGTGGATCTGGACCGCTACTCGGGTGTCTACCACGTCACGGATCGCGCCCGCCGTGCCGTGCCCCTGGCGACCGGCCGGGGCTGCGCCTTCCGGTGCTCGTTCTGCTTCCGCGGGACGGGAACGACGCAGCGCCTGCGATCGATCCCCAACGTCCTGGAGGAACTGCGCCACGACGTGAACGTCCTGGGGATCCGCGAGTTCGTGATCCTGAACGAATCGTTCCTGGCGGACCGCAACCATGTCCTGGAGTTCTGCGACGCCCTCCTCCGGGAGGGGCTGGACCGTCGCGTGCGGTGGTCGTGCCAGAGCCGGGTGGACCAGGTGACCCCCGAAGTCGCGGTCGCCCTGCGCCGCGCCGGCTGCCGTGTCGTGTCGCTGGGCATCGAGTCCGGCGACGCCGGGATGCTGGACCGGATGCACAAGCAGACGACCCTGGAACAGGGGATCCAGGCGGTCCGCGTGGCGCGCGAGGCCGGCCTGCTGACGGACACCAACTTCATCCTGGGGCTGCCCGGGGAAACGCCGGAATCCCTGGCCCGGACGATCGAACATTCGCTGAAGGTGAACGCGGACATGGCCGGATTCGCGCGCCTGGCCCCCTTCCCGGGGACGGAGGTCCTGCGGATGGCCCGACGGGGGCTGGGGGGCCTGCGCCTGCTCAGCGAGGATCCCGACGACTTCGACAAGCACACCGGGGCGGCGCTGGAGTTGATCCGCGTGCCGCGGGCGGAACTGGATCGCTTCCAGCGGATCGCCTACTGGCGCTTCTATCGCAGGCCCAGCCGCTGGCTGTCGGCCCTGCGGATGGTCCGGCCGCTGGTGCTGCTGGTGACGGCATGGCAGATGCTGCTGGGCGGGCTGCGATCGATGGTCGGGGCGGGCCGGCTCAGGCGCGGGCGTCCGGTTCCTTCCCGGAACCCCGAGGCCTTGCGACCAGTTTCGATGCCGCGCGCCGCGTCGCCAGGCCCATGAGGTCCACGGCCGTCCGGGACGCGTAGGCCAGCCACACGGGGTTGTTCCGCAGGATGAACCAGGCCGCCCTGAAGGCGCCGCCGCGCCGCCCGTAGTACTGCACGAACGCCCCGCGACACAGGTCCGACAGTTCGGCCGGGGTCAGGGTGCTGCGGCCCTCGACCGGCATCGAATCGACCAGCACGCTGCCGGGGAGGTAGTCCAGGGGATGGAAGTCCACGAGGGTCGGGCGGACCGAGGCCACGAAGTCGACGTTCGCCTGGATGGTTTCCCGGGTGTCGCCGGGAAGGCCGAAGATGTACGTCAGGACCGTCGCGAACCCCATGGAGTTCGCCAGGGGGATGGCTTCCCGCAGGGCGTCGGGCTCGTCCGGGGAGCGCCCGATCGTCTTCAGGACGGTCGGGTCCGACGACTGCGCGCCGTAGTTCACCACTTCGCAGCCCGCTTCCTTCAGCAGTTCGAACGCCCGCTGGCGATCCTTGCCGAAGGTCAACGGGTGCAGCGTGATGCCGAACTTGATCTGCAGATCCCGCTGGTGGAGGCCCTCGCAGAAGGCTTCCAGCCAGTCCATGCGCAGGGCGAAGACGTCGTCCAGGAAGCGGATGTACCGGGCGCCCTGGGTGCGGACCAGGAACTCGACCTCGTCCAGGACCTGTTCGACGGGACGTCCGCGGTACTTGCCGTTCCAGTACTTCCACGTCACGCAGTAGGCGCAATGGAAGGGGCAGCCCCGGGACGCCATCACGACGTAGTAGGGGCGCCGCATCGCGATTTCCAGCAGGTCCCCGGACTTCGGGTCGAAGTCCGACCAGTCGGGCATGGGAATCTGGTCGGGCGGGACGATCGTGGCCGGCGGCGTCGCCACCTGGGCGCCGGATTCGTCGTGGAAGGCGATGCCCCGGACCTCGTCGAACCCGGTGTGACCCTCGTAGGCCCGGACCAGCGACACGATCGTTTCGTCGGCCTCGCCGATCACCGCAACGTCCGCACCGGCGGCGAACACCTGGTCCAGTTGCGAGGACGCCGGCCCCCCCACGATCAGGCGGCCCGCGTAGAACGCGCGATCCAGTCCCGAAACCACGCTGCCGACGCGCCCGATCGAGGCGTGCGTCGCGCTGAACCCGATCAGGTCGTACCGGCCGGCGTTCAGTTCCCCGGCCAGGCCGCGGGCGCGGGTCGAGTCGAACAGGCAGTCGAAGAGGTCCACCTGGTAGCCGTTCGCCTTCAGCGCCGCGACGAGGTACCGCAACCCCAGCCCGGGCCGCTTCTGGAAGTGCTCCGGCATGAACGAGAACGGATAGTCTTCCGACGCGGGAAGGTACACGAGGGCGATCCGCTGGATCGACTGTTCGCCCCGTCGCACGAAGCCCTTGATGCCCATGGTTTCCACCGTGCCGTCGGCGGACTGTAACGAGTGCCGGCGCGAGGTGTCAAGTGTGCGGGGGTGCCCGGGCGCGCCCCGTCTGTGCCCGGACGCAAGAGCACCCCGGGGGCTCCGGGACACCCGGCTGCCGGTGCCCGCCCTGCCTTGACCGGTGCCCGCGCAGACCGGATACTACCCCGCGTTGGAGGAGCACCGCGGAATGACTCCGGGACGTGACGAGGCACCTGGTGCCCAGCCCCGGACGCCGGTCATGAGCGCCTGGGGCAGCCTCCTCGTCTTCCTTTCCGTCGGCACCGGCTTCTGGGTGCTCCTGGACGACAGTTGGAGCCCGCTGCTGAAGGTGGTCCTGGCGGTGCACCCGGTGGTGGCCGTCGTGGCGACCGCCTGGGTCCTGTGGTTCACCATCAGGAACCTTCGTGCCGAACGCGGGCTGCGTTCCTGGTGGAACCTGGGCGTCATTCCCGGCGCGATCGCGGCCGCCTTCACGCTGTCGGTGGGATTGCTGCCGACGTGGATGGACTCGACCGCCTGGCTGGTGTTCGGCGGCCTGGTGCTGGTCGCGTCCGTCCTGCTGCGCCTTCGACAGGCCCTCGAGACGGGGGACGGATCGGCCGGGGACCGGCGCGCTTCCCTGACGGGCATCCTGATCTGGGGGATCTGGCTGCCGGTCGCTGCGACCGGGTGGATCCCGCTGCTGTTCTTCCAGGACCGGAACATCGTCACCGTGATGGCGGTGCACCGCTGGTCGGCGTACGCCCTGGTCGCGATCTACCTGCTGCACCTGCTGGTGCTGCGCCGGGGCCGCGTCCGGGAACCCGGCGGCTCGGTGCTGGGCCGGCGCCCCGCCCGCCTGGGACTGACGCTGACCTGCGCCGGCCTGGGAATCGTGGCCGTCCTGGCCTGGCTGGGACCGTCGGCGACGTGGACCCTTCCGCTGAACACGGTGCCGATGGAGCGGCGGCCCGCGTCGGAGCAGGCCTGGCCCCCGACCTCGCCGGTGGCGACGCCCGACCTGGACCGCCTGGACGTGACCGCCGGCTGCGGCAACACGGACGGGTGCCACAAGGAAATCCTGGAAGAGCACCTGCGGTCCATCCACAACGTCACGCTGCGCCCCCAGTATTTCCAGAAGAACCTGGAGGACATGGCGACCGAGGTCGGCGCGCGCAACCAGATCATCTGCGCCGGGTGCCACTACCCGGTGGCCACCCTGGACGCGCGCAAGGACGTGGACTACTACAAGACCCGCAACACGTTTTCGTGCGTCTTCTGCCACAGCATCCAGGACGCCGGGCTGGATCCGGAGGATCGCAGGCGCTCGTGGCTGGAAGTGTCGCCGCCCTGGGGGCACCTGGGCCTCTTCCCGGGCGACGACGGGAAGGTCGACGAAACGGATCGCCTGTTGATCCGGCTGAACGCCGCGGGGCACCGGCGCGCCTTCAAGAAGCCCTTCCACAGCGAGGACGCCTTCTGCACCGCGTGCCACCACCTCCAGATGCCGGTGGTCACGCCGCCGGGCCTGCGGAACCCGACCTGCATCCGGTGCCACATGCAGCCGCAACGCGTGTACGGAGGCCCGACCGACAAGAAAAGCCACCTGTTCGCCGGATCGAACGTCGGCCCCTTCACGCTGACCGGGGACGAGAAGACCGCCGACGTCGTGCGTCGCTGGGCGGAGGGCCGGATCGTTCCCTCCCTGGACGGGTGGGAAACGCTGTGGAAGGTCCGCCCCACCCTGGACACGCCGATCGAGAGGGTGCCGTGGATCATGGTGACCTTCTACTACAACGTCCCGCCGCAGCCCGGACGGCCCTTCACCCTGCACGTGGTGACGACGAACACCGGCCTGGGCCACGCGTTCCCGGCCGGATCGCTGGACCTGGCCCGGGCCTGGCTGGACGTGACCGTGCGGGACGAGCAGGATCGGGTCATCTGTTCCCAGGGTCAGGCCACGCCGGGCGGGCCCGTCCCCCAGGACACCCCGAACCTGGGGGGGCACATGATCGGGCTGGACGGGCAGGTGATCACCCGCAACCGGGTCTGGCAGGTCCAGAACAAGGTGTACGAGCGCCAGATCGCGAACAAGGTCGAAATCACCGATCCGGTCGTCTGCGCGATCCCCCCCGATTCGACGAAGGAGATCCGGGTGGTCGCGCGCTGGATGTATCGGAAACTGGACCAGGATTTCCTGGACTATGCCTACGGGAAGGGCGTCCGCGTGTCGCCGGACATCGTGCCCGGGGAGGCGGCGGCAACCATCCCGATCGACACGACGGGCACGGTGTACCCGCCGGACGTGGGCTATTGACGCGGCCGCCGGCCGCGGAAGGACAGCGTGGACACACCCGTGACACAGGCCCCCTGGGCGCGGCTGCGGATCGGCCTGGGCGCCCTGGCGACGGGCTTCGTCATCAGCTACTTCCTGTACGTCCTGCTGCGGGTCATCGGCGCGAAGCAGGCCTGGAACATGCTGTCGCCGGTGATGATGACGCTGGCCATGGGCGGCGTGGCGGCCGGGGCGATGTTCCACGGGCGGTACGCGCGCAGCCGGGTCCGCGCCTGGGAGTCGGCGGCGTTCCTGGCCCTGCTGGTGTTCTTCCTGTGCATGGCCTTCAACCTGAACCTCAGTTCCAGCTACCTGGTGCCCAGCAACGGGTTTTCGCTGAACACTCCGCGAAACCTGGGGCTGCACCTGGCGGGCGAGGTCCTGTTCTTCGTCCTGTTCCCGATGCTGTTCGCCCTGCCGGGGTACTACTTTGCCGACTGCTACCACCGGGCGTCGAACCCCCACTGGACCTACGCGATCCACATGGTCGGGTTCCTGATCGGGGGGCCCCTGGGGCTGCTGACGGTGACGCGCCTGGGCGGGCCGGCCACGGGCGTGTTCGTGGGCCTGGTCGTCCTGCTGATGTTCCTGGTGCGCCGGCGGCCGATCCGGGCGGCGATCCTGCTGGCGTGCGGCGTCGGGATCCTGACGTTTTCGTTCTTTGCGCCGAAGCTGTTCTTTACCTGGTCCCAGAACGACTACGAGGTCCTGGATTCCACGTGGTCGCCCTACTACAAGCTGGACTTCCTGTCGTTCGACGACGGGCACTGCATCGCCGGCGTGCACAACAACGTGTTCCTGTACTACACGTGCGACACGCCCGCGAAGGCCCACCTGCAGGTCCGGCAGATCTTCAAGTCCATCGCCACGGGCAAGCGCCAGGTGCTGGTGATCGGGGGCAGCCTGGGGACGGCCTTGAGCTACATCACGTTCTACCAGGACCGCCTGGAACACGCGGTGTCCGTCGAGGTCGATCCGGTCGTGGCCGGGCGTTCCGTGGACGAGTACGCCCACTTCAGCGGGTTCGCCCTGAACCGGCCCGAGGTCGAGGTCGTCACGTCGGAGGGCCGGCTGTTCCTGGACCGGGACCGTCGCCAGTTCGACCTGATCTTCCTGGACGGCCTGGACAACGGGCTGTTCTTCACGCCGATGAGCCTGGTGTCGATCGAAAACTACGTGTTCACCCGCGAGGGGATGCAGTCGGTGTTCGACCGGCTGTCCCCCACTGGGGTCCTGACGATCGACCTCGGGGGATTCCCCGCGGTGGACTACGTCACGCCGTTCCTGAACGCCATGCCCGACGAGGCCCACTACTCGCTGTTCTGGTACGTCGTGCCCGACCGTCCGATGATGGGCCTGGCGCTGTTCTTCATCGTGGCGTCGAAGGATCCCGCGGCGCTGAAGCAGGCCGCGGACCACATTCGTTCCCTGCCGTCGATGGTTCCGGTGGACACGCCGCCCCGGGATCCGACCCGGGCCGGTACCGACGACCTGCCGTTGATCCAGATGGAATTCGGCCCGATGGGCGACTTCCTGACGATCCTGGTGCTGCTGGCCTGCGGCGCCGCGGCACTGCTGGTCCGGCGGCGCAGAAGGCGCCGGAACACGCCCGCCCCGGGGTATTCGGAATTCGCCTTTGCCCTGCTGGGCGTGGTGTTCGTCTGCGCCGAGTTCGTGGTCGTGATGAAGAACGCGCGCCTGTTCGAGGGGCCGGCGTACGGGATGGTGCTGATGACGGCGGTCTTCACCGCCGGGGGCGTCGTGTCGAACCTCGTGTTCCTGTGGATGCGCCGGCAGTCGACCCGCCTGGCGCTGCTGGTGGCCGCCCTGTTGTCGGGCGTGGGCCTGGCCACCCTGGCCCTGGTCGCGCGGGGCGGGGTCAGCGCGCCGCAGGCCGCCTTGCTGACGCTGGTGCTGGGGATCTGCTGCGGGTACTTCTGGCCGCTGCTGATCCACCTGTATCCGAAGGCCGACCGGCGCAGCGCCTATGCCATCGACGCCCTGGGTTGCGTCGCCGGCGGCTTCCTCTTCAACGGGCAGTTGCTCAGCCACGGCTTCACGCACGTCGCGGTGATGACCGGGTTGCTGATCGTGTCGCTGCTGGCCTGGATCGTGGTCCGGACGCGGGGCGTCGCATCGCCGTGACGGCGGTCGGCGGGGGGCGGCGGCGGTCCGATCAGTGGGTGCAGTTGAGGCAGTCCCAGGTCCCGGTGACGGAGTCCCGCTTCATCGCGCGTTCCAGGGTCTGGCGGCCCGCGACCGGCTTGCCCAGCCGGCAGGCGGGCAGGCGCGACAGGAAGGGCTCGTCCAGTTCGGTCTGGCTGGCGTAGGTGACGGCGGCCTGGTCCCCGCCCGTCGTGATCTTGTTGATTTCCGCCAGGGCGATCGATCCGCACCGGAACTTCAGGCCCCCGTCGGGCGCCTCGAACCGCGCCTTTCCCGCCGCCAGGATTTCGCGGCTGCAGCATCCCCCGGGACAGCCTTCCTTCAGGCAGCCGCCCAGCGTCACGAGGCCCGCGTCCTTCAACTGGCCCGCGCAGGCCGTTTCCGACTCGTCGAAGGAGTTGAACGCCCAGGCGTCCTTCGCGGCCTGCCGTGGGGCGGTCCAGGAGCACTCGATCACGCCGTCCTTGATTTCGCGCTTCTGCAGGATTTCCCGCGCCATGTCGCGGCCCAGGCTCCACGAGCACCCGCAGACCCCGAACAACCCGAGGGTGACGACGATGACCGGTGTGCGCATGGTTCGATCCTCCGTTCTTCCCGCCTCGGGACGTTCCAATAGAAACGAAAGGTAATCAAGGTCGGGCGGGCAAGTCAACCGCACGGCGTCACGGCCGGATCCGGAACCCGCCCTGGCTGGACACCGCCAGCAGGGAGGTCCCGTCGCAGTCCCAGCGGAGGTTCCGGAGGATCGGGCCCACGTCCCACGACCGCGTGATCGTGCCCTCGGGCAGGGAGTGCAGGTGGATCAACCCCGTGGCGTAGTTCCAACTGAAGACCCGCTGGTGGGTCAGTGGATCCAGCAGCACGCCCCGGACGCCGCGCTCGGCCTGGAAGGTCGCCAGGACGTCCAGGGTTTCCAGGTCGCGCACCTGGATTTCACCGGTCAGCATCATGGGATAGAACACGCGGCCCGTGTCGAGGTCGGCGAAGACCTGGTGGAAGGGCGCGGGCAGGGCCTTGCCCCGGTTGCCCGGCTCGATCTGCCAGTGGTCGGCGAGGGTCGCGAAGACCAGTTCGGGGCTGACCAGGACGCGCGTGTCATCGACGAACAGGCACTGCTCGCCCGGGAGCGGGTCGTAGGGCGACACCCAGCCGTCGGGGCCGTCCTCCAGCACGAAGCACTGGTTGGGATCGCCGCAGGACACGACCAGGCGGCGTCGCGCCGGGTCCGGGCTGATGTAGTAGACCCGCCCCCGGCACAGCGGGACTTCGGTTGCGATGCGCCGGGTCTGCAGGTCCACGACGGCCAGGTTTCCCCCGAGCCCCGTCAGCAGCAGGGGGCCGTCCAGCAGGCTGGCGTCGCACGCCTCGTCGGGCAGGTCGAAGGCCTGGACCTCGCCGTCGGGCTGGATCTGCGCCAGGGACGTGCTGCCGTCGTGGGGCGTCACGACCAGCGCGCCCGTGAACGGGTCGCACAGCATTTCCTTGCGGAATGCCGGAATGCGGGGGTCGGCGTCGTCCAGGAACAGGACCTCGACGCCGGCCTGGGACCGGATCGCTTCAGCCCTGGCCGCGGTGGGGGGGACGTACCGCCCGGCCTTCAGGGGCAGCATGCCCAGCCCCAGCGCCAGGACGACCGCGACCAGCACGCCGGCGGCCGGGCGTCCGGGACCCCGGGTCCGGGCCCACGCCCACGCGATGACCAGCGCCCAGGGAACGGCCGATCGCCACAGTTCGACCTGCGGCCGGAACGCCTGCGGAAGGAGGACCGCGACCGCGATGACGGCGATCGCCAGCACCGACGCCCACCGGCTTCGGACCAGGGCAACCACCAGGATCATCAGGCCCATCAGCGCGGAATGCAGCGCGAACCCGGCGGGATCGCTGATCCAGAAGATCGGCGTTTCGTAGATGCCGAATGCCGGGACCAGCGCGCACAGCCCCAGGAAGACCAGCGCGTCGATCGCCCGGCTGGCCAGGCGGGGCCCCGACGCCAGGCGCCCCAGGACCCAGAGCAGCCCGAGGATCACCGGGAGGGCCAGCAGCCGGGCGTACCGGATGCCGGTGGGATGGAATTCCACGTGGGAATCCCAGGCCGCGTACAGGGCGGCGCCGACCGCCAGGAAATTGGCGCCGCCGCGCAGCAGACCCATCCTCGCCACGGTCGTCCCTGCGGATTCTGGCTTCGCTGGCGTCGGAACCTCCATCCTACGGTCGAATCCGGAAGCCCCCCTGGCTGGAAACCGCCAGCAGGGACGTCCCGTCGCAGTCCCAGGTGACCCGCCGGAGGATCGGGCCCACGTCCCAGGAATTCACGATCGTGCCGGCGGGCAGCGCGTGCTGGAGGATCCTCCCCGTAGTGTAGTTCCAACTGAACAGGCGGCCCGGGTCCCGGTCGTCCACCAGAACGCCTCGGACCCCGGGTTCGGCCTGGATTTCCCCGATGAATTTCAGGGTTTCCAGTTCGTGGACCCGGATCCGTCCCGACTGCATCCCCGGAACGTAGACCCGGTTTTCGGGGGGATCGACGAACAGTTGGTTGAACACGGCGCCCAATTCGGTGGAGCGATGCTGTGGGCCCGTGTCGATCCTCGTCCCGGTGCGCAGGTCGATCAGCCGCAGGTCGGGCCCGATCAGGATCCGGTCGTCGCCCACCGGCAGGCACTGGTCCCCGGTGAAGGGCGCGGGGTTCGGGACCCACCGGCCGCCGACTTCGTCCAGCACGACGCACTGTCGGGGGTCGCCGCAGGACACCACGATGCGTCGGGCCTCGGGATCGGCATTGATGTAGTAGATCCGGCCTTCGCAGACCGGCAGGCGGGACACGATCCGCCCGGTCGATAGGTCCACCGTCGCCAGGGTCCCGTTCAGGCCCGTGACCAGGAGGGGGCCGTCCACCAGGCTGTTGTCGCAGGCCTGGTCCGGGAGGTTGAACGTCCGGACGCCGCCGCCCGCGTCGATTTCGGCCACCGCCGTGCTGCCGCTGTGGGGCGTCACGAACAGGGTGCCGGTGATCGGATTGCAGAACACCTCCTTGCGATACCGCGGGATGCCCCGGTCGGACCGGTTGTCGAACAGCAGTTCGACCCCGGGCGCGGTCTGCATGGCCTGCAGCGCGTCCCGGGTCGGCGGCACGTACCGGCCGTTCTTCAGGGGCAGGGAACTCAGGGAAACCGCCAGTACCGCCAGGACCAGCGCGCTGTTGCGGAAGGGCGCGGGTCCCCGCGTCCGGACCCAGGCCCAGGCGACCACCAGGGACCAGGGCACGACCGAACGCCAGGGCTCGAATTCGGGCCGGTCGATCTGCACGAACTGGACGGCCGCCGCCAGCAGCAGGACGGTCGTGACCGCTGCCCAGGGCGCCCGGAGCAGGCACAGCGCCAGGATCAGCAGTCCGACCAGCCCGGCATGGACGGCGAACAGCACGGGCGCACTGGACCAGAAGACGGCCAGGGGCTGCAGGCCTCCCCCCAGACTCAGCGCCAGCAGGGCCGCCAGGAGGCCCAGCGACCCGACGGCGGCGACGTCCAGCAGGCGGTTGCCCGGCCGTGGTCCCGAGGGAACCTTCCCGGCCCGCCAGGCGATCCCCAGGATCACCGGGAGGAACAGCAGCCGTTCGTACCGGAAGTCCGGTGTGGCGAACTCGACCCAGGCGTCGCACAGGGAGTACAGCGCCGCCGACACCGGGAGGAAATGCGCGTCCCGGCCCAGCAGGCCCGCCAGTTTCCGCATCGCGTCCTCGCCGGAGGGACAGGGTGGACGGATGGTTGCCCATGGGTCGGGGCGTGTCAATGGACGGATTCCGCAGGGACGTTCTGGTAGGATTGGCGGTCATTTGGGGACGGGCGCCGGCGATGGGCGAGGTTCGGGACAACGAAGGGAAGCCGGTCGGCACGTTCAGCCGGCGGCAGAAGGTCCTGCGGGTCCTGATGGATTGCGCGATCATCACGGCCGGCCACATCGACTTCAACGCGATCCCGATCTTCCTGGGCCTGATCCTGATCACCAGCATCATCCATCATTTCCGCCTGCTGGGACGATTCCGGTACGTCACGAACGTCCTGTACGCCGGGTTGTTGATCAGCGCGGTGGACGCCTCGATCCTGCAGTTCGGCATCCTGGCCTTCCGCATCCACCTCCTGCTGTCCCTGGTGACGATGTTCGTGGTCCCGGCGGCAATCGCCTGGTTGCTGCGCCGGCGATTGGCCTTCCTGGGGGCGGCCCGGATCTTCCTGCTGGTTTCGATCGCCAGCACGGCCGTGACGGCGAACGTGATGATCGCCCAGCACGACAGCGATGCGGCGGTGGCGCGATTCAACGAGGACCCGTCCCTGCACGCCCTGCTGCGGATCGAAAAGCCGAAGGGCATCGTGGAAATGCCGCGCGGGATCAGAATCGACGAGCAGCGCAACGTCCTGTGGATGAACTATCGCTTCCGCTTTTCCCAGCAGGGCCGCCCGGCCGCCTACGAACCGGCCGCCCTGGAGCGCGTCGACCTGGCGACCGACCAGGTCAGGACGATCCGCCTGCAGGGCGCGGAAGTCATCGGCATGGGGATCGATCGCGGCAATGGCGACGTGTACCTGAGCGTCGTCCGCCGCCCGCGGGACAATCCCGATCCGTCGGTCCTTCCCGGCCGGGAAGCGATCATCCTGGATGCCCAGGGGGAGGTGCGCGCGCGCCGGCAGATCCCCGGGGCCCACGACGACTACTTCGACTACGTCAGCATCTTCGACGACTACGCGCTGATCAACACGACCTTCGACTTCATCCGGACCGACAAGGGGTTGGCCAACCTGGACATCCAGCCGGCCCACGGAACGCCCGGTTCCTGGTGGCTGTCGTCGGCGGCGCAGAGCGACACCCGGATCTTCCGGGCGTACGGCGGGAACATCCTGAAGGGCGGGCTGTCGGGCAGCTTCGGGCTGGACGCGGTGGACGTCCGTACCATGGAAACCGTGAAGACGCTGCGGGACTCGCTGTCGGGGCACTTCGAGGTGGTGGCCGAGCGCAACGGCAACCGCGTGGTCAGCATCAACCACTGGGTGGACACCCCGGAAATCCAGGTCTACGACGGCGACCTGGAACTGCTGCGCCGCATCCCCCTGTCGATGGTCAGCCGGGCGGTCGGCGCGGACTTCCGCCGGAACGTCGTGGCCGCCGTCGGGTATGCCCGGGGATTGATCGAAATCTTCGACCTCGACACCGGGGCGCCCCTGATGACGCACGAGATCCCCGGCGGGTCGCGCTGCGTCGTTCCGGGCCCGGGCGGCGAGTTCTACATCGGCACCGAGCAGGGGCTGTACCGGCTGGACGTGCCGGGGTTGCTGAACCGGAAGGACGCCGCGCCGGAGTGAGCCAACTCGCGAGGATCAGGGATGGGGACCTTTCTGGACGCGCTGGTCGTCATCCTGATCGTCTTCGATGTCTTCTGGCTGCCGGGGTACGGGATCGTCCGGCGGTTCGTCCGGACCGAGGACCCCGTTGAAACGGCGGTGCTGAGCCTGGGGATCGGGCTGTTCTGCGGGTCGGCGCTGTACTTCGTCGCCGCGGCCCTGGTCCACGTCTGGCTGACGAAGACGTTCGTCCTGGTCGCGGCGAACCTGATCAACGTCGTGCACCTCCCGGTCATCGTGCGGGACGTTCGGGCCTGGCTGGCGCGGCGCGCGGCCGGTGTCCCGCCATTCCGCCTGCCGGGCCGTCGGGTGCGATGGGTCATGGTGCTGGCGGTGGCCACCCTGGCCGTGTACTTCGTCCGGTTCGACAAGAACTCGTTCTTCCTGCATTGCGCGAACTACCCCGTCGCCTATGCGACCGGCATCACGATGGGGGACGGCACCACGTCGGACAACGCCCGGAACGACGTGATGGCGCTGCCGATGGAGGAGCGGGAGGGCAACCCGGCGCTGGTGTCGGCGAGCCCCGCGCTGTTCGGGTTCCTGGGATTCCGCGTGTTCTACACGATGGAGCACCTGCTGCTGGTCCTGGTGGCCTTCCTGCTGGGCGAGATGCTGGCGCGGGACTGGCGGGCGGGGATGCTGCTGGCCGCGATGTTCGCGCTGCAGCCCACCCTGCTGTCCCTGGCCGAAATGGATCAGAACGTGCACACGCTGGCGGCGTCGACCGTCGCGCTGTACCTGCTGATGCGCACCGTGCCCAGCCCGCTGCTGGCGGGGGTGTTCTTCGGCCTGGCCTTCGGCTGCCGGCACATCCTGCTGCCCGGGATCGTGGGGCCGGTGGCCTTCACCCTCACGTCCGGCCGGCGCGTCCGGACCACGGCCCTCTTCCTGCTGGGGTTTTCGATTCCCTCGCTGGCGTGGGCCTACCATCACTGGGCGGCCTTCGGGTCGATCCTGCACCATGAAAGTTTCATGCACATTCCCAACCCGGTGGCCCACAGCGTGCTGGGGTTCGACTTCACCCTGCCCTACATGTTCAACTGGCCCCTGATCCCGGACCAGTTGCGGAGCCCCTTCACCGCGTTTCCCCAGGCCCTGCTGCTGCCGATGACGCTGGTGCGCGACTTCGGGACCGTGCTGGCGGTGCTGGCCCTGTTCGGCGCCGCCTGGATGATGCGCAACCGGCGCCGGGACGCGCTGCTGCTGCTGGGGTTCATGGCGCCCGTCTACCTGGTCCTGATGATCCAGGGAAACTGGAGCGAGCACGACAAGTTGCGGTTCGTGATCAACCTGTACGCCCCGGTCGTCCTGTGCGCCTGGGCCGCCCTGGTCTTCCTGTTCCGCCGGGGCCGCAGGGTGGTCTTCCTGGCCGCCACGCTGGGGGCCTCGCTGGGGCTGTCGCTGGCGGTCCGGGCTGCGGACGGGCTGCGGTTCCCCGTCGATCCCCGGGCCTACGAGGTGCGTCCCGCGATGCCGCGGGAAGGCGATGCGGAGTACGCGATCACCCGGAAGGAGTTCGTCGCCGGGTCGCCGTTCCCGCGGGATCTGATCGGGTCCGTCCTGTTTTCGGGGGGGAATTGGCGGCAGGCCGTGTACGAGGTGTCCCACCCGCGATACGAGGACCAGACGGAGCCGATCCCCGAGAAGATGGGCCCGGTCTTTGCCCCGGAACTGTACCGGCGCGAGTTCCGGTCGGACGTCGCCTGGCGTCCGGAGGACCCGTTCCCGCCCCCGGCCCGCGAACCCGTGCGGGTCCGGCTGGACCTGACCGAAATGCCGACGCGGCAGTGCGCCCCGGTGCGCGTCCTGTCGGAACCCTCGCCGGCGGCCCTGGACCTGGCCACCCAGCCGGGACCGGTGATCCTGACGAACCGCAAGGTGCCGTTTTCCGACAACGCCGTGGACCTGGTGATCCTGCGCCTGCAGATGCCCCAGGAATTCCTCCTGGCGGTGGTGACCCTGCGGGTGCCCGGTTTCTATCCGGACCCGCCGGTCCCGCTGCCGGAGGGGATCCTGGACCTGGCCGTGAATCGCGATGCGAACATGATGCTGTGGATGGCGGTCTACACGGTGCCGACGGTCCTGTTCACCTGGGACGTGCCCCTGGGGGACGACGGTCCGGAGCCGGGCGTGTGCCTGGAGGCCTGGAAGGGGTAGCGGCGTCGACCCGCAGGCGCTGCCCCTCGCGCAGGACGACCACGCGGTCGGGTTCGTGGTCCCGGGCGGCCAGGGCGGCCAGGTGCGCGGCGCGGCCCGGATGCAGGGACAGGGGCGGGACGCTCAGCCAGATGCCGCCTTCGTGGATCGGGACCACCAGGCCCGCATCCAGCAGGCGGGCCGCGCGCCAGGCGTCCGCGGGGTTCATCACGGTGCGCCGGCCCAGGATGCGCGTGCCGCCGACGGGCAGCAACGCCACGCGGAACGGGGCGAAGCGGCGTGCGATTTCCACCAGCGCGGGGCCGTCGAAGCGCGCATCGCCGCCGAAGAACAGGCGGCCCCAGCCCGGCACGTCCACCACGTAGTTCACTTCCTCGGGGCCGGGCAGGGTATGGGGGCCGGGGACCGCCCAGACCGTCGCGTCGCGGACCTTCGTCGACTGCCAGGGGGCCAGTTCCTGGACGGGTGCCGGGATGCGCCGAACGACGGGAAGCCCCAGCGACCCCGGCGGGAGCAGGACCCGTGCGGGGGCCGGATGGATGCGGGACATCGCCGCCGGATCCAGGTGGTCCGGGTGGAGGTGCGACACCAGCACCGCGTCCAGGGCGCCCAGGGCCCGGGGCGCAAGGCCCGGCCGCCGGAAGCAGGGCAGCCCGCGCAGGTGCATCGCGAACCAGGGGTCGGTCAGCAGCCGCAGCCCGTCCCACTCCAGCAGCAGGGTGGAGCACCGGATCATCGTGACGGTGAGGGCCGGCGGGTTGCGCGGGGGCGCCTCACTCATAGATGTAGCTCCAGATCGCCAGCGTGCGCAGATCCCGGGTGAACGGCTCGTTCGCGATGCGTTCCAGGGTGCCGGACCGGGGGGCGGCGAAGGGCAGGTAGGGCGCCGGGAACAGGGACGGGGTCGTCAGCCGGACGCGCTGGCGTTCGACCTCCGCGGGCGTTTCGCGGGTGTAGAAGAACTGCCAGTCCAGGCGGCGCTCGTCGGGCAGTTCCGCCAGGCCCGAGTCGTTGCGGGCGGCATGGGGGAACCGCACGGGCCAGCGTTCGTCGACGGGCACGTCCAGCCGTCCCGCGAGGTGCACGCCCAGGGCCAGCGCGGCGCAGGTCGCGCCCAGGACCGCCCACCGCCGCCACTGCCGCCAGTCGTCCGCCAGCGACCGGGCCCCGGCGGCGACGAAGGCCGCCAGCGGGAACAGGTGCAGCGCCATGAAGGTCTGCTTCAGTTCCTCCCAGTTCTCCTGGAACATGAACAGCGCGTAGACGACCAGGTACCAGAACAGCAGCGCGCGCGCCTCGAAGGGCCGCCGGCGGGCCAGCGCGAAGGCGCCGATCACGGCCAGGGCGGCCAGCGGAACGCCCAGCACGAGGATCGTGACCAGCGGCCACAGCAGGAAGGTCGGGAACGCGAAGTGCGGCGTGCGGACCAGGTGATCGTGGAAGGGGACGTTCAGCAGGCCGTTGAACTGGAAGTCCATGCCCAGGAGGCTGTGGGGGAACGTCGGGCGGAAGCCCTCCAGGTGGGTGACCTGGGACGGGTGGATGATCATCTGGCCGTAGGCGAACTGGTTCCACAACAGCACGGGCAGGATCGCGACGAACGCCGCGGCGGTGAAGGCGGCGAAGGCCGGCACGAAGCGGCGCGGCGACTGCGTGTCGTGCCACAGGAACGCGACCATCAGGGGGGCCAGGACGATCGCCTCGTTCCGGATCCCGCCCAGGATCCCGTAGACCAGGCCGATCAGCCACCAGGCCGGATCGTCCTCCGTCATCAGCACGAACAGGAACACCAGGATGGCCAGCCCGAACAGGTTCCCGTTCAGGGTGTCGAGGGTCAGCGAGAACGGGTTCAGCACCAGCAGCAGCGCGCCCCCCAGGGGGATCCAGAACCCGCCGGACAGGCGTCGCAGGCCGAGGAACGTGAACACGAACAGGAGGCCCCAGGTCGCCGCGTAGCCCCAGCGGAAGGCGGCCATGTTGACCAGCGCGAACGGCGCCGCGAACAGGATCGCGGTCCCGATGCGCTGGTCCTCGGACGCGATGCCGAAGCCGTCCGGGCGCGGGTCGTAGGTGTCGTCGGGGACGCGCCCCTGCAGCCGGATGTCGTAGCGCGGCGAGCCGTCCATCCGGTGCAGGTCCACCGCCTGGCCCGTCATGAACATGGCCGGTACCGTGATGTACGTGTCCCAGTAGCCGCGGGACGGGCCGTTGAAGCGCCACGCCGAGAACAGCGTCACCAGGACGGCCAGCCCGAGGAGGAGGAACCGCTGGTTGCGGCCGAAGGACGCCCCGGCGGCGGTTGCGCCCGTCATGGCGCGCCGCCCAGCAGGTGGTCCACGATGCGATCGGCCGCGTGGCCGTCCCCGTACAGCGTCACCGGTTGCTGCATCCGGGACAGCCAGGCGGGATTCCCGAGGACCGCGATCGATTCGCGGACGATGGACGGCCGCCGGTTGCCGACCAGGGCCGCGTTGCCCGACTGCAGGGATTCCACGCGCTCGGTCGCCTGGCGCAGGACCAGCGTGGGCACCCCCAGCGCGGCGCACTCCTCGCTGAGCCCGCCCGAGTCGGTGAACACGCCGCCGACGCGCGTCAGGACGTGCAGGATGTCCACGAAGTCCAGCGGTTCCACCAGGGACACCCGGGGATCGTCTCGCAGGGAGGTGCGGAGGATTTCGTGGGCGGGGCCCGGACGCAGGACCCAGATCAGGCGCATGTCGGGGAAGGCCGTCAGCACGTCGCGCATCGCGGGGAGGATTTCGGTTTCCAGCAGGGGCAGGTTTTCGCGGCGGTGCAGGGTGACCAGGAAGGCGTTGCGGTTCGCGCCCTCGACGGCGTCCAGGACCGCGGCGTTCGACGGGGGCAGGGATTTCGCCAGGCGCAGGGCGTCCATCGAGGTGTTTCCCGTGACCAGCGTCCGCGCGGACGGCACGCCCTCCTGCAGCAGGTTTTCGCGCGCCAGGGGCGTGGGACAGTAGTGCATCCGCGCCGCGGTGCCGACCACGGTCCGGTGGAACTCCTCGGGGAACGGGTTGTCCAGATCGAAGGTCCGCAGCCCGGCCTCCACGTGGTCGAACGGGATGCCGCGGTAGTAGGACGCCAGGGCCCCCGCGAAGGTGGACAGGGTGTCGCCCTGCACCAGCACGCAGTCCGGCGGGGATTCGGCGAACGCCGCGTCCAGGCCGCGCAGCATGTGGGCCAGCTTCGTCGACAGGGACAGGTCGCGCGGGACGTCGGCCAGATCGACGTCCGGACGGAAGCCCCAGCGCGCCAGCAGCGGGCGGACCAGGTCCGGTTGCTGCCCCGTGAACACGGTGCGAACGCGCACCGTACCGCTGCGCGGTTGCAAGGCAAGGACGACGGGAACCAGTTTCAGCCACTCGGGCCGGGTTCCGAATACGACGTCTAGATTCATCCCGAGGAAACGTGTACCCCGGCCGGTGGCGCCCCGTCAAGGGAGAGGGGAGGAGGGGCGGGGGCGGGCCGGATGCGTTCAGGACTTCGGCGCCAGGGCGGCCAGGAGGGTCCGGAGGGGCGAGGCGATCATCGCGGGGTAGGCCTCGCAGGGGGTCCAGCATTCGGCGCAGCGGGACTGCCGGATTCGGGTGCGCTCCCGGCGGGCCGGTGCGCCGTCGAGGATGCGGTTCACGTCGCAGTCCGCATCGCGGAGGTTCCCCAGGCACGCCTGGTGGACGTGGCAGGGGTGGACGTCCCCCGTCGGGCCGACGAACACCGACGCGCGCAGTGCCTGGCAGGGGACCGGGGCGTCGCCGTCGGCGAGGTACCCGCGCAGGGTGGCCAGGAACAGGCGCTCCACCACAGCGAAGGCGTCCCGGGGGGTGCCGCGGAGGCGGCCGATGGAATCGACCGCCCGGCGGAGGTCGGCCGGGGCCGGGGTCGGCACGTCCAGGTTCCCGAAGAAGTGCCCCGAGCGGTTCATGAGGTTCACGTGCCAGCGGTCCCGGCCCAGGCCGGGCAGCGCCTGGACGATCGCGGCGTGGGTGCGTTCCAGGGCATCGATGTTGTCCGGCGTCACGGTGGTCCCGACGTACACGTCCACGCCCGGCAGTCGGGCCAGGGCCTCCGCAGTCGCGACGGCCCGGTCGAAGGCCCCCTTCCGGCCCCGCAGGCGGTCGTTCAGGGCCCGATCCCCGTCGATGCTGACGGTGACGATGAGCGGACGAGTCCGGGGCCCGGGAGCGGCACGCAGACGGTCGGCGAAGGCCAGGACCCGCTGCGGCGCCCAGCCGTTCGTCGCGAAGTGCAGGAACACCAGCCGGGAGGATCGTGACGCGATGGCATCCGCCAGGGCGTCCGCGTCCGGCCGGGCCACGATCTCGCCGCCCGTGAGGTCCAGCCAGCGCAGGCCGGGCAGGTGGTCCAGCATCCGGGCGACCTCGTCGGGCCGCAGTTCGTCCCCGGGGGCGCGAGTCCAGGTCCGGCAGTGGGAGCAGCGATGGGTGCAGCGGTCGGTCAGGGACAGCAGCAGCTTGAAGGGAGGTCCTCCCAGGAAGCGGCTGCGCGCGACCGCGGGCGCCAGGGACAGGCCGTCCGTCCATTTCATCGCGGCGTCACCTCCAGGTCCCCGAGGTACAGCGCCTCGAAGCCGGCCTGACGGAACGTCGCGAGGGCGTTCGTCGGCGTGTGGACGATGGGTTCGCCGTGGAGGTTGAAACTGGTGTTGATGACGGCCGGGGGGCCGCCGTCCCGGTGGACGTGGGCGAGGATCGCGTGCAGCCCGGGCGCCGTGCGGGGTTCCACGACCTGCGGTCGCGAGGTGCCGTCCACGTGCACCGCGGCGGGGCAGACGGTGGCGAAGGCCGGCGTCGCGTCCACGGCGACCGTCATCGTACCCAGGTCCGTGCCCGGCAGCGGCGTCCAGGCGCCTTCCGAGGCCTCCCCCACCACCGACGGCCCGAAGGGCATGAAGCCGTCGCGCCGGAGGGCCGCGTTCACCCGGTGGGGCAGGCCGGGCGTGGCCGCGTCGAACAGGATCGAGCGGTTGCCCAGGGCTCGGGGGCCGAACTCGTCGCGCCCGGCGAACCGGCACACCACCTCGCCGCGGCGCAGGCGTTCTGCGGCGGCGCGCGCCGGGTCCGGCACCCGGCGGAAGGGAAGCCCGGAGTCCCGAACGGCGCGCAGGATTTCGTCGGGGCCGAAGGCGACCCCCAGGAAGGCGTCCCCGGGCGGCGCGGCCGGCGCGTGGTGGACCCGGTTCCAGACGGCGTGTGCCGCCCCGGCGGACAGCCCGCCGTCCCCCATGTTCGGGAAGACCGACACTCCGGCGATCCCGGGCGCAACCGCCAGGGCCTGGTTCACCCGGATGTTCGCGAAGAGCCCGCCGGCCAGCAGCAGCCGGCGCGGGGCACCCTCCCGGGCGAACCGGGGCGCCAGCCACCCCAGGACCCTCCGTTCCACGGCCTCCTGGAGCGCCGCGGCCACGTCCTCCCGGGCAGCGTCCGCGACCAGCCGGCGCACCCCGTCGCGCGTCAGGGGCCGCAGCAGCAGTGGGCGGGCGGGATCGGGGACGAACAGCGCGTCGAAGCGGTCCCGCAGGCGGGCGGGCGTCCCGCGGGCCGCAAGCCCCATCACCTTCCCCTCGTCGCCTTCGCCGAAGCCCAGGGCCAGGGTCACGACGCCGTAAAGGAAGGCCAGGGCGGCGCCGACCGGCAGGACGTCGATCGGCCGGTCGGGGGCGTCGGCGGCCCGCAGCGTGGCGGCGCACCCCTCGCCGTAGGCATCCCAGGTCAGGATCCGGGCCGTGGCATCGGACGCGGCCAGCAGCGCCGAAAAGGCATGGGCGTCGTGGTGGGGGACCGTGTGCAGGCGGAACCCCTCCGGCAGGACGCGGCGCAGCCGGGCGCGCAGGGCCAGGAGGCCCGCCTCCCGTTCCACGACCCGCGCCAGGGGCAGCCGGGCGATCCCGTTTTCCCAGGCCCGGACGGCGGTTCCGGCGGCATCCAGCGGGTCGCGGTGCGGGTCGGCGCCCGCGTACCACGGCTCCAGCAGGCGCAACGGCGCACGGCCGCATTCCCCCGCCACCGCCACGTCCGTCACCCGGACCCGGTGTTCGGCCGCCCATTCCAGCGCACGGGCCAGGGCCAGGGTGGGGAAGCCCGAGTGGCGCTTGCGACGCGAGGGACGTTCCTCGGACAGCGCGAAGACGAGGCGCCCGTCGGCGATCAGCGCCACGCTGGCATCGTGCCCGTCCCAGAGGCCCAGAACGGCCCCCTTCGATTGCGTGGCTGGTCGCGTCATGGGCACAGTCGTTCCCGCAGGATGGTGAACAGGATGAGGGTTCCGTGGCGCATCCGGTTGAAATCGGTCGCGGACCCCTGGCGCGGGTGGCGCGACACCGGCACCTCGACGACGCGCCAGCCGGCCTTGAGCCCCTTCAGCAGGATGTCCGTTTCCACGTCGTATTCGCGCGCCGCGACCGCGATGCGCTCCAGCGCGGCCCGGCGCACCAGACGCACGCCGGCCTGGCTGTCGGTGATGCGCCGGCCGAACAGCAGCGAAATCAGTCCGCTGAAGGCCCGGTTCGCCACGCGGTTCAGCGGGTGGATGGCGCCCCGGTGCAGGGTGCCCAGGAATCGGGACCCGATCACCAGGTCGACGTCCGGGCCCAGGGCCTCCAGCAGCCGCGGCAGGTCGCGCGGGTCGTCCTGGCCGTCGCCGTCCAGGAACAGGACCAGCGGGGCCGTCGTCGCCCGCACGCCTTCCATCAGCGCGACGCCCTTGCCCCGGTTCGGGGACAGCCGCAGCACGGCTGCGCCCGCCGATTCCGCCGCCGCCGCCGTCCCGTCGGAGGAGCCGTCGTCCACCACCAGCACCCGGTGCGCGACGTCCGCCAGGGCGCTGCGGCACCCGTGCACCACGGCGCCGATCGTTCCTGCTTCGTCGTGACAGGGGATGATGACGTCCAGGGTCATCGCGGCGCTCCGTCAGATCCAGCCGTCGGGGGGGGACTCCGATTGCGCCCAGGCGGTCGCCTGGTCCGCAAAGCACGCCGCCCAGGTCGTCAGGTCGTCCGACCCTTCCTCGTAGCGCAGGCCGCCGCTGCCCGCCTGTCGGCCCGCCAGCCAGCCCAGGCCGCGCGCGATGGCGTCCCGGTCCGATCGGGGCGACGCGCACCACAGCCGGATGGCCTGCGCCGTGGCGTCCGCCCGTGCCGGGCATTCCCCCCGGGTCCACGAAGGCATGCCGCCGTCCTCCCGCTGCAGGGCGATCAGGCCCGTGGCGGCGTCGGCCACCGTCGCCACGTCCCCGGCCAGGGCCGCGCCTTCGAGGGCGTAGCACCACTCGTGCACGTAGCGTCGGACGGTGGCGGGCCCGGCGGGCTCGACACGCATCCGCAGCCGTGCGGCCAGTGTCGTCGCCCGCGGGGAATCCAGGAGGAGGCCCGCCGCGGCCAGCAGCCCGACGGCCCGGTGCTGGAAGGGGCCCCAGGCGCCCGACCAGCGATCCGGATCGCCCGGGGGCGGCGCGACCGGCGCGTCCCGTTCCAGGAAGATCTCGATGGCGTGCAGGGCCCCCCGAGTGGCTCGCGACGCCGCCGGAACGGGCGTCCCCGTCGCCATGGACTGCGCCAGGCCGTGCAGCGCGACGCAGGTGTCGAACAGGTAGGTCCGGTCGGACTTGCCGACGCCGCCACCCTCGGCCAGGTCCAGGGCCAGGTGGTCCGCGATCCGGGCGACCTGCGCCCGTGCCGGGGCGGCGTCGCCCCGCTTCGCCCGCCAGGCGGCCCAGGCCAGCCAGATGCCGGCGGCCTCGGGATAGGGGAACCCGGGATGTCGCGGGTTCACCCAGGACGCCACGGCACCCGACGCGTCCACGACGTCCGTCGATGTCAGCCAGGCAAAAAGTCGTTCACGATCAGGCGCCACGCTTGAGGTGGCGGCAGGATTCCTTGGCACGTCGCAGTTCCCCCAGCGCCCCAATGGCGGCGCAGTATACCAACCGGCCCCCGGAACCGAAAATTGGTGCGTCCACCCGGGCTGGACCGGGGCGGCCGGAGGGGTGGCTTGATTTACGCTGCCGCGGACTTGTGCTAGCGTCCCCGCGACGGTTTCGCGATGTGGGCGTCACCGCCGCGGGAGCGCATGATGGTACACCGCCTCCTGCTCGTAAACCCGGCCTTCCAGCACCGCGTGGAGCGCATCGCCCAGACGTCCGTCGGCCCGCCCCTGGGCCTGGCGTACCTGGCGGCGTCGGCCCGGCAGGCCGGACATGCCGTCGCCATCCTGGATGCCAACGCGGAATCCCTGGCCCTGGACGAAATCGTCCGGCGCGCCGCGTCCTTCGCACCCACGGTCATCGGCATCACCGCGACGACCCCGACCATCGGCATGGCCGCCGAGGTCGCCGCGGGGGCGAAGCGGGCGATGCCCGGCGTCCCCGTCGTGGTCGGCGGACCGCACGCGACTGCGCTGCCCGCGGCCACCCTGGCTGCGATGCCGTCCTTCGACGTGGTCGCGCGCGGCGAGGCCGAGAGGACCCTGCCGGACCTCCTCGCCCGCCTGGACGGGCGGTTCGACCCCTCGGCCCTGGCCGACCTGGCGGGAGTGGCCTTCCGGTTGCCCGACGGCACGGTCATGGACACCGGGATCGCGGCGCCGATCGAGGATCTGGACGGGCTGCCCCTGCCGGCCCGGGACCTGCTGCCGATGCACCGCTACCGCTGCCCCGACTCGGATTCCTTTTCGACCCTCCTGGCCATGCGCGGATGCCCCTATCCCTGCGTGTACTGCGCGGTGCCGGGCATGTTCGGCCGGCGCGTGCGCTTCCGCGCGCCCGACGCGGTCGCCGCGGAAATCGCCGCCGTCCACGAGCGCTGGGGAACCCGCTTCTTTTCGTTCCTGGACGACACCTTTTCGACGCGCCCCGAATGGGTCGACGCCTTCGCCGAGGCCATGCTGCGCCGGGGGTTGCAGCGCCGCGTCCGCTGGATCTGCCTGACCCGGGCCGACCTGGTGGACCGGCCCCTGCTGATGCGGATGCGCGCCGCCGGCTGCGTGCGGGTGGAACTGGGGGTCGAAAGCGGGTCGCTGGCGGGACGCGCGTTCCTGCGCAAGGGGCTGACCGACGACCAGGTGATCGGCGCCTTCCGGGCGGCGCGGGAAGCCGGCCTGTCCACGATGGGGTTCGCCATCCTGAACATCCCGGGGGAGACCGCCACGGACGTGGAGCGGACGTTCGACCTGCTGCGTCGCGCCGATCCGGACTTTCTGCAGGTGTCCTTCCTGACGCCCTATCCCGGCACGCCGTTGCGGGACCAGGCCGAGCGGGAAGGATGGATCGCCGAGCACGACTGGTCCCGGTACAGCTTCCTCAACGACGTGGTGCTGCAGCACGGAAGCCTGGCTCCGGGCGAGGCGCGCGCCTTGTACCAGTCGTTCATCCGGCGCTTCTACCTGCGCCCGCACACGGCGTTCAAGCTGGGGCGGCTGGTGCTGAACGGGACCGCCCAGCCCTGGCCCCTGCTGCGGACGGCGGCCCGGGCCTTCGCCGGGGCGCTGGTGGATCGTCGCGGGCGAGGCGGGTGATGGAGGACGCGGCAACCCTGGTGCTGGAACTGGCGGGCCTGGCCTACGGGCTGTGGCTGCCGGGGATCCTGCTGGCGTGGCTGGCCGGCCCGTCCTGGACGTGGTCGTATCGCCTGCTGGTCGGACTGGTGCTGGGGACGCTGACGGTGCCGCTGGCGGCCTTCTGCGCGGCGTGGATCCTGGAAACCAGCGTCACGCCCGCCGTGGTGATCGGGGTGGCTACCGTGATGAACGCCGTGACCTTCCCAATCCTCTGGTTCCGGAGGAAATCCCTGCATGTCGACTGAGCCCCTGGTGCTGGGCATCCACGAGGACACGAACGCGAACGCCGCGCTGGTCCGGGGCGGCGACATCATCGCCGCGGTCGCCGAGGAGCGCCTGACCCGGGAAAAGTTCCAGGGCGGCTTCCCGGCGCGCAGCGTCGAAACGGTGCTGGCCCTGGGCGGGGTGACCCTGGATGACCTCGACGCGGTCGTGGCCGGGAACCGGACCCATTTCCTGCCGCGCCTGCCGGGCGGGGAACGGCTG
>CAINDP010000215.1 GCA_903847405.1 uncultured Myxococcales bacterium | reverse complement strand
CTATGCCCAGACGCTGCGGTACCTGAAGCAGCACGTCCGGGGCATCGACGGGATCGTGCTGTCGGTCCACTGCCACGACGACCTGGGGCTGGCCGTGGCCAACTCGCTGACGGGCGTCCTGGAGGGGGCCCGCCAGGTGGAGTGCACCATCAACGGCATCGGGGAACGGGCGGGCAACGCCTCCCTGGAGGAGGTCGTGATGGCGCTGAAGACGCGCCGCGACGTCTTCGGGGTGGGGTGCGGCGTGAAGACCGAGCGGCTGTACCCGACCAGCCGCCTGGTGTCGCAGGTGTCGGGCCTGCACGTGCAGCGCAACAAGGCCATCGTGGGCCAGAACGCCTTCGCCCACGAGGCGGGCATCCACCAGCACGGGATGCTGACGCACCGGGAAACCTATGAAATCATGCGGCCCGAGGACGTCGGGTTCGTCAGCACGGCCCTGGTCCTGGGCAAGCACTCGGGACGCCATGCCCTGAAGGAGCGCCTGGCCGCCCTGGGGTACCCGCTGGACGATCGGCAGGTGGATGCGGTCTTTGCGGACTTCAAACTGCTGGCCGACAAGAAGAAGGACATCTACGACGCCGACATCGAGGCGCTGGTGGTCCACGGGCAGATCCTCGGGGTCGAGCCGAGGGCCTGGGAAATCGAGTGCCTGTCCACGACGTCGGGCACCGGGACGCTGCCCTGCGCGTCGGTGTCGCTGATCGGCGCGGACGGGAAACGGCACCAGGCCGTGTCGGCGGGCGACGGGCCCGTGGACGCGGTGTTCAAGGCCTTCGACAAGGTCACGGGCATCCGCGCCCGGCTGCGGGACTACCAGATCGCCAGCGTCACCGTCGGCGAGGACGCCCAGGGCGAGGTTTCGCTGGAGGTCGAGCACGCGACCGGGATCTACCGGGGGCGCGCGATTTCCACCGACATCATCGAGGGCAGCGCCCGGGCGTACCTGGACGTCATCAACCGCATCGCCTTGAAGGTCCCCCGCGGCGAGGACAGCGAGGCGCGCGACGAAATGGGGACGCCATGAGGACGCTGTTCGCGAAGGTCTGGGACGGCCACGTGGTCACGCCCGAAACGGTGGACACCCCGGCCGTCCTGTATGTCGATCTGCACCTGGTCCACGAGGTGACCAGCCCCCAGGCGTTCACGGTCCTGCGGGAACGGGGCCTGCGGGTGCGCAGGCCGGAGCGCACGATCGCCACGATGGATCACTCGACGCCGACGCTGCCCCGGGGCGCGGACGGGCGCTGGCCCTTCGCCGATTCCCAGGCCGCGGCGCAGGTGTCGCAACTGGAAACGAACTGCGCGGAATTCGGGATCGAGTTGCACGCCCTGGGCCAGGAAGGGCAGGGCATCGTCCACGTGGTCGGGCCGGAAATGGGGGCCACGCAGCCCGGGATGACGGTGGTGTGCGGGGACAGCCACACGGCGACCCACGGGGCGTTCGGGGCCCTGGCCTTCGGCATCGGCACCAGCGAGGTCGGGCACGTCCTGGCCACGCAGTGCCTGCTGCAGCGGCGTCCGCGGACCCTGGCGGTGAACGTGGACGGGCGCCTGGGGCCCGGCGTGTCGGCCAAGGACCTGGCCCTGGCGATTATCGCGAAACTGGGGGTCGGCGGCGGGACCGGCCACGTGATCGAGTACCGGGGGCCGGCGGTGCGCGGGCTGTCCATGGAGGCCCGCATGACCCTGTGCAACCTGTCCATCGAGGCGGGCGCGCGGGCCGGGATGGTGGCGCCGGACGACACGACGTTCCAGTGGCTGGCGGGCCGTCGGAAGGCGCCGACCGGGGCGGCCTGGGACGCGGCCGTCGCGACGTGGCGGACGCTGCCGGGCGACCCGGGCGCGACGTTTGACCGGGAAATCACGATCGACGCCTCGACGCTGGAACCGATGATCACCTTCGGAACGAACCCGGGCCAGGCGATCCCGATCGGGGGCCGCGTGCCCGATCCGGCCGACGAGGCGGACCCGTCGGCCCGGGGGTCCCTGGAACGGGCGCTGAAGTACATGGGCCTGCAGGCGGGGCGGCCGATCCTGGGCACGCCGGTGGACGTGGTGTTCATCGGCAGTTGCACCAACGGGCGGCTGGAGGATCTGCGGGAGGCGGCGCGCGTGCTGCGCGGGCGGACCGTGGCGATCCGGACGCTGGTGGTCCCGGGCTCCCAGGCCGTGAAGCGGGCGGCCGAGGCCGAGGGGATCGACCGGATCGTGCGCGACGCGGGGGCCGAGTGGCGGGAGCCGGGCTGCTCGATGTGCATCGCGATGAACGGCGATCGGATCCAGGCCGGGCAGACCTGCGTGTCCACGTCGAACCGCAATTTCGAAGGGCGCCAGGGCACGGGCGGGCGCACGTTGCTGGCCAGCCCGTTGACCGCGGCCGCGGCGGCGGTGACGGGATGCGTGGCGGACCCCAGGCGGGTCCTGGAGCGATAGCATGGAGCCGATCCGCGTGGTCGAGAGCCGGACCGCGGTGCTGCCGCGCGAAAACGTGGACACCGATCAGATCATCCCGGCGCGCTTCCTGAAGGTGACGGACAAGGCGGGGCTGGGTCGCGCCCTGTTCGCCGACTGGCGCTACGGCCCGGACGGGGCGCCGCGGGCGGACTTCGAGCTGAACCAGCCGGGCGCGGAGGGTTGCGCGGTGCTGGTCGCCGGCGACAACTTCGGGTGCGGATCCTCCCGGGAGCACGCGCCCTGGGCGCTGGTGGACTTCGGCTTCCGGGCCGTCATATCGACGCGGATCGCGGACATCTTCCGCAGCAACGCCCTGAAGAACGGCCTGCTGCCCATCGTCGTCGACGCGCCCACCCACGCCCGGCTGCTGGCGGCGCCCGGCGCCCCGGTCCGCATCGACCTGGAAGCGTGCACCCTGACCCTGCCGGACGGCGTCGTCGTGACGTTCCCGATCGACGGGTTCAGCCGCCATTGCCTGATGAACGGCGTGGACGAACTGGGGTTCCTGCTGGCCCGGGACGCGGCCATCACCACGTGGGAGGAGGGTAGATGAAGGCGCGCATCGCAGTCCTGGGCGGGGACGGGATCGGGCCCGAGGTGGTGCGGGAGGCGTCGGTGGTCCTGGACGCGGTCGCGTCGCACTTCGGCCATGCGTTCGAACAGGTCGAGGCGCTGGTGGGAGGTGCGGCGATCGATGCCACCGGCAGTCCGCTGCCCCGGGGAACCCTGGAACTGTGCCGCGAGTCCGACGCCATCCTGTTCGGCGCCATCGGCGGGCCGAAGTGGGGACCGGAGGCGACGGTGCGTCCCGAGCAGGGGCTGCTGGCGTTGCGCAAGGAACTGGGCCTGTTCGCGAACATCCGGCCCGTGACGGTGAACCCGCGGCTGATCGCGGCGTCCCCGTTGAAGCCCGAGCGCCTGGCCGGCGTGGACCTGGTGGTCGTGCGGGAACTGACCGGCGGCATCTACTTCGGCGAAAAGCGCCGGACCGCGACCGAGGCCTTCGACGGGTGTACCTACACGGTGGACGAGATCGAGCGGGTCGTGCGCGTGGCGGGCCGCCTGGCCCGGGGGCGTCGCCGGCACATCACCAGCGTGGACAAGGCGAACGTGCTGGAAACCTCGCGCCTGTGGCGGGAGGTGACCGCGCGGGTCGTCGCCGACGAGTTCCCGGACTGCACCCTCGTGCACCAGTTGGTGGACAGTTGCGCGATGCAGTTGATCCAGCACCCGGCGGCCTTCGACGTCATCGTGACCGAAAACATGTTCGGCGACATCCTGACCGACGAGGCCTCGGTGCTGGCCGGGTCCATCGGGCTGCTGCCGTCGGCGTCGCTGGGGGGAGGGCGCCTGGGCTTGTACGAGCCGATCCACGGGTCGGCGCCGGACATCGCCGGGCGCGGGATCGCGAACCCCTACGGCACGATCATGAGCGCCGCCATGCTGCTGCGGTTCTCGCTGGGCCTGGCGCGCGAGGCCGCCGCCATCGAGGCTGCGGTCGCGGCGGCCCTGGACGCCGGGGTCCTGACGGCGGACCTGGGAGGATCCGCATCGACTGCGGCAGCAGGCGCCGCGGTGGTGCAGGCGATGCTGGATCGGCCCCCGGAAATGGGGACAGCCTCCGATTTCCCCGCGGAAATGGGGACAGCCTCCGATTTCCACGAATCGTGATCACGGAGAAGCGCATGTCCGGGACCGCCCCAGGGCTCGCAGAAGCCGCTCCCACGCCCCCGGTCGGGCCCTACGTCGCCTATGCCGGGGATCTGTTCCGGGTCGGCGCGATCCACCTCAGTGGGGTCGTCCGCCACGACGGCCTCGAGGTCCGGGCGCACTCGGTCCAGGGCGCGGCCATCGCGGCGCGTCTCCCGGCGGCGCCCCCGGCGTCCGAGGTGGTGGAGGACGAGGACCGGCGCCTGCGGCGCGCCTCGCCCCTGTCGATCGTCCGGGTGCTGTGCGACGAGGCCCGGGGGGCCGGGCTGCATTTCCTGGGGATCCTGTCCTACGAGGCCGCGCACCTGCAGGAGGATCTGCCCCCGCCCGCGGACCCGTTCCTGGAATTCCAGATCTGCGAGTGCGAGGCGACGACCGGGCCCTGGCCACCGCCGCCTCCGGCCGACGTCCGGGCCCCGGCGCCGCCGTGCGGACTGGTCGGGGACACCAGCGGGCGGTTCGCGGAGTCCTTCGCCCGCTCCCGGGAGCACCTCCTGGCCGGCGACCTCTACGAAATCGTGCTGTCCCGGCGCTGGACGTTCGCGACGGACCACGCGGCGATGCGGGACTTCATGGCCCGGACGATGGACGGACGCCGGGCGCTGTACCGCTTCGTGCTGGACTTCCCGCGGACCTGCGTCGTCGGGGCCAGCCCGGAACTGCTGGTGCGCGTGGACGGCGACGCGGTGACGACGCGCCCGATCAGCGGCAGCATGCGGCGGGACGGGAGCGGGGCGGCCCTGACGCCCGGGGAGTTGGAGACCTTCGAAGAACTGCTGCGTTCGGAAAAGGAAAAGAGCGAACTGGACATGCTGGTGGACCTGGCGCGCCACGATCTGCACCGGGTTTGCGACGACGTCCACCTGGAGGGCTACCGCGAGGCGCTGGTCCTGGAAACGGTCGTGCACACCCAGACGACGGTCAAGGGCACCCTGAAGCCGGGACGCGACGCCCTGGACGCCCTGTTTTCGTGCCTGAACGCCGGGACCCTCGTCGGCGCTCCCAAGCGGATGGCCATGGAGGTCCTGGCGCGGCTGGAGGACGGCCCGCGGCGCTACTACGGGGGCAACCTGGTGCACGTGCTGCCCTCGGGGGACCTGCGGGCGACGATCCTGATCCGCACGGCGTTTCTGGAGGACGACCGGTTGGTGCTGCAGGCGGGCGCCACCGTGCTGCTGGACTCGGACGCCGACTACGAGTTCTGGGAGTGCGGGGCCAAGGCCCGGTCGATGCTGGAGGAAATCGGGCACGGCCACCTGTGCTTCGGGGCAGGGGAGGCACCGGCGATCGTGTCGGGCCGGGTCCTGGACGCGCCCCGGGAGGCCTTCCTGGAGGCCTGGCCGACGGAACCCGGCGCGGGACTGGACCTGCTGCTGGTGGACAACGAGGACAGTTTCACCTTCAACCTGGCCGCGCTGTTCCGGGGGCTGGGTTGCACCCTGCGGGTGGTACGGAACCGCCATCGGGTCGAGGATCTGGACGTCTTCGACGGCGTGCTGCTGTCGCCGGGGCCGTCCTCCCCGACCGAGGCCGGGTGCCTGCTGGACACCGTGCGGCGCTGCGCCGGCACCCGGCCGGTCTTCGGGGTTTGCCTGGGGATGCAGGCGATGGCGCTGGGCCTGGGCGGGGAACTGGGCCGCCTGCCCCGCCCCCTGCACGGCAAGCGCCGGCCGCTGCACTTGGTCGCGGAAAGCCGCTTCTTCGAGGGCATTGAGGACGGGATCCAGGTGGCTCGGTACCACTCGCTGCACGCCGTGCGCGTGCCGTCCCCGCTGCGCGTGACGGCCCGGGACGAAGACGGGGTGGTGCTGGCCCTGGAGGGACCGGCGGACTGGCCCCCCTTCCTGGGCGTGCAGTTCCATCCCGAAAGCTTCCTGACGGGCGCGCCCGGGATCCGCCTGGCCCGCAACTGGCTGGCCGCCCTTCGGAGGTATTGATGTTGGATGCCTCCCGGATCGTCACGGCGCTGCTGGAGGACCCGCCCACGCCCGACTTCCTGGCCCGGACCGGGACGGACCTGGCGCCCGCCACCCTGGCGGGCGTGGTCCGGGCGCTGCGGCCCCTGGCGACGCTGCCCGCGCACCTGGCGCCCGCCGCCCGGGCGCTGTCCTGCACCGTCGTGGACGTGTGCGGCACGGGCGGGATCCGGGGCAGCCGCCTGAACGTTTCGACCCTGACGGCGCTGTTCGCGCCGGACCTGGGCGTGGCGGTCGTGAAGCACGGGGGGCGTTCGTCGGTCGGCAGGATGGGGTCGCTGGACCTGCTGGAGCGCCTGGGGCTGGCGCTGCCGTTCCTGTACGAAAACGCCGCCGAGTGCCTGCGGACGACCGGCCTGGCCTACCTGGCCGCCGGCCTGACCTACGGGCCGTTCGCCCGGTACGCTGCGGCCCGCCGGGCCTATGGCCGTCCCTCGGTGTTCAACCTGCTGGGGCCCCTGCTGAACCCGGTGCTGCCGACGCACCACCTGCTGGGGGCGTGGTCCCCGGAGGCGGCCCGGCTGCTGGCCGAAACGGTGGCCCTGCTGGGCGAGTCGGCCTTCGTGGTCTGCGCGACGCAGGGCGATTTGACCCTGGACGAGGCGTCCCCCTTCGGCGAAACGCTGGTCCTGGCGGCGTCGCCCGCGGGCGTGAACGAATCCCGGATCCCCGCGGTGGAGGACGGGCCCACGGACCTGGCCAGCCTGTTCGAGGACGGGGGCGCGGCCGCGTCGGACCTCCTGGAGGGGCGCGACGACGAACGCGCCCGGGTCGCGGCGTCCCTGGTGGCCTACAACCTGGCGTTCGTCGGGCTGCTGGATCGTCCGGACGCGGTCGCCGAATCGGTGGTCGATGCCTACCGGGGGATCCGGGCGTCCTTCCCGGAGCGCTGCAGCCGGGCCCGAGCCCGCATCGCACGGCTGGCTGCCGTCCTCCCCGAGCACTCCATGACGCCGATCCGGATTCCTCCGACGGTCGGCGACGGTGGCGTTCCGGCGGCCGCTCCTTCACTCGTGCCCCCCCGTCGCGACGCCTTCCGGCCGCTGGTCGATCTGGCTCCGGGCCGGCCGGGCTGGGTGTTTGCCGAGGTGAAGCTGCGGACGCCGTTGCGGGCCTTCAGTGGGCCTTCCCTGGAGGAGCGCGTGGCCGCCTACGTGGAGGGCGGCGCCGAGGCGATCAGCGTGGTCACCCATCCGTCCTTCGGCGGCAGCCTGGATCTGCTGCGGCGGGTGCGGGCCCTGACCGACCGGCCGATCGTCGCCAAGGACTTCCTGCGCCGGCCGGACGAGGTCGCCGCCCTGGCCCGGGCCGGGGCGGACGGCGTGCTGCTGCTGCTGGACCTGATCGGGCCCGCCGCCGTGCAGAGCCTGGCCGAGGAGTGCGTCCGCCACGGGGTCACGCCGTTCGTGGAAAGCAGTTGGGGCGTGCCGGACCCGCTGCCCGGCATCCCGGCCATCCCGGTGTGCAACGCCCGCAGCCTGTTCTCGCTGGCCGAGGGCCGGTTCTTCCGGGACGCGGCGGCCCGTTCCGCGGCCCGGGGCCGGCCCGGGGCCCGGGCGCTGCTGGCCAGCGGGGCCGACGACCCGATGGACGTCGTCGCCCTGCGGCGCGCCTCCCGGGGCGTGATCGTCGGGACGGCCCTGATGAAACTGGGCACGGGCGACGCGATCGTGCAGTTCCTGCGGAAATGTTCGGCGTCGCGGCTGGTGCTGAAGGCCTGCGGCGCGGCATCGGCGGACGACGTCCAGGCGGCCCTGGATGCCGGCGCGGACCTGGTGGGCGTGAACCTGGTGCCCGGGTCCAGGCGGCGGGTCGGCGACGACGCGCTGGGGGGAATCCTGGCGGCGGCGGGCCGGTGGCCCCGGCGCCTGGTGTTCGTCACGTCGTCGGCGTCGCGGATCCCGGGGACGGGACCCGGGGGTGTCGCGGTCGCGGCCTGGGAGCAGCCCTACGGCCTGCCGGTGCTGGGCGCCGGCCTGGGACTGCTGCTGCCGTTCCCCGAGGGCGAGGCGCTGGGCCTGCGCCTGCGCGTGCTGGACGGGCCCCGGCCCGGTGCCGGGCTCGAGGCGCCATATCCGCCCAACCGGCTGGGGGACGTCACCCCGGTCCTGGTCGCGGGCGGCGTGGACGCGGGCAACGTGGCCCGCCGGATGGCCGAAGCCCGGGCCGCGGGCTGGGTGGTCGCCGGGGCGGACGCGGCCTCGGGCGTGGAAGGCGAGGGCGGCCCCGGCCGGTTCGACCCGGCCCGGATCCGGGCACTGCGGCAGGCGTTGGACGGGGTGAGGGAGGACTAGATGGAGCGGGAGCCGACGCCCTGGGAACGGATGGAGGCGGCGGACGCCTACGTGCCGCCGCTGCTGGCCCCCGCCCTGAAGCGCCTGGAGGCCGGGTTCGACCGGTTCCTGGACGACGCGGCGGCGCGTACGGAACTGGACGGCCTGCTGGAATCCTTCGCCGGGCGGCCCACGGCCCTGACCGAGGCCCTGCACCTGGGCCGTCGCTGGGGGGGGCGCGTCTTCCTGAAGCGGGAGGATCTGGTCCACGGCGGGGCGCACAAACTGAACAACGCGCTGGGCCAGTGCTACCTGGCGCAGTACATGGGGTTTCGCGAGGTGATCGCGGAAACCGGCGCGGGCCAGCACGGCGTCGCCACGGCCATCGCCGCGGCCCGGTTCGGTTTGAAGGCCCACGTGTACCAGGGGGCGGTGGACGTGGAGCGGCAGTCCCTGAACGCGCACCGGATGCGGCTGTTCGGGGCCACGCTGCACCCGGTGTACGAGGGCAGCCAGACGCTGAACGACGCGGTCAACGCCGCCCTGCGGGTCTGGGTCGGCCGCCACGAGGAGGCCGCGTACTGCCTGGGCTCGGTCACGGGCCCGCGGCCCTACCCGCGGATCGTGCGGCACTTCCAGCGGGTGATCGGGGACGAGGCCCGCCGGCAGGTCCGGAGGGTGACGGGGGGGCTGCCCGACTGCCTGGTCGCCTGCGTGGGCGGGGGCAGCAACGCGGCGGGCCTGTTCACTGCCTTCGTGGACGACCCTTCGGTGGCCCTTCTGGCCTGCGAGGCCGCGGGCGCCGCCAGCCTGACGTTCGGGTCCCTGGGCACCCTGCACGGGACGGAATCGCTGGTGCTGCAGACGCCGGAACGGAACATCGCCCCGACCCACAGCATCAGCGCGGGCCTGGACTACCCGGGCGTCGGCCCCTGGCTGGCGGGGCTGAAACTGGGGGGCCGCCTGCAGTCGGTGGCGATCACGGACGACCAGGCGCTGGACGGCCTGGAGGAACTGGCCCGGGAGGAGGGCGTCCTGTGCGCCCTGGAATCCGCCCACGCGGTGGCGGGGGCCCGGCAGTGGCTGGCCCGAAACCCCGGCCGGACGTGCGTGATCGGGATCAGCGGCCGGGGCGACAAGGATCTGGACAGCTACTTGAAGGCGCGAGGCGGGTGATGGGCGTCGGAATCTACTTCACGCTGCTGGACTTCGGGCTCCCGGCCAGCCTGGCGGTGCTGCAGGCCGCGGCCCGGGCCGGGGCCTCGCTGCTGGAGGTCGGCCTGCCGTTTTCGGATCCGCTGCTGGACGGCCCCGTGATCCAGGCCGGCCACCGGCGGGCCCTGGCGGGCGGCGAGGTCCCGTGGGCCGACATTTGCGATGCGGTGGGCGAGGTCCGGCGGACGTGCGGCGCCGCGCGGGTTTCCGTGATGACCGCCAGCCAGTTGCTGTACGACCCGATCCGGGCCGCCCGGCTGCCCCCGGTGGACGGGATCCTGGTCACCGACATCGCCTGGGACCGTCCCAGCCCGGTGATGCTGACGTCGCCGCGGGTCTGGTTCCTGTCCCAGGGCGTCGTCCTGGCCGCGCCGCTGCCGCCGCCGCCCGAACCGGTGTCGATGGTGTACCTGACCCGGGTCCAGGGGATCACGGGCGCGGACCAGGCGGCCGCGGACACGACCGCCCAGGCGGTGCGCCGCGTCCGCTCGCAGACGCCGGTCGATGTGTGGCTGGGCTTCGGGGCGTCCACCCGGGCGGACCTGGCTGCGGCCGATGCGGCCGGCGCGACGGGCGTGGTCATCGGCAGCGCCTTCGTGTCGGCCATGGAACTGCGGGCACGGGAACTGGGGTCAGGGACGCCGGACGCCGTGCGCGCCCGGGTGCTGGCCGAGGCGGCCGGGGCCTGGGTGGACGCGCTGGTCCGACCGTGAAACCCCCTGCCGTTTGCCAGCCGCAGGACTCAGCCCCATAATGCCGCCGCGATTCCCTGGGTCCGGTCGGGAGGTTTCATGGTTCAACTGAAGGACATGGTCAAGGAGTTCGGCGACCGGCGGGTCTTCGACGAGGTCAACTGGCGCGTGCGGCCCGGGGAACGGGTCGGGCTGGCCGGGGAAAACGGCGCGGGCAAGACCACGCTGCTGCGCATGCTGGCGGGCCAGGTCGAAGTGGACGGCGGATCCATTTCGATCGCCCGGGGCACCACCATCGGGTACCTCCCCCAGGACGGCCTGGAGCATCAGGGGCGCAGCCTGTTCCAGGAGGTCCGGTCGGGGCCGGCGGCCCTGGTCGCCCTGGAGGCCGAACTGTTCCGCCTGGAAGCCGAAATCGAACAGGGCGCCGATTCCGAAACCTCCGCCCGGTGCGAGGAGGTGCGGGAAACGTTCCAGATGCAGGGCGGCCTGACCCTGGACGCCGAAACCGCCCGTGTCCTGCGCGGCCTGGGGTTTCCGCCGTCGGACTACGATCGCCGGTGCGAGGAGTTTTCGGGCGGGTGGCAGATGCGCATCGCGCTGGCCCGCCTGCTGGTCCAGCGCCCCAACCTGCTGCTGCTGGACGAACCCACGAATCACCTGGACCTCCCGGCCCGCGACTGGCTGGAGTTCTACCTGAAGTCCTACCCGCACACGGTGATCCTGGTCAGCCACGACCGGTGGTTCCTGGAAAACGTCGTGCACGCCATCGTCGAAATCTGGAACGGCGGGCTGACCGAGTACCCGGGCAACTACAGCAAGTACGAGGCCGAGCGGGACCGTCGCGTGGCGGCCCTGCACGAGGCGAAGGCCCGCCAGGACGAGGAGATCGCCCGCGTCCAGGCCTTCGTCGATCGCTTCCGGTACCAGGCGAACAAGGCGTCGCAGGTCCAGAGCCGCATCAAGCAACTGGAAAAGATCGTCCGCATCCTGGTTCCGCCCCACCGCAAGCAGATCCTGTTCAAGTTCCCGGACCCGCCCCCCTGCGGGCAGCCGACCCTGCGACTGGAGGGCGTCGAGCACGGCTACGGCGCGTTGTCGGTGTTCAAGGGGGTGGACCTGACCGTGGAACGGGGCGAGCGGGTGGCCCTGGTCGGCCCGAACGGTGCGGGCAAGTCCACGCTGATGCGCGTGCTGTCCGGCAGCGAGCCGCCCCGTGCCGGCGAGCGGTTCGAGGGCAACGGCCTGAAGATCGCCTACTTCGCCCAGGACCAGGCCAAGGTATTGACCCCGGGGAAAACCGTCCTCGAAGAAATCCTGGCGGCCGCGCCCATGGCCATGGTGCCCCGGGTGCGCGACATCCTGGGGTCGTTCCTGTTCACGGGGGACGACGTCCACAAGCAGGTGACCGTCCTGTCGGGCGGCGAGCGCAACCGCCTGGCCCTGGCGATCCTGCTGCTGCGCCCGGCGAACCTGCTGCTGCTGGACGAACCCACGAACCACCTGGACCTGAAGTCCAAGGACGTGCTGCTGCAGTCCCTGGAGCGCTATACCGGGACGATCGTGTTCGTGTCCCACGATCGCCACTTCGTCGATCACCTGGCCACCCGGGTCCTGGAAATCGGCGGTGGCGAGGTGGTGTCCTGGCCGGGCAACTACGGCGCCTTCCTGCAGTCCAAGGCCGAGGCCGGGGACGGCGGCCACCAGGAACTGCGCGTCGAGCACCGGGAGGTCCAGCGGCCGGGCATGCCCGCGGGGGCCGACGAAAAGAAGCAGTCCTACGCCGAGCGCAAGGAGGCCCTGAAGGCCGGCCTGAAGCGGGAGCGCCGGCTGAGCGAGGCCCAGGGCCGGATCGAGGTCCTGGAGGCCCAGTTCAAGGAAGTCGAGGTGTCGATGTCCGACCCGGTGCTGTACCAGGATGCCCCGCGATGGAAGGTGGTGTCCGAACGCTACGCCGCCCTGCAGGTCGAGGTCACGGCGGCCTGGGCCGCGTGGGAGGCGATCGAGGCGGAGGCGAACGGGTAGGGGGCGGCCGGCGCGGGGTTTGCCCTTCGCGCCAAATGTCGCTACAGTCTGCCGCGCTTTGGCCACCGTACCCGAGGATTTCATTGGACCCGACAACCCTGAATCGCGAAACCGCACGACGCCGGACCTTCGCCATCATCTCGCACCCCGATGCCGGCAAGACCACCCTGACCGAAAAACTGCTGATGTACGGCGGCGCCATCCACCTGGCCGGCGCGGTCAAGCAGCGGGGCGGCGGGCGCCAGACCACCAGCGACTGGATGGAACTGGAGCGCCAGCGCGGCATCAGCATTTCGACCTCCGTGCTGCAGTTCGACTACCGCGGCCGGTGCGTGAACCTGCTGGACACCCCCGGCCACAACGACTTCAGCGAGGACACCTACCGGACGCTGGCGGCCGTGGACGCGGCGGTCCTGCTGATCGACTCGGCCAAGGGAGTCGAGGCCCAGACGATCCGGCTGTTCCAGGTGTGCCGTCAGCGCGGCATTCCGATCGCCACGTTCGTGAACAAGATGGACCGGTTCGGGAAGGACCCCATGGACCTCCTGGACGAAATCGAGCGCGTGCTGGAACTGCCCTGCAGCGCGATGAACTGGCCCGTCGGGTCGGGCCCGGAGTTCGCCGGGGTGTACGACCGGGCATCCGCCACGTCGCTGCTGTTCGAACGCCTGGACAAGGCCGATCGCCCCATTCCGATGCGGGCCGTGGAGGGCACCGGCGCCGACCTGGAGGCCGAAGTGGGCCCGCGGGTCGCCGAGCGCCTGCGCGAGGAACTGGACCTGCTGGACCTGGCGGGGCACGAATTCGACGCCGAGGCGTTCCTGCATGGGAAGGCGTCGCCGGTCTTCTTCGGCAGCGCCATGACCAACTTCGGGATCGAGCCGTTCCTGGACCACCTGGTGGAACTGCTGCCCGGGCCCCAGCCGCGGCCGTCCACGACGGGCCCCGTGTCCGCCGACGATCCGCG
>CAINDP010000214.1 GCA_903847405.1 uncultured Myxococcales bacterium | reverse complement strand
GGCGCGATCGAACACGTACTGGGTGCCGTACCCCGGCAGCCGCAGGGCTTCGGGAGGCGAAAGCGGCGTGCGGGTGGCACGGATGATCCGATCCGCCGCCAGCAGCATCCGGTCGGCGATCGCCGCGGCCTCCGGTCCCGATTCCCACGCCCCGGCCAGGGGGGACCCCTCGACCAGGTAGCGGTTCAGCGTCAGGGTCTGGGTACCCAGGGCCAGGGCCCGCCGGATCCCGTCCGCGAAGGACTCCTCGGTTTCGCCCGGGAGGCCCGCCAGCAGGTCCAGGTTCACCGAGGGGATTCCGGCCTCCCGGACGACGGCCACCGCGGAGGCGACGCGATCCGCCGTCTGGCCGCGACGCCCGATGGCTGCCAGCACCTCCGGCCGGAACGACTGGACCCCCAGGCTGACGCGATCCACGCCGTGACGACGCAGCGCTTCGGCCTTGGCCCGCGTGGTCGACGCCGGATGCATCTCGACGCCGAAGCGAAAGCCCGGCGCGACCGGGAAGGCCGTCCGGAGGGCGCCGAACGCCCGGTCGATCTGGTCGGGCGACAGGAGGCTGGGCGTGCCCCCGCCCACGTGGATCGTGGATACCTCCGGACGGTCGAGGCCCTCCCCCCACAGCGCCGCCTCCCGCGCCAGCGCCTCCACGTACCCGTCGAGGTCCGCGGCCGCCTCCAGCCGGGTGGACGCGAACATGCAGTAGGAGCAGACCTGGGCGCAGAAGGGCACGTGAACGTACAGGACGATGCGTGCCGGTCGCCCGTCGTCGCGGCGGGCCAGGCGGGACCGCCAGAGTTCGAGGTGCTCCGGGCCCGACATCGGCTGGAAGTCGATGCCCACCGGGGAATCCAGGGGATCGGGGCTGTCCCGAACCGCCCGAACCACGTCCCGCAGGCGTTTCATCAGGAGGGAATCCTGAGGCGCCGAGGACAGGGGGCCCTCGCCTTCCGGAATGTCGGAACCCGTCATCCGGCCCTCGTGAATCGGCTGGTCCCAGGCCTGTCCGGGGCATGGTAGCGGCTTGGATCCGCGCCCGTCAACCGCCCCACCCGAGCGCGCAGGCGCAGGCGATGGGTTTCCGCAGGAAACTCTCGCCGCAGACGAAGCCGACTCGGGACGATCCAGCGAAGCGGCGGCAGTGATTGGATTTCGGACCACGTACGTCCTAGGATACCCCCAGTCGCATGCGTCAAGACTTCCAGCCAGAGGCTCGAGTGGAACGCCGGGGCGACCTCCGCGAAACGTCCCTTCGCGGCCGTCCGTCGATACGGCACGGGCTTGGGGTGCGCCTGCCCCTGTTCCTCCTGGCCCTCGTGGCCGCCTGCCACGGTGGATCCGGCGGCTCCGCAGACGTGTCGGGCATCGTGATCCACGAGGTGTCCTGCGCCGGGGACGACTGGGTCGAACTCGCGAACCTCGGCAGCGTGCCGGTGAATCTGGACGGATGGAAGGTCGCGGACCGGGAACCGGCGTTGGACCCCGACCGTGCCGTCCTCCTTCCGCCCGCCCCGCCGCTGGAACCGGGCGGCTTCCGGATCCTGTACCGCGACCGCGACTTTCCGTTCGGCCTGGCGTGCGGCGATGACACTGTCTACCTGTCGGGACCGGACGGAACGGTGCACGCATCGGTCGCCCTGCCGGTCGTCCACGAAAGCCAGTCGTGGGGACGGCTGCCGGAAGCGCCCGGGACCTTCGCGATCCTGCACCCGACGGCCGGCGCCCCCAACGTGGCCCCGACCCGGTTCTTCGAAACCCCCACGCCCTCGCCAACCCCCGGGGACGGTCCCTGCAACGCCGTGAACCAGCGGTGGGGCCGGGCGGTCTGCGTCGATGGCCGGGTGGATGCCGCGACCTTCGACACCCTTTCGGTACCCGACGCCCCGTGGTCCGGCGTGGACCGCGTCACGAAGTTCACCGCGCCCGTCGAGCCCGGGGCGGGAACGCTGCCGCCGCTGGTCCAGGACGTGAACCTGCATCCGCTGCACGAGGACTTCCTGCGGGCCGCCTTCCCGGAGTTGTTCCCCCGGCTGGACACGGCCTCGTACCAGGATCTGGTCCTCCGGCGGGCGACGCGTGCGTACTTCACGGGATCGCTGTTCCGGTTCGCCGATGGGGGCGGGTACGGGTTCACGGTGGCAACCGACCCCCTGGACGAAGCGGAGCGGTTGACGGCCGGGGAACTGGCGGCGCTGCACACCCGCCTGACCGTCCTTCTGGACGGTGCCCCGCCGGCGTACCTGCTGACGTCCCCCTCGGAAATCGACCGCGTTTCGGCCTGGCCCGCCCCGGGGTTCCCGATCCGCGTGGTCCAGCGGAGGGAGCCGGGCATCGAGGTATACAGCCCGGGAACGGCCTACGGCGTCGTCCGCATCTTCCGCCTGGCGGACTTCCGGGAGGCCCAGGCGGCGGGCACCCTGGCCTGGACGGACATCGTCGTCATCGACTCGCCGCCGACGGACATCGAAACGATCGTCGCGGCCGTGGTCACCGGAGGCCCCCAGGCCCCGCTGAACCACGTCGCGATCCGGACCGCCCGGCGGGGGGCGCCGAACCTCTACCTCCCGGATGCGACGACGCGCCTCGCCGCCCATGAAGGGCGCCTGGTCCGGCTGGACGCGTTCGACGGCGGCTATGCAATCGGGGAGGCCGACGCCGCCGAGGCCGAGGCGTTCCGCGCCGCCACCCGCCCGAATGTGGAACTGGACGACGTCCTCGACGAAACCTTCGAGGGCCTGCCGAAGATCGCCGAAATCGAGGGGGAAACGCCTGCGGCCCGGAAGGCGGCGCGGCGGCGGTTCGGCAGCAAGGCGACGAACCTGGCGGTCCTGTACCGATACCTCCCGGAAGCGGCCCGGGTGAAGGGGTTCGCCATCCCGTTCACCTGGTACCTGCGGTTCGTCGAACAGAATCGCCTGACCCTGGCGGACGGGCGCACGATGACCTACGCCCAGCGCCTGGCGTCCATCGCGGCCGACCCGATCCTGGCCCAGAACCAGGGGCTGCGGCACCAGGCCCTGGGGGAACTGGCGACCCATGCCGTCGACCACGCGGTCCTGCCGGAGGGCCTCGTGGATGTCCTGGCGACCCGCATCGCCGATGTCTTCGGGTCTCCCTCCGCCATGGTCCGCTTCCGGTCGTCGTCCAACCTGGAAGACTCGCTGGGGTTCTCGGGGGCGGGCCTGTACGACTCGACCTCCGCCTGCGCCCTGGACTTCGCCGGCGATCCCCCGGGTCCCTCCCGCTGCGATCCGAACAAGGACGCGCCCCGGCCGATCGGGAAGGCTCTGGTCCGGGTGTGGTCCAGCCTCTGGAACTTCCGGGCCTGGGAAGAGCAGGCGTACCACCGGATCGACCCGACCCGGGCCGCCATGGCGATCCTGGTGAACGACCGCATCGACCGGGAGGCGGCCAACGGCGTCCTGTTCACGGCCGTCCCCTGGGCGGCCGGCGACCGCCGATTCGTCGTGAACGCCCAGTGGATGGACGTGGACGTGGTGTCGCCGCCCGAAGGGGCGCTGACCGAAACCGACCTGGTGGGCTGGGACGGAACCGTGGCCACGTCGGTCCGCATCGGAACCTCGAACCTGGTCGCCCCGGGCCAGGTCGCCCTGCGGCAGGAGGACATCCAGGAACTCGTCCGCCTGGCCGCTCCCCTGCGGGACGCCTTCCCCATCGACGACCTGGGCGGCCGTGCCCGCGAGGACGTCCTGCTGGACCTCGAGTGGAAGCGCCTGGAGTCGGGCGGGTTCACGATCAAGCAGATCCGGCCGTTCCTGCTGTCCGAGGCCCAGGCGTCCAGCGACGTCCTGGTATCGACCCCGACGTCCTCGCCGTTGTGCGGGACCTTCGTGGACGACCGTTCCGTCTGGCGGCAAAGGGACCTGGGAGCGCGCCTGCACCTGGAGTCCGGCACACGGGCCCTGCCGTTCGACCCTTCGGCGTTCCCGATCGAGGCGTCCTGGATCCAGTCGCTGGAGTTCGGCCCGGAAGGCGTCCCCCTGCCCGCCCTGGGCCCGGGGCGCTTCACGCTGGCCGTTTCCAGCACGTGGATCGACGTGTACGAGTTCGGTTACCAGCAGGACTTCGGCTCGGCCGAGGCGCCGGTGCGGGTCCGGTGGCGGCACCGGGTGACGGCGGACGTCGGCGTGGCGCCGAAGGGAGGTCTGGTCTCGCTGGCCGCCGAATCCAGCGGTTTCGAGGTCTACCCCGGAACGGGCGACGTCGCGGAAGACCGGATGCCGATGGCCCCGTGCCGCATGGACTGGCTGGATCCCTGGGTCCACCGGGCCCGGATCGACGACCCGACGTTCCCGGTGTCCGCCATCGAGATCCGCATCGGCCACCGCCCCCAGCTTGTGGAGTCCGGCTCCGTGACGATCCTCGAGGCCCGGGTGACGACGCCGGCCGGCACGACCCAGGTCGCCTCGGGGGCATTCGACGTCACGTACGCGACCCTGCGCCACAACGAGTCCGAGGATTTCCTGATCCGCCTGGGCGTGCCGGGAGCGCCGACGGGGTACGTGCTGCTGGACGAACCGGGGCCCCACGAAGCCTGGGGCGCGAACGTCGTGGTGCTGGACGCCGCGCTGCAACCGCTGGACGCCCGTCGAGCCACGGATTGGTCCAAGGGCCCCCTGGAGTGAGGTCGCGATGATGCGCGGTCCCGGGCGCCGGACGGTGTGGACGGGGAGTCCCGCCCTGGGCCTGCTCCTGGCGGCTGCCTGCGGCAGTGGCTTCGTCCCGTTTGTCCCGCAGGATGAGTGGGGATCACCGGATGTGCCGGAGTCCGCCGACATCGCAGAGGGTACCGGACCCACGCTCGACACGCCGGACTTCCAGGCGGATCCCGGCATCCCGGATGCCGATGCCGGCGAACTTCCGGACGACGCCGCCCCCCCCGACGACACGACCGACGACGCCGACGCGACGCCACAACCTCTGTGCGCGGGGCTGGCGGCCTGCGGGCCCCGGTGCGCCAGCCTGCTGGCCTGCGATCCGCAATGCCTCGTCACGATCCCGCCGGACTGCGCGGCCTGCACCCTCGACGGCGTCGCGCGGTGCGCCCGGGAGCACTGCGGCGAGGACGGCGCCGATCCCTGCCTGGCGACCTGCGCCCGGGCGCCCAACCCGTTCCTGTGCCTGTCGATGCAGTGCCCCGCCGGCCTGGCGGCCCTGGAGTGCGTCAGCCTGCAGCGCCACCGGGGCCGCTGCGTGGCCGAATTCGCCGCGTGCGGACTTCCGGCCCGGGATCCTTCGTGCGGCACGTGCCTCGACCGGCATCGAGCCTGCCGGGACGACGGAACCTGCGGGTCCTGCCTGCCCGGCTGGTCCGGCCAGGGCGCGGAGGAATGCAGCCCGCTCGCCTCGTGCGGCGAGGCATGCGACAAGGACGAGGACTGCGTGCAGATCGACGGCCTGCCCCGCTGCGGGTGCCGCGCCGGGCGCGCGGTCGAATCGGGGGCACGCTGCACCGACGCCCAGATCACGAACGCGTTCCGGATCGTCGTGGCACCCGGGTCGACCGGCACGTTCCGGCAGGGATCCGACCACGGCCCCTCGTCCCTGGGTCCCTGTCATCCCGTCACGCTGACGCGCCCGTACGCCATCCAGCAATACGAGGTGACCACCGCCGAGTACGCCCGCTGCGTGTCGGCCCAGGCCTGCCCGCCGCTGCTGCACTGCATCGACAACATCGACCTGGACCCGATGGGCCCGAGGCGCGGCGGCAACCACCCGATCCTGTGCGTTGGCGCCCGGGCCGCCCAGTCGTACTGCCGTTGGATCGGCAGCCGCCTGCCCACGGAATCCGAGTGGGAGTATGCGGCGACGGGCCCGGTGGAATGCCCGAAGGGCGCCTGGTATCCGTGGGGGACCGGCTTCATCGACGGCAACGTCGCGAACTACGCCGAGTCGTTCAACCCCTTCCAGGCGACGACGGGCGCCGCGGTCGACGCCGCCGGAGGCCCGACGACCCCCGTCGGGTTCTTCGACGGCAGCGTGCGGGCGCGGGCCGCGTCGGGCTGGATCGGGGGCCCGGACACGTTCCACACCGCCGACGACGCCTCGCCCTTCGGCGTGCGCGACCTGGCCGGGAACGCCGCAGAGTGGGTCGCGGACTGCTACCACGACAGCTACTTCGGCGCGCCGACCGATGGAACGGCCTGGACCGACGGTTCCGGCCCGTGCAGCCGGCAGGTCAAGAAGGGCGAAGCCTGGTCCGACGTCGCCGCCAGCCTGACGACCTTCTACCGGGCCCCCAAGTCCCCGGACCTCGCCGCCAGTTACATGGGCTTCCGCTGCGCCGCCGACCTGTCGGAATGACCGCTCGACGGGAACGTCGGGCGCATGTCGATTCGGGGGTTCCGCAGCGACCGCTCCGCTTGACAAATCACGCTCCGCGGACCTAAATGACTCGCCGCGAACAGCGAGTCTGGCCAGTGGCCCGGGTCCTTCTGATCAAGCCGAGATTCCTGACCTTCGAACTGGACAACGTCGTCCCCCCCCTCGGCCTGCTGTACATCGCCTCCGTGCTTCGCGGGGGGGGCCACGAGGTGCGCCTGCACGACCAGGGCCTGGTCTGGGACGAGTTCGACGGCCTGCGGGAAACGCTGCGGGCCTTCCGGCCCCAGGTGATCGGCCTCAGTTCGGTGACCTTCGAGGCCCGGGCGATGCAGGCGATGGCCGAGGTCTGCCGCGCCGAGTGCCCGGGCACGCCCATCGTCGTCGGCGGGCCCCACGCGACGGCCTACCCGCTGCGCTGCGTGCACCAGCCCTCGATCGACTACGCCGTCGTGGGCGAGGGCGAGGTCACGTTCCCGGAACTGATCCAGGCCCTGACCACCGGGGGACGGGACCCGCGGCAGGTCCCCGGCGTGGCCTGGCTGGCCGACGACGGGACCCTGGGGCTGGCGCCGGCCCGGGCGTCCATCCAGGACCTGGATTCGCTGCCCTTCCCGGCCTGGGACCTCATCGACATCGATTTCTATGCCCGCAACCGCTCGATGTCCACGATGGGCCGCCGGCCCTACCTGCCCATCTCGACCTCCCGCGGATGCCCCTTCCGCTGCATCTACTGCCACAACGTCCACGGGCGCGTCTTCCGGCCCCGGTCGCCCGGCAACGTGCTGGCGGAAATCGCCGAAATCCACCGGCGCTTCGGGATCCGCGAATTCGAGTTCATGGACGATATCTTCAACCTCGACGCCGCCCGGATGACGGAAATCCTGGAAGGCATCATCGCGATGCGGATCGACCCCGCCCTGCACTTCCCGAACGGCCTGCGGACCGACATCCTGGACGAGCGGCAGATCCGCCTGCTGCGCAAGGCCGGGACCCTGGCCGTGGCCCTGATCGTCGAAAGCGCCACGCCGCGGATCCAGCAGGTGATGAAAAAGAACCTGGACCTGGACAAGGTCCGCGCGAACATCGGCCACGCCGTGGATGCGGGGATGTTCGCCTGCGGCGGGTTCATGCTGGGGTTCCCGACGGAAACGCTGGCGGAGGCGCGGGCGACGGTGGACTACGCGGTCCGCAGCCCCCTGCACCAGGCGTACTTCTTCATGGTCACGCCCTTCGAGGGGACGCCCCTGTTCGAAATGTACCTGGACCTGCTGCGGAAACGCGGCATCCCCGAAACGGAATTCGAGGACCTGGACTTCTTCCGGGGCGGGTACAACCTCAGCGCCATGACCGACGCCGAACTGTTCGGCCTGCACCGTTCCGCCTATCGCCGCTTCTACCTGGACCCGATCCGCATCGCCCGGATCTTCCACCGGCATCCCCGGCCGGACTACCTGGTGGCCCTGGGCCTGCGCAGCCTGGTCAAGATGGTCCCGCGGCCTCGCGGCAACACGGCGAAGGCCCAGGCGCCCCGGCCGTGCCAGGGTTCCGGGGGTGCGACCTGATGCGCGTATTGCTGGTCAACCCCGACGTCAGCCTGGTGCGGGCCCCGAACCTTCCCCTGGGCCTTCTGGCCGCCTCCCTCGAGGCGGCGGGCCACGAGGTGCACGTCGCCGACGTGGCGTTCAAGGGATGGAACCGGGCGCGGGTGATCCAGGTGGCGACGTCGCAGCAGTGGGACCTGGTCGGGATCCAGGTCTACTCGTGCGGCTGGGAGGCGGCCCGCGCCGTGGCCCAGGCCATCAAGGCGGCGGATCCCCGCGTCCGCGTCGTCGTCGGCGGCCGGCACGTGTCGGCCTTGCCCCGGGAAGTGCTGGACCAGGAACCGGCCGTGGACTTCGCGCTGGCGTCCGAGTGCGAGGGCACCCTGCCCGCCCTGGCGGCGTCCCTGCGCGACGATCCGAACGCATCCCCCGACGTGCCCGAACTGTATCGCCGCACGGCCGACGGGATCGTCCGGGGCCCCTGCGCCGTCGTTTCCGACCTGGACGACCTGCCCCTGCCCGCCTGGCGTCACATCGCGCCGTCGCTGTACCCGGCCGCGCCCCAGGGCGGCTTCGTGGCCGCGCTGCCGGTCGCCCCGATCATCACGTCCCGGGGCTGCCCGTACAGTTGCCGCTTCTGCGCGTCGGGCGTCGGCGGCGGCCCGATCCGGACCGTCCGGTACCGCAGCCCCGACAACGTCGCCCAGGAAGTCGCCCTGCTGGTCCGCGACCACGGAATCCGGGAACTGCAGATCCTGGACGACAACTTCACGCTGAAACGGGCCCACGCGGTCGGGGTCTGCGAGGCGCTGCTGTCCCGGGACCTGCGGCTGGCCCTGTCGCTGCCGAACGGCGTGCGCCTGGACAAGCTGGACGCGGACCTCGTGCGCCTGCTGGAACGGACCGGGTGCTACTCCCTGACCGTGGGGGTGGACTCGGGCAGCCAGCGCGTGCTGGACAGCATGGACCGCCGGGTGACGCTGGAGGAGATGGAGGCGGGCATCCGCCTGATCAAGGAAAACTCGAACATCCGCGTCACGGGCAACTTCATCCTGGGATTGCCGGGCGAAACCCTCGCGGACATCGGCAAGACGATCGCGTACGCCAAGCGCATCGGCCTGGGCCGGGCCTACTTCGCGGTGTACCTCCCGCTGCCGGGCAGCCCCCTGTTCGACGAACTGCGGGCGGCGGGCGTGCTGGAAGGGTTGCGGTACGACCAGTTGACGCCCGCGGCCCGGGCCATCCCCTTCACGCCCGACGGGGTGTCCGAGCAGCAGTTGCGCCGCGCCCTGTGGCGTGCCTACGCGGAATTCTACCTGCGGCCGTCGATCCTCTGGGGCCTGGCCCGCGAGGTCCGCAGCGTCGAGCACGCCCGGTTCCTGGCCCACAAGGTCGCGTCGAGGCTCGTGGGGCGCCAGACTGAGGGCTGACATGGCCGGCCGCGCCGTATTCGTCGTGCCACCCGTCGGGTTCTATGTCCGCGAGGAGCGCTGCCAGGGCAGCACCACGGGACTGGCGATCCACACCCTGCGACCGCCCCTCGACCTGGCCCAGGACGCGGCGATCCTGGAAGCGGCGGGCTGGTTCGCGGCGATCGTGGACGCCCCGGCCGAGGGGCTGTCGCAGCCCGCGGTCCTGGCGCGCATCGCCGCCCTGCGGCCCGACCTGGTGTGCACCCAGGCCACGGTCCCCACGCTGGACGCGGACGTCGCGTTCCTGGCGGCAGTGAAGGCGGACAACCCGGGGGCGACGATCGTGGCCCGGGGCGCGTCCTTCGGCCTGGACCCCTGTGGCGCCCTGCGGCGGTTCCCCGCCCTGGACGTGGTGGTGTTCCACGAAGCCGATGCGGCCTTCGTCGCGTTCGCCCGCCAGGGCTCGTGGAACGGGGTGCCCGGCGCGGCCTGGCGCGTGGACGGGGTTGTGGCATCCGCCCCGCCGGTCCCCGCGGTCCTGGACGACCTGCCCCGACCGGCGCGGCACCTCTTGAAGAACGAACTGTACACGCGGGCCGACACCGGGACGCCCCAGACGACGCTGGTCACCGCCCGGGGGTGCCCCTTCGGGTGCTCGTACTGCCTGGCGTCCCTGGAAAACGGCACGACCGTGCGCCGGCGCTCCCCCGCATCGATCCGGGCCGAGGTCGAGGACTGCCACCGGCGCTTCGGCATCCGGGACTTCCTGTTCCTGGCCGACACCTTCACGCTGGACGGGGCGTGGGTGGAAACCCTGTGCCGCGAGCTGATCGCCACGGGCCTGCCGATCCGGTGGGTCTGCAACAGCCGGGTGGACTGCCTGGACGAGGCCCGGGTGGCCTGGATGCGCCGCGCGGGCTGCTGGGGCGTCAGCCTGGGCATCGAAAGCGGCGACGACGACACGCTGCGGCGGATCGGCAAGGGGACCCGCGTGGACCAGGCCCGGGCCGCCACCGCCCTGCTGCGCCGGCACGGGATCCTGTCGCTGGGCTACCTGATGATCGGGTTCCCCTGGGAGGACGAGGCCCGCATCCGGCGCGGGTTCGAAGGCTTCCTGGACATCGACCCGGACCTGGCCGAAATCCTGTTCCCGTACCCCTTCCCGGGAACCCGGATCCGCGAGGACATGATCGCGGCCGGCGTGCTGGCCCCCGACGCGACCCCGGGCGACGCCTGCGCGCGTCCTGCCGCCCCCACGCCCACGGTGTCCGTCGAACGGCTGGTCGCACTGCGGACCGAACTGCTGCGCCGCTTCGTCCTGCGGCCCCGGTTCCTGGCCCGCATGGCGCGTCGCATCGCCGATCCCCGGGTGCTGGCGCAGGGGATCCGGATGGGCTGGCGCCTGGCCCGGGACCGGCTGGGTGCGCGGGGATGAGGAAGTCCTACGTCGGCGCCATCGTGGATCGCGCCTTGCGGGGCGGGCACCCGGCCCTGGTCCTGACGGCCGCCGCGCGCTTCCTGGCCCTGCGGGCGGGACGTGCGCTGGGGCGGCCCCTGGCGGGCCCGGTCCTGGGCATCCTGGCCGTCACCCGTTCGTGCCCCCACCGGTGCGACTTCTGCGATGTCCCCCACCGGCGCGAAGGCGCGGCGTCCATTCCCGAACTGGACGCCCCGGCGAAGGTCCGGGTGCTGGAGGGATTCGCCGCCCTGGGATGCCTGGCCGTGACCTTCACGGGCGGGGAACCGATGCTGGACCCCGACCTGCCCGATCTGGTGTCCCGGGCCGCGTCGCTGGGACTGATGCCGCACCTGTCGACGACCGGGTGGGGCCTGGACGAGGAGGCGGCGCGGACGCTGGTCCGGGCGGGCCTGTCCGGCGCCACGATCACGATGGCCGCCCACCAGGGCCGAAACGCCCCGCGGCCCGAGGCGGCCATCGCGGCCCTGCAGCACCTGGCGGACGCCGGGCGGACCGTCGGCCGCCGCCTGTCCCTG